>NZ_JBSHFH010000006.1:94043-215465 GCF_053617235.1 Streptomyces sp. NPDC055749 | reverse complement strand
GCTCGGCCACCGCACCTCCAGCGGTCGGAACGGACGTCCCCCCATCCAACCGCCGCGATCACCAAACCGGCCAACCTATGCGGTCAGAGCACTAGGGACATGGATTCAACACGTAGACCATGCCCCCAGATGTTCGCCGCCCTCTCGGCGCGGGCCGTGGTTGACCAGTAGGGAAGACTTCGCGTGCGGTCCGCGGAGAGGGGAGCTGGGCTTCCCTCGTCATCCCGGACAAACCAGACCACTCCGCTCTGGCGAGCCTCTCGGAAGAATGCCGCCGCTTGCGAACCACTCTGACTCATGCCGAGTGAGCCTAGCGTTCCCCATCTCTCATTTCGTTAGAGGTTCTAAGTGGCGAGACCAACGATGGTGTTGTTCCAGTCGAACCCTCGTCTACCAGGATCAGTACGTCAACGGCTCACCTGCGCTCGCGCGGAGAGCACCGAAGCGTCGGCTACGGGCAGCTCTCGTCGAACTTCACCGCGGTGAACTCGACGGGCTGTCCGTTGAGGGCGGCTCCCGGGGCTGGCGATTGGGTGCATACCTGCCAGTTGCTTTCCATCAGGACCATGCGGTCCTCTGCCGCGTCCGTGGCCGTGATCGACGTACTGGAGTCCAGGGCGCCGCGGGCCGCCTTGACTGACTTCCCGACCGTGTTCGGCATCTTGTCGCCTTCTACCTCGGGGGCCTTGGCGTCGTTGGCCGGGCAGGTCTCTTCGAGCTTCACTGCCCCGAAGTCCAGCTTGGTGTCCGTGGACACCGTCTTGCCTGCCTTGATGTTCTGGGAGCAGACCTTCCAGTTTCGGTCGAGGGCCTGGAGCCTGTCCCGCCCGGCGCTGTCGTGGGACGTCAGCAGGTAGAACCCGTCGGCTTGGGCCTTGTCCTGTGCGGACTGCAGTCCCATTCCGACGAAGTTCGGGACCGCCTTGGTCTCCGCGGGCTCCTCTTCTTCCTTCTCGGACGGCATCGCGGCAGGGGCGGCAGTGGAGGACTCGGAAGCGGCTGGCGCTGTGGGCGTCGGATCCGTGGCGGCAGGGGCGCAGCCAACGAGCGACGCTGCAGCGAGGCAGACAATCGCGGCGGCAAGGGTGCGGGTGCTCAAGTTGTCCCCCAAGGGTGGTTCGTGGAGGCATGACCGTAGCTGTGCGGTATGCGGCGGGGGAGCGGAATGTTCCGGTGGTGACGGAGTTGTGACCGAATCGTGGGGGAGGGGTGGCGGACCGGCCTCGACAGGTGTCAGGCCGCGGGGCTTGGGGGACTGAAGAACCTCGCGGACAGCAGCGAGGAACTCCGGCCTGCGATCTTCCAAGGCATGGAGTGCCTTGGCCCACGCGTCGTGAGTGTGGCTGGCATCTCTAACCGTCCCGCTCATCTGCCAGATGTGCCCCCGCAGTTGAACTAGGCACATCTGCATCTGGAAGGCGCCTTCCTCCACGCCCTCGGGCCCCAGCATGGCCAGCCTCTCGAAGGGGTTGGCGGCCGAGTTTACCGCGGCGCCAGCCGCATCCCTGATGTCGCTGGCGGTGATTCCGCTGCTCTGCGGTGGGCCACCGCTCGCGCGGAAAGCCCGAGGGCCTGTGGCGTCGCTTGATGCTGATTCCCGGCTCACCGCCGTTTGCGCGGAGAGCACGCCGGACCGCACGGCCCGGCGGGATTCCCACGCGGCTCACCTCCGCTCGCGCGGAGAGCACACGTAGCCGGACGCGATGCGCGTGTCCTGGGCCGGTTCACCTCCGCTCGCGCGGAGAGCACCGGCCGATCAGCTGCTTCAGCAGCAGGAAGAACGGCTCACCTCCCCTTGCGCGGAGAGCACAACGGGATCAGGTGCTTGAACTCGCGGCTGCCCGGCTCACCTCCGCTCGCGCGGAGAGCACGGCGAGGCACGCGGTCAAGCCTCGCAGGCGGCCGGCTCACCTCCGCTCGCGCGGAGAGCACAGCTGCTGGACCGGTACGACTGCGTCGTTGCCGGGCTCACCTCCGCTGGCGCGGAGAGCACGAAGTCGACGCGATGCCTGTCCTGGCCGAGGCCGGCTCACCTCCGCTCGCGCGGAGAGCACACCAGCGACGCCGCGACGTCCCTCGTCTGGGACGGCTCACCTCCGCTCGCGCGGAGAGCAGCCCGAGGGAGCGGACCCGGCCGTCGACGCGGCCGGCTCACCTCCGCTCGCGCGGAGAGCACTGCACATGAAGACCCGCGCGTACCGTCACCCGCGGCTCATCTCCGCTCGCGCGGAGAGCACAGTGGCGGGTTCACGGGTGGGGTCCTGACCAGCGGCTCACCTCCGCTCGCGCGGAGAGCACCCATGAGCGAGCGAGTGAACGTCAAGGTTCTGCGGCTCACCTCCGCTCGCGCGGAGAGCACGCCATGCCCTACGAGGAGGTGCGGCCATGGGGCGGCTCACCTCCGCTCGCGCGGAGAGCGCGGCATCACTGCCGACGCGATCCTGTTCAGCGCCGGCTCACCTCCGCTCGCCTTAGAGCACGCGGTTGACAGCAACCGGGAGCGCAGGCGGAACGGCTCACCTCCGCTCGCGCGGAGAGCACGGCCGAACCGCAAAGTACGTCGAGGGTCCTCTCGGCTCACCTCCGCTCGCGCGGAGAGCACAGCAGGTAAACCCCGTCACCTAGGCCGACGGCCGGCTCACCTCCGCTCGCGCGGAGAGCACAAGCGCCCAGGTGATCCGCGCCATCGGCGACGCGGCTCACCTCCGCTCGCGCGGAGAGCACGGGGGTGTCGACAACGGTGTGTGGCTGGAGGACGGCTCACCTCCGCTCGCGCGGAGAGCACGCCGCCGACCACGAGCGGATCTCGCGGCCCACCGGCTCACCTCCGCTCGCGCGGAGAGCACAGGCCCAGGCTCTCCATGTACTGCCGGGCCAGCGGCTCACCTCCGCTCGCGCGGAGAGCACGGCGACCTGCTGTTCTGGAGCAACCAGTCCGGCGGCTCACCTCCGCTCGCACGGAGAGCACCGGGTGGGGTTCGGTGGCCCGGGGCCAGGCGGCGGCTCACCTCCGCTCGCGCGGAGAGCACCCCGGGTTCTGGTGGATTCAGGTGATCGTCAACGGCTCACCTCCGCTCGCGCGGAGAGCACGATCTCAGTGTTGAACGTGGCGCCGTCAGGGACGACTCACCTCCGCTCGCGCGGAGAGCACCCGCCGATCCGCGGCGGAGCGAACCGGAAGTGCGGCTCACCTCCGCTTGCGCGGAGAGCACTTGGTTGCAGCGGCAGTGAGCTCCTGGACCAACGGCTCACCTCCGCTCGCGCGGAGAGCACGACAGGGCGATCAGGCGCCGCGCCTTCTTCGTCGGCTCACCTCCGCTCGCGCGGAGAGCACGCGGGACCCGACCAGGTCCAGATACCCGCGACCGGCTCACCTCCGCTCGCGCGGAGAGCACCCCGGCCCGGCATTCGCCGGCGCCTGCGACCTCGGCTCACCTCCGCTCGCGCGGAGAGCAGGAGCCCACACCCGCTTCGAGTGCGGCTCACCTCCGCTCGCGCAGGGACCACAGGATCTGGGCGCCGTCGGCCCTGGTCGTGACCGGCTCACGCCCGCTTGCGCGTGGGGACCACGATTACGCTCTTCACGTTTCAAGGAACGGACGCAGAGACAACGCGCCCCGCAGTTCGTCGTGCACCACCGGTCTTACCCCCGCTTGCGCGGAGCCGACTCCACGACGGAGAAGGGTGTGGCCCCATTACCCAGGCGCTGGGTCGACTTTGCTCGCGCGGAGAGAATGGCTAGGCGAGAGGGAAGGCGCAGTTGCCGTGGGGACACATCGCCGTGCGGTGAGCAGCCAGCCAGCGGGGCATCGCCATCATGTAAGAGGTGACGGACCCCTGGGATCCGTCACCGTTGGCTCAGAAGAGCCAGCTGACGAGTTCGTTGATCAGGGCACGGAGTACCGCGCTGATCAGCACGCGGGAGACCTCGAGGAGGACCTCGCGTCGCAGGACGAACTTCCGCAGGAACCGGGACACTGTTTCTCCAGAGCGCCGACAGAGCCGAGGTTGCGCCACGTCCCTCGAGAGGGTCGTGCGTTCATCTCGATGTGCAGTCGGCTGGAGAGCCAATGGGATTCCGTGCACCTCCCAGGGAAGCGTGCAGCAGTAAGTACTCTACGGGAGACCAAAGTTGGTGTACCTGCGCTTGACCGAATTCCCCTCCGCAGGTCTTCAAGGGGACGTTCCAGGTCAGGCTCTTTCTACTGCGTTCTTCTGAAGCTCACCTGCACCGAACCCGTGACAAGGAGCACCATGTCCCTGGACTCCCGCCTCTGGGGCAAGGCTGCCGGGCTGGGTAAGGACGCGCGCGGTGCGCACCATAGGCATCCATTGATCTGTCACCTGCTGGACACGGCGGCCGTTGCTGAGGTGGTCTGGGACGAACTGCTGACCGTGCACCAGCGGAGCATGGTGGTGGCGGCGCTGCAGGTTTCGGATGAGCAGGCGCGGGCGCTTGCGGCATTCTGGGCGGGGCTGCATGACATCGGGAAGATCAGTGTGCCGTTCCAGCTGCACCCGGGTGGACCGAAGTACGAGGACGGGAAGCTGCTGGCTCAGGAGCTGAGCGGTGAGCCGGGGTACGGATTCGGTGCTGGCGCCGCGCAGGACCGGCAGTCGCACGAAGCGGCGGCGCACTGGTGGCTGGTGGGGATCTTTAAGGAGATCGGCTATCCGTCGTCGAGGCGGCGTCCGCAGTCCCAGCTCAGTCATGCGGTGGCCCAGCTGCTCGGTGGGCACGGTGGTCGTTTCCACCCGGTGGTCTACGACAAGGACTCGCGGTGCCCTGTGGCGCGTCACCCCGGTTTGGGTGCCGGAAGTTGGGAGGAGCAGCGGCGGATCCACTTCGACGAGGTGCGACGAGTGCTCGGGGTGAAGTCGGTTCCGCAAGGGCGGATGACGCCAGGAGCGGCTGTTGTCCTGACGGGGTTGGTGACCTTGTCGGACTGGCTGGCCAGTATCGAAGAAGAGATCCTGACCCGGCTCAGGGAAGAGGGATGGGCTGGGACTCCCGACGACCTGGACTCCTACTGGCGGATCGCCCGCACGGCGGCTCCGCGTCTGTTGCAGCGGACGGACCTGCTCGGGACCGGTTTCGCCCGGCCGCCGGACCCTGTTCAGTGCGCGGGGGAGACTGGTTTTGGGGCGAGCATGGCTCGCCAGGTGTCTGATCTGGTGACTGAACACGGGCCGGGCATGGTGGTCGTGACGGCTCCGCCGTCAGAGGACCGTACGGAAGCGGCCCTTCGCGCAGCGGCAGTCCTGGGGCATGCGGCGAACGCGCGGGGCCTCTTCTACGCTCTGCCGACCGGTTCAGCGGCTGATAGCCACATGGCGCAGGTGCATGCGTTCGCCGAGCAGGCGCTGACCGGCCCTTGGCGGTCGCTGCTGCTCCACAGCTCTGCCCGGTTGAAGCCGGCGGAAGCCGCGGAGCAGTGGGCGCAGGCCAATGCAACCGACCCAGTCAGCGCGGAGCCTGGTGAGGATTGGGCCCCGGCAGCGAACAGCTGGCTCAATTCCCATCACCGCGCGCTATTGGCTGCGCTCGGCACGGGGACGGTGGACGAACTTCTGCAGGCTGTTATGCCGGTGAAGTTCAACGTGATGAGGCTCTTTGCTCTTTCCGGCAAGGTCGTCGTGGTGGATGAAGCCCATGCCCGCGGCGCCTGGGGGCAGAAGTTGATGCTCCGGTTCCTGGAGTGGGCCGCTGCGTTGCGGATCCCCGTTGTCCTTGCCGCGACGGCTGCGGACAAGTCGGTGGACGCGATGCTGGCGGCCTATCGGCGGGGCGCAGGAGAGGGTAAGGAGCCGATGATGCAGCCTCGTCGGTCGCCAGGGTGGTCGTTCGTGGATGCTCGGTCAGGAGGCGGGCACCTGCCCCAGCAGCCTGCCCGGGCCACTCGTGCCAGCACGCTCAGCATCAAGGTCGTTGACGGTACGCCGTATGGCGAGATCCAGGCGGCACTTGCACCGATGGTTGCAGCCGGCAGCGGAAGGGCCGTCGTCTACCGATCGACGCCTGCGGAAGCCATCCGCACGTTCCATCAGCTCACACAGGATCTGCCTGGCCTCGATGTGACCCTGGTCCATGAACGGATGCGCAACAAGGACCGATGGCAGCGTCTCGCAGCCTGCCGGAGTGCCTTCGCCCCAACTGGTGGAGTCTCGGGCCCCTCCGTGCTGGTGACGACGTCGATCCTGGAACATGTCCGGGGCCTGCGTTTCGACCTCGTCATCTCTGGGCCGGCACCGCTCGCGGACTTGTTGGCCCGTGCGGTGCAGAGCGTGGGTGATTGGTCGAGGCTGGTGGTGCTCCGAGCGGACAAGGCGTCCGAACTGGACGATGCCGCGCTGGTGCGGCGGACCGACATGCTCCTGGGTACCGGCAGGACGGTTGTTCTGCCCGAAGAACTGCCCTCGCTGCTGGATGAGGTGTACGCCGACGAGCTCGTCGATAGGTTGGGGGAGTCTGCGGCGCGTGAGCTCCAGGAGCTCGACAACCAGCGCACGGTTCGTGAACGCAGAGCCAGTGGTACTGCGTCTTGGCTGGAGGTGCCTGGACCACGGGAGCTTGATGGCGACCTCGGCCTGCTGAGCCGCGACCATCCCGGCCTGGAGCCCGAGCTGCTTTCCTCTGTGCTCGGTGAGGAGATGGTGCATGTGGTCTGTCTGTACCCCGGGCGCAACAAGCAGGGGCAGATGGTCCACCTCCTGGAGGATGGCGTCCTCGAGAAGAAGCTTCAGATCGATTCGAAGAGAAGACCGAGGCCGGGCCAGCTCGTCCCTTATCTGATACCGGTACCGAAGCGACTCGTCGAGGCCGTTGAGGGCGATGCCAACCTTGCCTGGCGCAACATGGCCGCCCTCAAGAATGTCCTCCGGCTGGACCTGAAACAGGAAGACGGTAAGTGGGTGTACATCAGCCCGAAGCACCGATTTTGCATGAATGAACTCGGCCTGCAAATTGATCAGTTGCCGTAACCGTCCACGCCGCCCCCGTACTTCCTTCTAACATTCGGTGGAAGTCCGACCACGGGGGGAGGGGCGTGGCCACGCCTGCGTCCAATCTGATCGACCAGCCATGGATCCCGGTCGCATGGCTGGAGGGGAAGTCGGGCCCACCGCAAGTGGGCCTCAGGAGTCTGTTCCTGCATGCCCGAGAGATTCGCACGCTGCTGGTCCCGGAAGCTCCGGCTCACTCGGCGCTGCTGCGTTTGCTGTACGCGCTCACCGCCCGGATCACCGCTCTGGACGAGGCCGGTCCCGGAAGCTGGGGCGACCGGCGGGAGGAAATCCTGGATCAGGGTTTTCCTGAGCAGAGCATCGAACTCCCCGACGGCCGCAAGGCTGGCATCGCCGGCTACTTCGACCAGTGGACCCACCGTTTCGACCTGTTCGATCGCGGTCACCCCTGGCTCCAGGACCCTCGCCTCCCCGCCCAGTGCGACAGGAACCAAACTGCCGGGACCCACAAGCTGGTCATGAGCCGGTCAGCGGGCAACAACCACTCCTGGTTCGGGCACTGGAGCCATGACAAGCTCGTACTCCCAAAGATTTCGCAGGCGGCATTGTCGCTGCTGACCTGGCATTACTGGGGAGCCCCCGGCGGCCTCTCGAGGCGTGCGGTCGGCAATGTGAGCCACCACTATGCGAAGGCTTCACCACTGCGGGCTGCGCTGTCGTATCACCCGGAGTGCGACAACCTCTTCCTGACGCTGCTGGCGGGTCTGACAGCGCCGGATGGCGACGTCAGCCGGCAGACCGACCTGTGCCCCTGGGAGCGCGACGGCCTCCCGGACCCGCTCAAGCCGATGCCCGAGCCACAGGGCCCCTGCTCACGGCTCACCGCCTGTTCACAGCACGCTCTCTATCTCGTCCCCGCCCAGGACGGCGAGTACACCGCGGACGCGTACATCACCTGGGCCTACAACGCCGAGCGGATCCGTCCGGAAGACGACTACCTGATCTGGGACATCGACAAGGACGGGAAGACCTACCCCCGGCCCGCACGCTCCTCCCGTTCCCTGTGGCGGGACATCGACGCCCTCCTGCTCAAGCAGCTGGACGACTCAAGCCCCATCCAGCCGAAGGTCATGGACCACGCCTTCGACGTCAGCGAGTACTTGCGAGTACGTGCGCTCGGCTTCGAACAGGACGCCAGCCAGGCGGCCAACCACCAATACGTCGACTCCACGACCCCGGTACTCCTTTCCCGAGCGGAGGAAGACGCGGTGAGTACCGAGCGGCCCGTACGCCAGCTCCGCGAACTCGGCGAGCTCTTCGAGGACCGGCTGGAGCAGGCCACGAAGGAAGCCTGGCTGAAGTACACAGGTGACAAGAAGAACGATCCGGGGGCCTGGCTGGACGCGGTCATGGCACGGTACTGGCCGTCGGCGGAGGACGAGTTCTGGTCCAGGTTCCGGCAGTTGACCCGCTCTGACGGCGCCGAGGATTCCGGCTTCGATTTCGAGGCCGCATGCAGGGCCTTCGGACGGCACGCGCTCGACGCGTACGAGACGGTGACCGACTCCGTCACGCGCACCCCGCGAGGAGCGAAGGCCGTCACCAGGGCGAAGGCGATCATCCTCGCCGCCCTGAAAGACCCACACAAGGCGATGGAGCTACCGAAGACGAAAAGGGCGTCCAAGAAGTCGTGACCGTCGCCCGCCGACCCAAGGACAGGCATGACCTTCCAAGCCCCTGAACCGAGCAAGCGCCCAAGCAAGCACGCCAGGTATGCCGCATTCACCTTCCGCATTGAACGCCTGTGCCGCACAGACCCCGGGGCCCGTGCGGCGCTGCGCGCGGGACTGCGCCGCGACCTGGACCACCCGCGCGCCCGCGCCATGCACCGGCTGCTGACGCCGCGACTGCCGGACGGGTGCGACGACAAGACAGCGCAGGCCCACTACACAGTGGCCGCCCTAATCGCGGCCCAGCCCCGACACACCTTCGCGCCCGACCAGGAAGACGACGAAGACACCGCAGACGAACAAGGGGCGGTGAAGAGTCAGGTCCTTCAAAGGGACGGAGAGCCGGACGAGGAGGCCGCCCCGCCCGAGCCCACCCCCTACGGGCCTTCGTTCGGTGCCACTCTGGGCCATGCCGTCACGGCGAAGGGCGCCTCCATGCGGATGAGCGCCGCAGAGAGCCGCATCAACCTCCTGACGCGGCAGAGCCTCCGCGGCATCCACCTGCACCTCCCTGCCGCGGTGAACCAGGTACGCACCACCGACGCCACCATCGACTGGGGGCAATTGCTGGCAGACCTCGTCGACTGGCCGTACCAGTCCGGGCGTATCAGCCGCCGCTGGCTGCAGGACTTCTACCGCATCACCGCCCGCGCCGACCAGGACTGAACCCCTCACCCACAGGAGATTCCCGATGGGCCTCAAGCCACGCTTCATCGACATCCACGTCGTCCAACCCGTTCCCTACGCGAACCTGAACCGGGACGACACCAACTCGGTGAAAACCATGCTCTACGGCGACGCCCTGCGTACCCGCATCTCCAGCCAGTCCTGGAAGCGGGCCATCCGCGAGCACTTCCAGGACGCGCTCGGCGACAACGCGCTGCGCACACGCCGCATCGGCGAGCGGGTCGCCGAAGTGCTCCGCGACCGCGGGTGGGATGAGGCGCTTGCCGAACGCGCCGGTGCGCATGTTGCGGCGGGAAGCAGCATCAAGTGGGAGGTGGCCAAGGGAAAAGACAAGCAGCCCATCACGAACAAGGTCCTGACCAACGCGCTCGTCTACCTCCCCGAAGACGCTGTCGAGGAACTGGCTGACATCGCCGAAGCCCACAAGGACGCGCTCACGACAGACTTCACCGGCAAGGGTAGGACCAAGCCCGAGAGCGCTCTGAAAGGGAAGATCGACAAGGTCTTCCTCAAGAGGAACGGCGTCATCAACCTCTTCGGCCGCATGCTCGCCGAGGTCGACCAGGCCGGTGTCGACGGTGCCGTCCAGGTCGCGCACGCCTTCACGACCCACACCACCGAGATCGAACTCGACTACTTCGCAGCCGTCGACGATGTCACCGCGGCGAAGGACGACGAAACCGGCAGCGGCCACATGGGCACTGCCGAATTCAGCACCGGCACCTTCTACCGGTTCGCCACAGTCGATCTCAAGGAACTCAGCAAGAATCTGAGCGACGACAACGACATCGGCCTCGAGGCAGCCCGCGAGCTCGCCGGCCAGTTCCTGCTCTCCTTCATCGAATCGCTACCACAGGCGAAGAGGAACTCCACCGCCCCACACACGCTCCCGCACCTAGTCCACGTGGCGGTCCGCTCCGACCGGCCACTGTCGTTCGCCGCAGCCTTCGAGGAACCCGTACGGTCTGCCGAACACGGCGGCTACGTCGGGCGCTCCGTGGCAGCCATCGACGCCTACTCCAAGGCCGCCAACACCCTTCTCGGCCCCGAGCGGGTCCTGCACACTGCACATGCTTCCCTCCAATTCGACAAGCTGGAGCACCTCGGCGAGCGCCGCACATCCTTCGAAGCTCTCGTCACCACCTCCATCGACGCAGCTCTCCCACAGGCCGCGCAGTGACCGAAACACCCTCCCACGGGCTGCTGCTGCGCCTGGCAGGCCCACTCCAGTCCTGGGGCACTCACAGCAAGTACCTGCGACGTGACACGGCCCGATTCCCCACCCGGTCCGGCGTCGTGGGCATGCTCGCCGCCGGTCTCGGGCGGAAGCGCGAGGCGCCCCTGGACGACCTCACGGCGCTCTCGATGACGGTACGAGTCGACCGACCCGGTGTCGTGCTGTCCGACTTCCACACCGTAGGAGGTGGGCTACCCGCCGATGAGACGGTGATCACCGTCGATGGGGAACGCCGGAACAAGGGCAAGAGCACTCTGGTATCCAAGCGCCAGTACCTAGCCGACGCAGCCTTCACCCTCGCGCTCACGTCCGACGACGAAGGGCTGCTGCACTCGTGCGCTGCTGCCCTGCGTGACCCGCACTGGCCTCTCTTTCTCGGACGCCGGTCCTGCCCGCCGGAGGGCCCAGTCCTTCTGGGAATGGTGGAAGATCCGCTGCGCCACCTGGTCCGGATGCCTCTGGCCGTCAAGAGGCCACGCAGCGGGCCGCAGCCGATCGAGTTCTACGGCGACGGACCGCTCGGTGTGCTTCCTGTGGACTCTGACGCCCCAGGCAAGGGTGATGGTGATCACCACAGCGGTGAAGTCACCGACGAACCGCTGTCGTTCGCACCGCTGGAGCGCCAGTATCGGCCCCGGCCGCTGTACCGGCGTGCAGTGCACCTGCCGGATGCCACGTACGAGGGCTTCGGCACCTGCTACCTGGAAAAGCTCCAAAACTATATCGATACCCATTTCACCAACCCGGAGAGGAGCACCCGGTGACTTTGTGGCTGACCCGCATCGTGCCCTCGCCCAGTTCTCGCGAGGCCCGAAGGGACCTCGGCGGCAACGACCAAGGCATCCGACTGCACCAACGCATGCTGCAGATGTTCCCCGACGGCGTCGAAGGCCCGGCCCGGGCCGTATTCGGAGTCTTGTTCCGCGCCGAAGAGACCCCACAGGGACCGCAGATCCTCCTGCAGAGCCACATAGAACCCGACTCCTCACGCCTGCCAGACGCCTACGGCAGCGTCGAAACGCGATCCCTCGACGCCCTGTTGTCGAACCTGCACAAGGGCATGGTCGTCAACTACCGCTGTGTGGCCAACCCCGTGCGCAAGCCGGGCGCCACCTCTCGGGAAATCTATAGGCTCCCGCCCGTCGTGGCCCTGAGCGGCAATGCCGCTGTTGAATGGTGGGAACGGCAATCCAACGCAGGCGGGTTGGAACCGTTGCACATCAACGCCCACCCGCTCGCCACGGTACGCGGCCACCGGGACCCCAAAGGCCCCGCCGCAAAGCAGCGAATCCAGCATGCCCGCACACGATTCGATGGGACGGCCCGAGTCCTCGACGCCGAACTGCTTCGCGAGAAGCTCGCTACGGGCATCGGGCGGGGCAAGGCATACGGATGCGGGCTTCTCAGCATCGCTCCCGCTCGATAAGTTCATCCGCGCGCGCCGAACGGCGCCTTACCGCAGTCATAGCGGCGATGTCCCCGCGCGGCGGGGACCTCTGGAACACTCCCGCGTCGGCGAGGAAGACCCGAACAGCTTGGCTTCGGCTCCGGACGGCCACGGACCCCCCATTACCTTCTTGGTGGCCCCGCAACGGGGCGCCCGGCCTCCGGAGTTGGCATCACCTTTCTCCCCCTGTCGAACGTATGGCCTGGGGGGGGGGGGGGGGGGGCACCGGCTCCGGAGGCATCGCCAGACCGCTGATTAGGGGCATGACCACCGGCTTCTTCGCAGGTCGGGAGGCTCTTCGTAATGTGGATGTGGCGATCGGTGCCGTGGGATGGCCGGGCGGGAACGACCGGAGGACGAACGTGATCGACATCAGCGACATCGGCGCCTTCCTCGGCCTGGACGTCGGCAAAGGCGAACACCACGCCACCGCCGTCACCCCGGCCGGGAAGAAGGCATTCGACAAGCGGCTGCCCAACAGCGAACCCAAGCTCCGCGAGGTGTTCGGGAAACTGCAGGCCAAGCACGGGACCGTGCTCGTCGTGGTCGATCAGCCGGCCTCCATCGGCACCCTGCCGCTGGCCGTCGCGAGGGACCTGGGCTGCCTGGTCGCCTATCTGCCGGGGCTGACGATGCGGCGGATCGCCGCTCTCTACCCCGGCGAGGCCAAGACCGACGCCCGCGACGCGTTCGTCATCGCCGACGCCGCCCGCGTCATGCCCCACACACTCCGCTCGGTCGACCTCGAAGACGAGACCATCGCCGAGCTGGAGATGATCGTCGGCTTCGACGACGACCTCGCCGGCGAAGCAACCCGCATCAGCGACCGGCTCCGCGGGCTAATGACGCAGATCCACCCGCACCTGGAGCGAGTCCTGGGCCCGCGGATCCAGCACCCGGCCGTCCTGATGCTGCTGGAACGGTTCGGCTCCCCGGCCCAGATCCGCAAGGCTGGACGCCGACGGCTCGTGACGTTGATACGTCCAAAGGCCCCGAGGACGGCCGAGCGCTGGTCGAAGAGATCTTCACCGCCCTCGACGAGCAGACCGTCGTCGTTCCCGGCACCGACGCTGCCGCTCTGATCGTCCCCAGCCTCGCCGGTTCCCTGACCGCCGTCCTCGACCAGCGCAAACTCCTCGCCGCACGGATCGGGGAACTCCTGGAGAACCACCCTCTTTCCAAGGTCCTGACGTCCATGCCGGGGATCGGTGTCAGGACCGGAGCACGGATCCTCACCGACGTCGGCGACGGATCCAGTTTCCCGTCCGCCGCTCACCTCGCCGCCTACGCCGGCCTCGCCCCTGCGACCCGAAGTTCAGGCTCGTCGATCCGCGGCGAACAACCCTCCAGACGCGGAAACAAGCAGCTCAAACGGGCCTTCTTCCTCTCGGCTTTCGCCGCCCTGGCCGACCCGGCATCCCGGACCTACTACGACAAGAAGATCGCTCAGGGAAAGCACCACACCCAAGCCCTCCTCTGCCTTGCCAGACGACGAGCCGACGTGCTCTTCGCGATGCTCCGCGACGGGACCTTCTACGAACCCCAACCCATCACGGCTGGCGGCGGAGCCTAGGCGGAAGCCCCGCCCCCGCCTGGAAGGTCGACAGCCACGTCGTAGTTGGCGACCCGTCCCGCCAGTGTCCGCGGGCTCGCGCCATGAGCGTTCACGCGGTCGGGATCGGCACCGGCTTCCATCAATAGCCGAATCACGGTCCCCTCGCCCTGCGAACAGAACACCGCCCTCCACAACGGCGTATTGCCGTGACGGTCCGCGGCATCGACAGCCGCACCCGCGGCCAGGAGGATCCCAATGGCCAAGGGAGCCCTGGCCTGCGCAGCAAAATGCAGGGGCGTCCAGCCATCGGCATCAGCAGCCCCCGGGTCGGCACCTTCGGCCAACAGCACCCTCAGGCCATCCACGTCCCCATCGACAGCGGCATGGTGCACCGCTGTCCGCCCCAACCGATCCCGATCCGTCATGCCGACCATCCTCACCCGGCTTGACCAAACACATAGGGGCACCCCCCCCGCGTCGGCGGGGAAGATGCCCGCGCGTTCGACACGTACGAGGTCTGCGGCGGAACACCCACGCGTCGGCGGGGAAGACCAGTGCTTGTCCCGGGCGTGGGCGTGCCAGCGCGGAACACCCCCGCATTGGCGGGGAAGACACGGTGATGATGCCGCGGACCAGGTTCAGCCGCGGAACACCCCCGCGTCGGCGGGGAAGACGCGGCGATCAGGTCGGCATACCCGGCGCCCTGCGGAACACCCCCGCGTCGGCGAGGAAGACGACTAGGACCGGCCTGGTGAGGGGCGGGTTGGAGGAACACCCCCGCGTCGGCTGGGAAGACCCGACCGCGAGGGTCGTGAAGGGCCGAAGGTACGGAACACCCCCGCGTCGCGGGGAAGACCACGAGGGCCAGGACCCAGGGCTCCCACATGCCGGAACACCCCCGCGTCGGCGGGGAAGACTCGACCTGGTCCATCCACGCGAGGAGACCGGGCGGAACACCCCCGCGTCGGCGGGGAAGACTGTACGAGGTGATGCGCATGGTCGAAGCTGCGCGGAACACCCCCCGCGTCGGCGGGGAAGACACTCTCTGACCTGGCGCTTAAAGGACCCTTTGCTCTTCCTTTGCCGAGCTGGGTGCTCTGAGCGGCTGCGTGTCGCGTCGCACGTTGCCACCTTACCCAGCCGGACGGAATGGCCCGTGTTGTCAGAGGCTGGTGCTTGGATGGCGGTCCGTCTGGCGGTGAGCCTTTTCCAACCTCACGCTGATGCCTGGTGAAGGACGAGGACGGCCTTCACGAAGTTGGTGATGCGGTTCGTGCTGCAGCGGAGCTTCCGCAGGAGGCGCCAGCCCTTGAGGGTGGCCATGGCCTGCTCGCCGAGGCAGCGGATCTTGGCGTGTGTGCTGTTGTGCTGGCGCTGCCACCGCCTGAGGCGACCGCCGCGGAAGGGACTCGGATGGAGCCGCTGGCGCCCTGATACGCCTTGTCGGCCCAGCACTTGAGGCCGGGCTCGGCGAGCGCGTCGACGATTCCGTGGTGCGGGCGGCGGTCAGGTCGTGGGTGGAGCCGGGCAGCGCGGGTGAGGCCCACAGCAGCCGCCCGAAAGGGTCGGTAAGGACCTGGACGTTCATGCCGTGACGCTTGTGTTTGCCTGAGTAGTACGGGGTGTCGGCGGCGATCCGGTCGATCGGCAGCAGCGTCCCGTCGAGGATCACGAAGGCCAGGCGGCTCGCGGTCCGCATCGCCTCGGCCAGGCTGGGAGCCAGCGCGGCCAGGACCTCTATCGCCTCGCGGACGTAGCGGTAGACTGTCGCGATCCCGATGCCGAACGCGGCGGCGAGCTGGGCATAGGTGTCGCCGCATCGCAGGTGGGCCAGGACCAGCAGAGCCTGACGGCCCGGCGTGACGCGGCGCCACCGGGTGCCGATTTCGCGACGGCGAACCGCGAGATGCCCAGCGAGGTGGCGCAGGTGGGCACTGGACAGATCGATCGCCGATGGATAGACAAGCACACGAAGCTCCTGGTCGGCACGGGTGATCTTGGCCGTGAACCCGTCTACCAGGAGCTTCATCGGTTCGTACAGCCCGCCAACCACCAGGCCACGCCGTCAGGTTGGAAAGGGCTCAGTCCCCGAACATGCCGGCAAATGGGTCTGGTTCGCCGGTCCATGGATCCAGGCCGGCCTTCAATAGCCGTTGTTCCTCACGATGGTTCAGGAAGGTCGCTTGGTCTACGCCCCAAAGAGACACGTCACTCAAGGGGCAGCGGGCGAAGTCTGCTCGCAGCACGCGCACGAGGAACTCCACCATCCCGCAGCCGTAGCGACTCCACAGATCGTCGTCCCTGCTGCGAACCAGGACCGGCCACAGCTCCGGATTCTCATCTGAGGCATCCCAGCAAAGGAGGTCCGAACTGGAGTCCACCCCCCCCTGCGACCAACGCAGGTGCTGTGTCTAGCAGTTCATCCGACTTCGGTTCTCTGGCCCAGGCGCTCTCGGCGTTCACTGTCTCCATGAGCATTGCGTCAGGACCAGGCTCAGTCCCTCTTGGCTCGGGCTTGAGGACTTCCAAGAAGTTTTCGATCGCTCCCGCTCCATATACTTCGATGAAGTGCCGAAAATCCGACGGGAACTCTCGTCCCCATGACTCGCTCATCCGCCTCCAGTCGACCGATGTGTCGCTTTCGGCCGTGGGCGGCATCAGCTGCCGAAGTGCCTCCAGTGCTGCCACGTCAGTCACACTTTCTTCGCGCGTCGGTATCACGGTGCGTACCCAATGGAACGGGTTCGAAGGCGTCCGACAAGGACATCGCAATGCCGCGGACCCCGGACGCCTCTTACTGTCCGTGTGCGAGTCGCCGCCCGGCCGGCACACGGGAGATCACGGGCGAACGGTGTTCCCCCGCAGCAGGTGCCTCAAGCAGACGGCCCGCCAGTCGGCCTGGCACGCCGTCTCGCAGGTGCGGGACGCGAGCTAACCCCGAGAGATCCCCAGCCCGTCCAGGAGCTCCTGGAACAGGTCCTCGACATACGGGTCGGACCGCTTCGCGAGGACGTCAACGACCGCCTCGCGGGCGGGCGTCAGCCGGGCCTCCCGTGCCCATGCCACCGCGTGGTCCGCAGCCTCTTCCGTGCTCAGGAACCATTCGTCGACGGACTGACCGTTTTCCGCCATGTAGGCGGACATGGCCTGACGGTCGAGGCAGGTGCGCCAAGTGGCCTGGTCCTTGGCGCGGCCCTCCAGCACAATGGAGTCGCTGTCCATCACGAACCCGACCAGGACCGGTCCGCCGGTGATCTCCACGAGCCCTGCGAGATCCTCCTCGCCGAGAGAGTCCTGACCTTCCAGCGACCAGATCCGCCAGTCCCCGGCGCGCTTCTGGAGGAGTTGCATATGCTCCCCTCCGGCGAAGGCGGCCGTCTCGTTCAGCGGCTGGCCGTGATTGACAAGGATGAGGGAACCCCAATAGCCCATTCAACACTCCCTACGCGATGGCAAGGTTGCACGCTGTCTAACGGATTCCTTGAACCCCGGTCAAGAGAATTCATAATTCGGGAATTCGGTTCCCCCGAGTGAAATAGGTGTCCCAATTCGGACGCTTCCTCCCTGGCCTGGCACACACGGATTCCGATGGTGTATAACCCTGGCGAACTCGCTTCGACCGAAAGCGCGGCCATGCCCACAACGCAAGAACCAGTCGACCTGGACCAGCTGGAACAGTCCGAAACCCCTGAAGCCGACGGGAAGGTGTCCCGGAGCCCCAACCGCCGCGGCGTCGCCGTCGCCGCGGCACTGCTGCTCGCCTGCGGTGCACTCGTCACCTACGGAATCCTCGGCACCGGCAACGAACAGGCCGACAAGGAGTCCGCGGTGCCCATCGCCGCCGTGACCTACGAGGTCCTCGGCGACGGCGCAGCCGACATCTCCTACCGCGGGGGCAAGGGCGACCGGGCGACTGTCGTAAAGAACGCCGAACTGCCGTGGAAGGAGACAGTGAACGCGCCGCTCGGCACCTCCCCCGTCGTCGACATCACCCTCGGCGAAAGGGGTGGCGAGGCCAGCTGCACCCTCGCCGTCGGCGGCAGGCACGTCCAACGCGCCACCGCGTCAGGGGCCTTCGGGCGCAGTACCTGCACCACCGAGTCCGCCAGAAGTGAAGCGCCTGCATCTCATGAAGGTGGTCAGTGACTCCGGGCTCTGTCACGTCATGGCGCGCTGGGTTCGCTTCTCGGTCGTCGCCGACACCCGGCCCCTCTCCAGCATTCGGAAGTGGGTGACGGGTCGCTCTAAGGAGCAAGCTGTTGTGCCGTCGCCGACGGTCTGAAATGGCCAAATTCGCCAGGGAGGTTCCCTCCAGGACTGCTGGGGTCGGTTTTGAATGCGTTTATGTCCGCCCTGCGTATGTCCTCTCGATGGACTTTCCTGGTCGGTGTTCCATAAGTATTCGCAAATCTTACTATTGCTGACGTCTGAGATATGGTTCTATACGCCATGCCTGTTGAGTTCACGCCATCAGTAATGGAGAAAATCCATGCAGACGCGCACCGCTATACGCAGCCTTGTCGCCGCCCTTGCTCTTGGGCTGACTGCTGTCACTGCTACCAGTGCTAGCGCGGCTCCGGCTGCCGAGTCGGGGCCGAAGCTCGTTGAGCTCAAGGGTGGGAAGGGTCTGAAGATCGAGGCGAATGCCGAGGGCCGCTCCCTGGTCGAGTCCAACCTCGAGGTTGCCGCCGCCACTGCCAACGTGTGCGGATCCGGCTACACCATCTCCACGGGTGCCGCCCGTTACAGCACCTACGGCAGCACTTACACCTGGACCAATGGCACCACAACAGGCGGCTCGTACTACGACAAGCCGATCTGTGCAGTCTTCTTCAACGACACCGGCTACACCCGCTACATGGGAATCCGGCTGAAGGACAACTACACCGCCACCGCTGACACCGAGGACTTCGGCTCCTACGGAACGTACGCCGGGCCCGTCTACCAGAACCGCGGGTACTGCGGCACCGCTTACTCCTACATGAAGGTCGGCACCCAGGTCGTAGTCGACAACTACCTCAAAATCGGCGCCTGCAACTGATGTCCACATCCCTCAGCCTGCTGCGCCTCGCATCGTGGGGCGCAGCACTACTCGCCCTCACGCTGATAACCGGATGCTCGGACAGCGACAACCCTCCTCCTGATCCTTCTCCCACACCTTCTGTCACGAAGAACACCACACCGAGTCCTCCGGAACCGGAAGAAGTCAGTCCGGAACCGTCACCGGCTATCAGCTACCTGGGGAAGACAAAAATCGTCACCGCTGGCGATGTGGAAATCCGAGCCACACGCAACGAGATCGGCATCAACGTTGCATGCAACGTCACCAACACCACGGACGAGACGAGAAACATCAGGGTCAAGGTCAGCATCGGTGACGGCAAAGACTGGGTGACGACCAATAACTTCGACTTCAAGAGCGTGCCCGCAGGCCAGTCGGCTTCGGAATCCACAGTCATGGGTGCCTCCTTCGCCGGCGATCTGCCAGATGACCCGAAGGTCTACATCGACTCCGTGGATCACTATTGAGCCTTGTCCAACCTCAGGCTGAGGCGTGGTGCAGGATGAGCACGGCCTTCACGAGATGCGGTTGGTGCTGCAGCGGATCTTGGTGTGACTGCTGTTGTGGCGGCGCTTCCATCTCTTCAGGCGGCGGCCCCGGAACGGCACTCGGACGGGCCCGCTGGCTCCCGGGTATGCCTTGTCCGCCCAGCATTTGAGCCCCGCCTCGGCGAGGGCTTCGATGATCCCGTGCTGTCGGGCGACAGTGAGGTCGTGGGTCGATCCGGGCAGAGCAGGAGAAGCCCAGAGCAACCGTCCAAGGGATCGGTGAGGACCTGCACGTGCATGCCCTGGCGCTTATGTTTCCCCGAGTAGTCGACGGACGCTGCG
Source organism: Streptomyces sp. NPDC055749 (assembly GCF_053617235.1). Taxonomy (NCBI): domain Bacteria; kingdom Bacillati; phylum Actinomycetota; class Actinomycetes; order Kitasatosporales; family Streptomycetaceae; genus Streptomyces; species Streptomyces sp. NPDC055749. The sequence continues at coordinate 195,954 of NZ_JBSHFH010000006.1, read as the reverse complement.
ACTGCACCGCGAACTCCTACCCTGACGTCGTCGACCAGGAGCTCGCAGAGTTCCCGCCTGGCAAGTACGTCCACCTGGCCAACGTCAGCTGTGGCAACGCCACCGTCGCCAAGGCCGAGCAGACGCCGATCAGCCCGGTCTAGCCCCCCGCCGATGGCTGGCCCGTGGTGGGGCTCTCAGCCCCCATTCGGTTACGCTGCCCAGCAGCCCGAGCCCAAGCCGCCAGGACACTCTCGTGGTGTCAATGCAGGGCCATGGGGAAGAAGCCCGCTCGTCGGCCTCCGGCTCCGGTGAAGTGGTAGGTGGTGGGATCCCGGTGCGGCACTCGCTGTCCCTTTCTGGCAGGCTGAAAACCGCGGTGACGATGGCTTCGCCGTCCGATGCCTGTCCCGGGGCCGCTGTGCCCAGCACCGTGCCAGTGCCGTCGTGCGGTGGGGCCGTGGATCCTTCCGCGGGGCGATCAACTCACCCTGGTCCACGGATACCCCGCACAAGGTCTCGGTGACGATCCCGCTTCAGACGCCCTGTGGCCCGCACGGCTTCGGCGGGCGACAGGGCGCCGCACGCTACGCCACCGAGCGGAAGGCCGGCAGGTATCCGCCCGACTGGCCGGCCGCCTTGGGGTGGTAGGAGTTGTACACCGGGACCGCCACGCTGTGAAGCCAGGCGTCGGACGAGCAGATCTCGTGACCGGCGAACTCGTCCACGACGCTCGAGAACGTGAATCCCGCGTTCGCCGCCTGCTTGGCGAGGACTGAGTTGAGCGTGTCGGAACCCCTGTTGATCGCCCCGCGTTCGGTCTCGCTGAGACCTGCTATGCAGGACCCGCCGAGCTTGTAGAAGCGGGGGTAACCGAGCACGACGACGTGCGCACGCGAGGCGCGACTCCTGATGTCGGAGTAGAGCGCCGCCAGGCTGGCCGGCAGACTGCCGTTCATCTTCGACACGGCGGTGTTCACGGCCGCCACACACGTCGCCTCGCTGTTCAGGACGCAGGTCTGCATCACGTCCGCGAACCCGACGTCGTTGCCGCCTGCCGTGACACTGACGAGCGTTGTGGACGCGCTCAGAGCGCTGAGCTGACCACTGCGAACGGAGCCGGTTGTGGCACCGGAGCACGCCTTGAAGGCGAACGAAGCCGGGGCGTTCGCCGCAGCCCACAACGACGGGTACGCCTGACTGCTGCGGCGGCAGTCCCCGCTGTCGGAGAGGTAACTGCCCGCGCCGACTCCCGAGGAGTACGAGTCGCCGAGAGCCACGTAGTTGTCTCCCGCCGCGGCTGCCGGTTGAGCGACTCCGAGCGCTGTCGCTGTCGCGGCGAGCGCAGTGGTCGCGGAGAGAAGAATTCTTCGCCAGAGCATGCCGATCAACCCCATGTCTGTTGTCAGGGAAGGGTGTTCAGGAAGGAAGTTCAGTGACGCGGGTCACTTGTAGCAGCGCTCATGTACCAGCGAGTAGCCCTGCGGGCGGAGGTCGTCCGTTTTGGGCCCATGTTTATTTCTCCGCGCGTAGACTCGCCCGCGTTTGTCGACTTCGCGGGCCTTGGCACGGAATGGCCCGGCGCCCGCACCCTGTGAGTGCAGCCCCATGGGCCCGGACCGGTGCCTGAAACAGGCGCGTGACCTGCGGTGTCGCGGCGTGCAGTAGGGTGACGCCCCGTACAGAGGGAGCGTGTGCGTTGGCAGTTCGGGTCACCATGGCCGATGTCGCCCGTACGGCCGGGGTGTCGACGGCGACGGTGTCGTATGTCCTGTCCGGCAAGCGGGCCGTCGCGGAGGAGACCCGGCGGGTGGTCGAGTCCGCCATCGCCGAGCTGGGATTCTCCGTCAACACGGTGGCTCGGAGTCTGCGGACCGGTCGTTCGAGCATCGTGGCGCTGGTCGTGCCCGACCTGGCCAACCCCTTCTACGCTCAGCTCGCGGCCTCGCTTCAGGAGGAACTGCGGACGCTCGGTCTCCATGTCATGGTCTGCGACACGAAGGCGGACCGGAACGAGGAGCGGGCGTACCTGCGCGAGGCTGTCCAGCAGCGGTTCGCAGGTGTGGTGATCACTCCGTTCCGGCTCGTGGCCAAGGACTTTTTGACCCTGTCGGAGGCGGGTATCCCGGCTGTGGTCAGTGCAGACCTGGCCTTCGGGGAGACGGACCTGGTGACGCCGGACGGGCGGGCCGCCATGCGCGCGGCGCTGACGGAGGTGGCGGGAGCCGGGCGCCGTCGCGTCGCCATGATCGCCGGCCCTCGCGACGCCACCGGCGGCGACCCCCGGCTGGAACTGCTGCGAGCGCTGGCCGTTCAGTTCGGCATCGCGCTCCCTGGCCGGCTGGTCGTGCGCGGTGAGCACACCCGGGAGGCGGGAGCAGCGGGCTTCGAGCATCTGATGGGGGTGAAGCACCGGCCGGACGCGGTCTTCTGTGCGAACGACGTCGTCGCGATCGGCGCGATGGGCAAGGCCGAGGAACTGGGTATCGACATTCCCGGAGACGTGGCGCTCATCGGCCACGATGACGCGTCGTTCGCGTCGCTTGTGCGTCCGCGTCTGACCACGGTCAGATATCCGGCCGTCGACGTGGGAAAGGCCGCGGCGCGGCTGCTCATCGAGCGCATCAACGGCCGCGTCGCGCGGAGAACCGTGCACATCAAGACGGAGTTCGTCTCGCGCGGAACGGTCTGACCCGACCTGCTCGACTCGCCCGTTCGTCGACGCGCCCGCCCGCTCTCGACGCGCAGGAGAGCTGCGGATTGCACCCTCCCCACCTCTCTGCCGAACGGCATGTCGGCGTCTGGCGCGAAGCTTTGACGTAATCGATTACGTCATGTCCGCCAAGCCGGACCGCAGAAGTAGACGAAGTGCCTGTATTTGCAGGTCAAAGCGCTTCTGGTGGCTCGGTTGCCTCGCTGCAACGCATCACGAATCGGCCGCAGTGCACGTTGAAGTTCGTCAGAACTGTTGACTTCTGTTGATCTCTGTTGTGAGGGTAACCGCTGTCGCCTCACTCAGACGTGACGCCCCGGCTCAGAGGAGAGCAACCTCATGGCAGTTCGCAAGCGCCGTTCGGTCACCCGGCGCGGCTCCGTCGTCCGGCGCGGCTTGGCCGGGAGCGTGGTTCTCACCCTCATGACGTTGACCGCGTGCGGTGGCGGCTCGGACGACAAGGCCGACTCCGCAACAGGCTCCGCCTGTGAGCCGGCCTCGGGCAAGGTCACCCTCGACTACTGGTCGTGGGTGCCCGGCATGCAGAAGGCCGTCGACCTCTGGAACAGCCAGAACGCCGACGTCCAGGTCAAGCTCAAGACGACACCGTCCGGAAACGCCGGCACGTACCAGAACCTGTCCAACGCGCTGAAGGCCGACAAGGCCCCCGACCTCGGGCAGATCGAGTACGACTCACTCGCCAGCTTCCGCCTGAAGGGCGGGCTCACCGACATCGCGAAGTGCGACGGGGTCGAGCAAGCGGGCTCGAAGTTCGTCGACTGGACCTGGTCGCAGGTCGATTTCGGCGCCGGCGGCAAGGACGGCGTGTGGGCAGTGCCCCAGGACACGGGTCCGATGGCGCTCTTCTACCGCAAGGACGTCTTCGACAAGCTCGGCCTGGCCGCGCCGACGACCTGGGAGGAGTACGAGGCAGCCGCCCGGAAGATCAAGGCGGCGAAGAAGGGGCAGTACATCACCCACTTCTCACAGACGGACCCGAACTGGTTCACCGGGTTGCTGTGGCAGAACAAGGCCCCGATGTTCGAGCGTGACGGTGACAAGTGGAAGGTCACCGTCGACCGGAACGAGAGCCGCGAGGTGGCCGACTACTGGCAGAGGCTCATCGACGACAAGCTCGTCGCCACGGACCTCCAGGGCTTCTCGCCCGCCCTGTACAAGTCGTGGAACGACGGTGAGGTCGTCACCTGGATCAGCGCGGCCTGGGGGTACAGCACCATCCGCGACAACGCCAAGTCCACCGCCGGCAAGTGGGCCGTGGCCCCGATGCCGCAGTGGGAGAAGGGCCAGGCACAGGCGGGTAACTGGGGTGGTTCGACCACCGCCGTACTCAAGGGCAGCGAGCACCCGGCGGAGGCGGCGAAGTTCGCGCTGTGGCTGAACACCGACGCGAAGGCGCTGGAGATCCTCAACAAGGAGGGCGGCCTCTACCCCGCGGCCGTGGCCGGTCTGGAACTGCCCGCACTGAAGCAGCCGGTCGACTTCTACGGCAATCAGCCGATCTTCGACGTGTTCGCGAAGGCGTCGGCGAACGTGGACACCGACTTCACCTGGGGGCCGACGATGACTGACACCTACCGCTTCCTCAGCGACGGCACCGCCAAGGCCACCGCCGGCAACAGCACGCTGGCCGACGTGCTGAAGGACACCGACTCACAGAGCGCCGATTCGCTGCGCAAGCAGTCGCTGGACGTCACGGACTGACCCCTTGGACCGGTCATCTCCCGCCCTGCCCCGCCGGCATGTCCCAACCCGAAAGTCACCCGTGACGCCCACCCGCACCCCGGTGGCGGCGGCCCCCCGCCGCCACCGCACCCTCGCGCCGTTCGCGTTCCTTGCCCCCTTCCTGATTCCTTTCGTGCTCTTCACTCTCGTCCCGGTCGGCTACGCGTTCTGGCAGAGCCTGCACAGAACCGAGCGCACCGGCGGCACCTTCGGCCGCACCGAGACGGTCTTCGCCGGATTCCAGCAGTACGTTGACGTCGTGTCCGAGCCCTTCTTCGCGGACAGCCTGCTGCGCGTGGCGCTCTTCGCCCTGGTCCAGATACCCGTGATGCTCGCCCTCGCCCTGGCCCTCGCGCTGCTGCTCGACTCCGCCGTAGCCCGCCTGAAGCGGTTCTTCCGCCTCGTCTACTTCGTGCCGTACGGGATCCCCGGCGTCGTGGCCGCCCTCATGTGGGCGTTCCTGTACGACCCGCGGCTGTCCCCGGTCGTCGGCCTGCTCCGCTCGGTGGACGTCGACGCCGATCTGCTGGGCCCCGACGCCATCCTGTGGTCCATCGGCAACGTCGTCACATGGACGTACACCGGCTACAACATGTTGATCATGTACGCGGCGCTCCAAGCCGTACCCGCCGACCTCAGTGAGGCCGCACGGGTCGATGGGGCGGGAGCGTGGACGATCGCGCTGCGCATCAAGGTGCCCGTCATCCGTCCGGCGCTCGTGCTGACCGGGGTCTTCTCCCTCATCGGTACCTTCCAACTGTTCACCGAACCACAGGTGTTCCGCGCCATCTCCACCAGCGTGACCAGCACGTACACCCCCAACCTCGCCGCCTACTCACTCGCGGCGGGTGACCGCTACAGCGAGGCCGCAGCCCTGTCGGTACTCCTCGCCGTGGCCACCTTCCTGCTGTCCTTCCTGTTCCTCCGCTTCACTGCCAGGAGGCAGGGATGACCCTCCTCACCCGTACCGAGGGCGCACACGCCCCCGCGCCCGCCCGCCCGCCTCGCGGCCTCGCACTGTCGAGCGTGCCGGTGCTCGTGTTCATGACGCTGGTCGCCGGCTACATGCTGCTGCCCGTCTACTGGCTGCTGATCTCTGCGACCAAGAGCCAGAGCGACCTGGTCACCACACCCGGTCTGCTCCCCGCAGACTGGCACCTGGGCGAGAACCTCACCGCGCTCTTCACTCAGCAGGACGGCGTCTACCTGCGCTGGCTCGGCAACAGCCTCGCCTACGCCGGGGCCGGTGCGGCAGTCGGTACGCTGCTCGCCGCGATGGCCGGATACGCCCTGGCCGTCTACCGGTTCAAGGGCCGTGAAGCGATCTTCTCCATGATTCTGGGCGGCGTTCTGGTGCCCGCAACCGCTCTTGCGCTGCCGCTGTTCCTGCTGTTCGCCGAGGTCGACGCCACCAACTCGTTCTGGTCGGTGTTCCTGCCCAGCGTCGTCAGCCCGTTCGGCGTCTACCTGGCACGCATCTTCGCCGCCGCCTCCATACCCGAGGAGGTGATCGAGGCGGCCCGTATCGACGGGGCCGCCGAGTGGACCATCTTCCGCACGATCGCCCTGCGCATGATGTCCCCGGCCCTCGTGACCGTCTTCCTGTTCCAGTTCGTCGTCATCTGGAACAACTTTCTACTCCCCCTGATCATGCTCCAGGACGAGCGGCTCTACCCGGTCACCCTGGGTCTGTTCACTTGGCAGTCCCAGACCAGCCGGGCGCCGGAGCTCCAGACGCTGACCCTCGTCGGCGCGCTCGTCTCGGTCGTTCCGATCGTGATCACCTTCCTGCTGCTCCAGCGCTACTGGCGAGCGGGCCTGGCCGCCGGGGCGGTGAAGTCGTGAACGACCCGATGCTCGCCCTCACCGATCGGCTCGGCGGGATTGCCTACGGGGGCGACTACAACCCGGAGCAGTGGCCCAAGGACGTCTGGCCAAAGGACGTACGTCTCATGCGCGAGGCGGGAGTCAACTTCGTCACTGTCGGGGTTTTCTCCTGGTCCCGACTCCAACCCCGCCCCGGCGTCTACGACTGGTCGCTGCTCGACACCGTCCTCGACTTGCTGCACAGCGCAGGCATCGCCGTCGACCTCGCCACCCCCACCGCCGCCCCACCACCCTGGTTCAGCAAGGCTCACCCGGACTCGCTCCCGCTGACCGCCTCGGGCACCAGGCTCACCCACGGCAGCAGGCAGGCTTTCTGCCCCAGCAGTCCGGACTACGCCCGGGCCGCAGACGCCCTCGTGGGGGAACTGGCCAGACGGTATGGCAACCACCCGGCGGTCGCCATGTGGCACGTGCACAACGAATGGGGCAACCACAACGCCCTCTGCTACTGCGACACCAGCGCCGCGGCCTTCCGCGTCTGGCTGCGCGAACGGTATCGGACCCTCGAACAGCTCAACGACGTGTGGGGCACCGACTTCTGGGGACAGCGCTATGGCACCTGGGCGGAGATCGACCCGCCGCGCGACACCACCGCCTTCCGCAACCCAGGTCAGGACCTCGACTACCGCCGCTTCTCCTCCGACGCACTGCTCGCCCGGCACCGCGCCGAGAGTGAACTGCTGCGTGAGGGTGCGCCCGGTATCCCGATCACGACCAACCTGCTCGGCACCCTGGAGAAGAAAGTCGACGGGCACGCCTTCGCCCGGCACTCCGACATCGTCTCCGTGGACCACTACCTCGTCGCGGCCGACCCCGGAAACCACATCGACCTCGCCCTCAACGCCGATCTCGCCCGCGGCATGGCCGGCGGCCGCCCCTGGCTCCTCATGGAGCACTCCACGTCCGCGGTCAACTGGCAGCCCGTCAACGTGCCCAAGGCGCCTGGGGAGATGCGCCGCAACAGCCTCACCCACCTGGCCCGAGGCTCCGACGGCATCCTCTTCTTCCAGTGGCGGCAGTCCCGATCGGGCGCCGAGAAGTGGCACTCCGCGATGCTGCCGCACGGTGGCACCGATACCCGCACCTGGGCCGAGGTCACCGCCCTCGGCGCCGAACTCGCCACCCTGTCCGAAGTGCTCGGCACCCGAGTCCGGGCGGACGTGGCGCTGCTGTTCGACTGGAACGCCTGGTGGGCACTGGAACTGGAGGCCCGCCCATCGGAGCACCTGCGCTACCTGGACACGATCAGGGACTGGTACGGGGCCCTGTGGGATCTCGGCGTCACCTGCGACCTGGTCGCTCCCGACACCGACCTGACCCCCTACCGGGCCGTCCTCGCACCCAGCCTCTACCTGGTGACCGACGCGGACGCGGATGCCCTGCACTCCTATGTGCGCAGCGGCGGTCACGCCGTCCTCGGCCCGTTCAGCGGGACCGTCGACACCCACGACCGGGTGCGCACCGGCGGGTACCCCGGCGCGTTCCGCGACCTCCTGGGCCTGGTCGTCGACGAGTACCTTCCCCTGCGAGAGGGAGAATCGGCGCTCCTGTCCGACGGCTCCCACGCGCGGCTGTGGACCGAGCGGGTCGAGTCCCGCGGCTGCACCGCAAGGCTGCGGTTCGCCGACGGCCCCGACGGAGGACCCGCCCGCGGCGGCCCCGCCGTGACCCGGCACTCCTACGGCGACGGCGCCGGCTGGTACGCCGCGGCGGCTCTGCCCGCCCAGTCTCTGCACGACCTCCTCGACGCTGTGTGCCGGGAGGCCGGAGCCGCCCCGGCGGCGATCGTCCCTCCCGGCGTCGAGGCCGTACGCCGCAGCGCGGGCGACCGCTCCTACCTCTTCCTCGTCAACCACACGGACAGCGAGGTGAGCGTCCCCGTCGACGGCCACACCCAGCTCGACGGATCGGCGCTGCAGGGATACGTGAGCCTCCCGGCGGGGGATGTCATGGTCCTTCGGGAGCAGGCGGTGCCACAACCGGGCCTACGACACCGGGAAGAGAACCGCTGATGCCCCTCATCGAGATCGACCGTCCCTCGGGAACCGTGCTCCTGCGCGCCGCCGGCACCGGCTACGTGCTTCGCATCGCCGCTGCCGCCGGGACCGTACGCCTGCTGCACTGGGGAGCGCCCCTCACCTTGGAGGACGCCCTCGCGCTGCGGGAACCGGATTCGGAGGGGAGCAGCTTCCACAGCCCGCTCGACGGTACGGAAGAGCTGTCCGTCGACGGTCAGGTCCGCTTCGCCCCACCCGCACTGGACGTACGGTACGCGGACGGCACCAGCGCGACCGAGCCCGTTGTGAACGGTTACGACATCCGGGAGGACGCTGCCGCAGGGGAGCTCTCGGTGAGCCTCAGCGACACCGACCGCCCACTCGGTTGGCACCTGCACTACAAGGTCCGCCGGGACAGCCCCGTGATCGAACGCTGGACCGTGCTGCGCCACACCGGGACACACCGGGAGCCACCACTCTCACTGCTACGGCACTCGGCCGCACAGTGGAATCTGCCCGTCCTCCCGGCCTACCGGCTGAGCTCCGTCCACGGGCAGTGGGCGGGCGAGTTCCAGCTGCGCCGGACCCCGCTCGCCATCGGTGAGACCACCCTCACCAGCAGGCGCGGCCACACCGGCCACCAGAGCAACCCCTGGCTCGCCCTCGACGCAGGCGACGCGACCGAGGAGAGCGGCGAGGTCTGGACCCTCGCCCTCGCCACCGCGGGAAGCTGGCGCATGACGGCCGTACGCTCCGCCGAGGGCAGGTGCAGCGTGATGGGCGGCAGCGGCCACGAAGGTGTGGAGATCACCCTCGCACCGGGCGAGACCTGGACCACCCCCGTCAGCACGGGACAGTACACACCCGGCGGATTCGGCGAGGCATCCCGGGCATCCCACTCCTACATTCGCGAGCATGTCCTGCCCACGCCCGGGGAACTGCGGCCGGTTCTCTACAACTCCTGGGAGGCGACGGCCTTCGACGTCAGCTTCGACGGACAACGAGAACTTGCCGAGCTGGCCGCGCGCGCCGGCGCCGAACTCTTCGTCGTCGACGACGGCTGGTTCGGAGCCCGCGACAGCGACCGCGCGGGACTCGGCGACTGGACCCCTCGATCGTCCGCCTTCCCCGAGGGCCTCCGCCCCCTGTCGGACCACGTCCACGGACTCGGCATGCAGTTCGGCCTGTGGGTGGAACCGGAGATGGTCAACCCGGACAGCGATCTCTTCCGCGAACGGCCGCACTGGGTGCTTCACCTCCCCGACCGCACGGCCCACCCCCTGCGCAACCAACTGGTCCTCGACTTCTCGCGGCCCGAAGTCACCGACTGGGCCCTCGGCTGGCTGCTCCGCACGGTCGACACCTTCGGCGTGGACTTCCTCAAGTGGGACTTCAACCGGTCCTTCACGGAGGCAGGTTCCACCGGCGGCCGCCCCGACGGGCGCAGGGTCTTCGTCGAGCACGCCCTCGGCGCCCACCGCGTCCTGGACCGGCTGCGCGCCGCCCGGCCCGCCCTGCGGATCGAAACCTGCTCGGGCGGAGGCGGACGCGTCGACCTGGCAAGCCTGGCCCGTACCGACCAGGCGTGGGCCTCGGACAACACGGACGCGGTCGACCGGCTGAGCATCCAGTACGGATTCTCGCAGCTCTACCCCGCCCAGGTGATGGGCGCCTGGGTGACGGACAGCCCCAACCCGTTCACGCAGCGAGCCGTTCCCCTGCGGTTCCGCCTGCACTGCGCGATGGCCGGGGCACTTGGCATCGGCGGCGACCTGACACGTTGGACGGAGGCAGAACTGAACGAGACAGCCGTGTACGTCGCCCGCTACAAAGAGGTGCGATCCACCATCCAGACCGGCGACCTGTACCGCCTGGGCACCCCGGAAAACGGTTCGCATGCCCTGCAGTACGTGGCACGCGACGGCTGCGAATGCGTGGTCCTCCAGTGGCGGGCCGGGCCCGCGGAACGCACGGCCCTACCACGGCTGCGACTGCGCGGCCTCGACCCGGAGGCCCAGTACCGCGTCGACGACGACAGCGCGGAGCTGCCGACGGGAACAGAACGCTCAGGCGCCGTACTGGCCGCGCACGGGATACCTGCCGAGCTGCCACCCGGAGGCTACGCAAGCCGGATGCTGACGCTGCGCCGGATGGGGTGACAGCGAGCCGGCCAGGCGGCAGGAGATCGGGACCGGGGCGACGCCTTCCCGCCTCGCGACAGGATCTGCTCGCCCTGGCCGACCTACGGTGCGGTGACACCTTTGCCGGGTCTGTGCATTGGGCGGGGTACGTGGAGTTGGACGGTTCCGGACGGACTGTGGGAAATTGCGGAGCAGCTGATCCCCCCGTCGAAGGTGCGGCCGCAGGGTGGAGGCCGCAGGACCCGAACCGCGACCCGGGTTGCGGACTCCGTAAAAGCCCTGCCGGGACAGGCCGCTGAACAGCCACTTCGATGAGTTTGCTGCCAACTTGAAGTCCCAGGTTAAAAGGCTGGTTCGATCGGTCCTCGGGGTATTCGTGCTGGCCGTGGGCGGGGGTCGTCTACGGAGAAGATCATCCGCCAGCACGGTTGGGTTGAAGAGAAACACGATGCCGCGACGTCGGCGGATGTGCGAGCCTTCCGGTCTCAGACGCCGACCGAGACTCTGATGACTCGCGATGACGCGCTCAAGCAACACAGTCACATCGCGAGCGGGCATTCGGTAGGGCACGTCGGGTCCGACCGGCTCATCCAGGCAGCCTTGGTCCACCTGGCCAGTGACAGCCGGGCGCGGCCTCTGTCCACCCACGTCACCGCGGGCCAGGCCGGTGACGCGCCAGGCTTCGAGGCGGTCATGGCCGGAATCCGGATCCTGCGAAGCGGACTCGGCAGGCCAAGAACCCGCCCTGCGGTCGTCCTTGCGGATCGCGCCTACTCTTCCCGCGCGATCCGTGGCCACCTCCGGCGACGCGGCATCCGTGCCGTCATCCAGCAGTCCGCCGACCAGATCAGCCACCGTCTGCGGCGAGGCCGCCCGCCCGGCTTCGCCGCTGAGACAAGGAGCGCAATGCCGCCGAGCGGTGCATCGCCCGACTCAAGGAGTGGCGCGGCCTCGCAATGCGGACAGACAAACTCACCATCACTTACCAGGCCGCCCTCCACCTGCCGCCATCCTCATCTGGACTCGGCGCTGAGCATGGCGTTCGAAGGGGGGTCATTTTCAGGGCAGGAATTCGAAGAACGGGCGGTCAGGCGCGAAGTTGCGAGAACACACCGTCACGTCCCTACCCTTGAGATAAGCCAGCAACCACTCGCCGAACGTCATCTCATAGAGAGTGTTGGCCGGACTGTCGAGCTCCTGAACCACGACGCGCCAGGGCGATGAGGGGGCATCGGGAACGCGAAGGAATACCCATTCCCCCGTCATGGCCGACGCCACCGGCATCAACTCACCGGGACTCGCCCCTACCGGAGCGGGCAGGAACCCTGCCATGTCCCCGGCGCGCCAGAACTCAAGATCCTCCCTGATGGTTCCTCCCAGACTATGCAGAAGATGACCGGCGGGATGCTCCAGATACAACTGCCCGTTGATCACGACCGAACCATAGGCGTTCACGATCTCACGGAAGTCCGCAGGAAAATCGATGCCGAGTTCCTGCTCCAGTTCGATCCATGGCGCCGGATCCGACCAGTTGAACCGGGGTTCGCCCAACAGGGCTGTGATCTCTGGAAGCGTTGCCACCACTAGGTCCTTCTAGGACGTCGAGCCGATGCCTGTATTGGAGCTGACCGTAGTACAGGAGAAAGTCTCCTCGGCCCCCTGGGGTCCGCACATGGTCACCCCACCTGAACGGTGGCAGGAAGGGCCGAGTGAGGGTCGCCGTACACGAGCACGACCTAACCAGCCCGCACGACGAATCACTGACCGTTCAAGGAGACAGGCCCTTTCGACCACGGTCACGCTAACCATGCACGAGGTCGTTAGGTGAGACGGGCAGGGCGTTGTCGGGTGTGTTTCGTGCGGCGTTCCGGGCGGTGGCCTGGCCGCGGACCGCCTTCACGGTTATGGCTTCGGCCGCGATGCGCCGAACACTGACTACTCGTCCCCGCCGCTCCGCTGTGAGCGGGAATTCCGGCTCGCGCTGCGGGCCAGATCGCTGCCGAGCAGCGTCGCCTTGGCCAGACCACGTGCCCAGCGAGGGGCGTCGCCCCGGGCCGCCCAGAAGACGCAGGCGCAACCGCCAACTGCGAACAGAACGACGACCGACAATATGAGCACGAGCATGCTTTACCCCTAATTCGCAGGATGGTTCGCGCCATCCTCTCAGGCGGGCCTCATCTCCAGCAGACGCTTGGCGCCGTCGCGGTCAGCTAACGAAAGTGGCTTCTCCTGTGATCCGCCGGACAGTGCCTAGTCCGGTGGCCTCCGCTACTGGGGTCCCGAGAGCGAAGACGTCGAAGTCTGTGGCCCTTGGCTTTGAGCCTCGGGTGTTGGGGAGCATTGGGGCCGAACGCCACTGCGGGGTCGCACCACCGGCGCGAGTTCGGCCTCCTAATCGATGCCGACCGGCTCGCGCCGCCATTCGGGTCTCCGGGCTGGTGTGTGGGTAACCCTGACACCCCCGGCGCAGTTGAGAGGTCGTGACCACGAAGTTGCGGATCGTCCCCGTCCGCGGCGGCTAACGCGCCAGCAGCGAAACTGCTTCGCACGCCGAGACGGAGCCGATCTTCGCCACTCTAGCCCTCCAATGGGCAAGCGACGGCCGCCTGGTGTCAGGCTGCGCGGATGAGCAGTGGACGATCCTCGCCCAACGCTCCCCTTGGCCCGGACCGTGATTGCGCGGCGGTCGCGGTCCACACGCTTCCGAGGAGCCCGCAACCTGTCAGCCGCCGCGCTCCCGGGCCGCTGAAATAGCGTTCGCGGTGCTTGCAAGAGGAGCCCGGGGCCGAAGTGGTGGAGGGCATCTCTGAGCTCGGCGAGCCGGTGCACCAGCAGCCCTCACTCAGGCTCTGCTCTGCCTCGCCCGCCGACGGCCCGACGTCCTGTTCGCAATGCTCCGCGACGGCACCTTCTACGAACCTCAACCCACCCCAACCTCTTGACCAAAGTCGTAGGGACTCCGTGATCAGCTGAGGAGTTCAAATCGCCCAGTCGTTCTCCGCCCGAAGCCGCTGACGAGCAGCCTCAAGCCGCTGGGCATAGTCCGCCGCGAACAACTCAGGAAGTGTCTTGTCCAACGTCCCGGCGATTCGATGGATCGGTGACCACACGGCCGGATCGTCGATGACGCGACTGAGGTCCGTCATCTGGAGCTTCTCCAGCCAGTCCGACAACACCAATGCCTGATCGCTCGTGAGCTTGATCGTAATCTGGCTCTCGCTCATGCGCCCCCAACCCCTTGGCACTCACCTTCGACCACACGAACCTACTGGCCGTCGCCCCTTGACCGAACACATTGGGGCACCCCCCGTTGAGCTCAACGCCGTCCCCCTTGCCGATCAGTTCGGCGACCGCTGCAGCGAGCCGCTGCTTCTTGGAGGCATGCCGGGAGGACTTCTACCGCAGGGGCAGTTCGAACGAGACGCCGTGCGCGATGGCTCCCCGCGCGTCCCGACGAGCACTTGTTGTTCCGTGAGCTCGTCGAGGTCCCGCTCGTTGGTCACGGTCGCCGAGGCCCGTCGACTCCCGCAGCGCGGCACGGGCGCGGGCCGTGGATTACGACGTACCGCACCCGACGACCGCTCGCCCGGATGTGGCAGCCGGTCGGTGACGGAGACGGCCAGTTCCGCCGCCCTCGTCCATTGCTCCGGCTGGCTTGCGATCTCCGCGGTGACATGTGCGGCGGCGCTCATGGGGCCTCTCTGCTTGCTCTGCCGGGTCGTCTGCGAGTCAGGTTTAGCCCCGTCCGCACACCATTGCAGTGAGCAATAGGCGAGCAATCACCGTCACGGTTGGGCATCGCTTGGGCGATTGCTTATTGATTGCGTACATGAAGGGTGAGTAGACCTGCCTCTCAACAGGCCGACACGTGTTGAGGAGCAGGGCGATGAACAGAGGATTGATCCGACGGACCGCGGCCATGAGTGTGGCCGGCGCGCTCGCCTTCGGGCTGACCGCATGCGGCGGCGGCTCGACGGGTGGTGCCTCCGCGGGCAGCGGCAAGGAGCTTACGTACTGGTCGATGTGGAAGGATGGCGAGCCGCAGCAGAAGGCGCTGTCCGCCGCTATCGACGACTTCACCGCCGAGACCGGCATCAAGGTCAAGGTGCAGTGGCAGGGCCGCGACGTACTGAAGAAGCTGCAGCCGACTCTCCACGGCGTGCCGGCTGCCGACCTCATCGACCGCAACCTTCCCCAGGTCAAGTCGATGATGGTGTCCACCAACACGGCCGCCGACCTGGCCGGCGTACTGAAGGAACCGATCCCCGGCGAGCCCGGAAAGACTGTCGGCGACGTGGTGCCGGCGAAGTATCTCGAGCTGGGCAAGGCCGATGGCAAGCAGGTCGTCCTGCCCTACGCGATCGTCGCCAACGGCCTCTGGTACGACGGGAACTCTTTCCCCGGCCTCGGTCAGAAGCCCCTCAAGGACTGGGACGCCTTCCAGGCGACACTCGCCGCCGAGAAGAAGGCGGGACGCGCCCCGCTCGCCCTCGACGCGGACATCCCCGACTACGGCGCCTACTGGTACAGCAACTTCGTGGTCGGCGCGATGGGCCCCGGCTCCTTCCACGAAGCGGCGGCCGACAAGAGCGGGAAGCTGTGGAAGGAGCCCGGATACGTCAAGGCGGCCCAGCGCGTGTCCACCCTCGCCAAGGGCGGGTACTTCGCCGACGGCTACGCCGCCAGCAAGTTCCCAGCGATCCAGCAGAAATGGGCCACGGGCAAAGCCGGTTTTCTGCTGATGGGCTCATGGATCGCGGGCGAGACCAAGCCGTACGCCACGTCCGGCTTCGACTTCAAGATGCTCCCGTTCCCCAACGACGGTGCACCGGGCTCCGACGCACCCATAGAGGCGACCACCTTCGGCTGGGTCGTCCCGAGCAAGGCCAGGCAAAGCGAAGCGGCCCGCAAGTTCGTCGCCTTCCTCTACAGCAAGAAGCAGATGCAGGCGTACGCCGACGACGCTCAAGGCATCGTCGCACGTGAGGACATCAAGGTCGCCCCGGCCATGGCCGACGCCGCCGCGGCTCTGAAGGAGGGCACCCCGTACAGCACCTTTGACGGCGTAGACATGGACTTCGCCGAATGGTGGACGAAGACCTTCCACCCGCTGAACACCAAGCTGGTGACCGGCAAGATCTCCGCGGAGGACTTCAGCGACAAGCTCGCCGCGCAGAGCGCCGACTTCTGGAAGCGGGCAGGCTGATGACCACTGCCGTCGCCGACGGCGCGCGTTCCACCACCCCGGCCCGCCGCACGGTGGCGGGTCGGGGCGCCGTGGGCCCGTTCGCCGCCCATCGCAAGCGCCTGTACCTGCCCTTCGTACTGCCCGCCTTCCTGCTGTACGCCGCGTTCCTGCTGGCACCCGTCGTCGCCACCGGCTGGATCAGCCTGCACACATGGGCGGGCGCCGGACCCATGGAATGGGTGGGCGCGGACAACTACACCCGGATGTTCCAGGACCCCGCCTTCCAGACGTCCTTCGGCAACACGCTGCTGCTGCTCTTCGGCGGCGGCGCCGTCACCTTCCTGCTCAGCTTCGTCCTGACGATGCTGCTGCGCGACCTTGCCGGACGGTCCACCGCCCGCTCGGTGATCTTCTTCCCCAACATTGTGCCCGCGCTGGTGATCTCGATCCTCTGGGGATTTCTCTTCCAGGCCGACGGGCTGCTCAACACAGCGCTGCGCTCCATCGGCATCGCGCATCCGCCCGCATGGCTCGCCGAAGAGAACCAGTTCAAGATCATCATGCTGGGCATCATCTGGATGAGCACCGGCTACTACACCACGATCATCATGGCCGCGGTGGACCGCATTCCGCCCTATCTCTACGAGGACTGCGCCTTGGCCGGGGCCAACGCCTGGCAGCGCTTCCGCCACGTCACTCTGCCGCTGTCCTGGGACGTCATCGGGATCTGCGCGGTGCTGTGGACCATCAATGCGATGAAGGCCTTCGAGTTCATCCTGGCCATGGCCGGCTCGGCCAGCTCGATGCCCTCCACGTCCACCTGGACCGCATCGCTGTACGCGTACACCTCCGTCTTCGCACCGACGGGTGTTCCGCAGTACGGCATCGCCGCGGCCTCCGCCATCGTCACGCTCGCGCTCGTCGGCGTCCTGGTGGTGCTGATCCGACAGCTGATGCGGCGCGAAGCGCTCGAATTCTGAACGGGGAACACTGTGAGCACTGCATCGACTCTGCGTGCCGGCCGGGCGCAGCGCCTGCTCGGCGCGCCGCTGGTCTGGGCGTTCGTCGCCTTCAATCTTCTTGTGCTGGTGTGGATCCTGGCCTCCTCGATGAAGGCGACCAGGGACATCATTGCCTCTCCCTGGGCGGTGCCAGACGCCTTGCAGTGGGACAACTTCGAACGGGCTTGGAACGCGGGGAACTTCGGCCCGGCGGCCCTCAACTCCCTTGTTCTGGTGGGAGGCACAGCACTTGCAACGGTGCTCCTCGCCGCCCCCGCCTCGTACGCGCTCAGCAGGCTGGGGGCGCGGAGCGCGGGCGCGACCACCTCGTTGTTCGCCATCGGACTCGGTATCCCGGCGCACGCCGTGTTCCTGCCGCTGTATCAGGTGATGGCGCCGCTGGGGCTCGTCAACAATCTCTGGGGGCTGTGGCTGCTCTACACCGCGACCTCGATGCCGTTCGCGGTCTTCTTCCTGACGGGGTTCTTCCGGTCGCTGCCCGCCGAACTGGAGGAGGCGGCGGCCCTGGACGGCGCGTCTCCGTCGTACACCTTCTGGCGCATCATGCTGCCCCTGGCGCGCTCCGGGCTGGTCACCCTGCTGCTGCTCAATGTCATCAATCACTGGGGGGAGACCTTCTTCGCACTGGTCTTCATCCAGGATCAGCAACTCCAGACACTGCCTTTGGCGCTGCTCGGCTTCATGCAGCAGATGCAGTTCAACGGCGCGGACTGGGGCGGGCTGTTCGCGGGCATCGCGGTGGTTGTCCTGCCACTGGTCGGGCTCTACATCTGGCTCGGCCGCCGCATCATCGAGGGTATGACCCTCGGCTCCGGCAAGTAGCACGTACAAGCATCTGGTTGCCGGTCATGGAAAGGCAAAACGCACTGTGTCACCCCGACTTACAGCTCTCATCGCCATGCGGCAGGATGTGGCAGCCCTGGCACTCCCCGACGACGTACGGGCGCGACTGAGCGCTGTCTGCGACGTACCGGACCTAGTGGTCGACGACTTCGGGCGGCCCGAGGCGCGCCAGGCGCTGTCCCGCACCGATGTGCTGATCTCAGGGTGGGGCTGCCCGGCGGTCGACGCGAGTGTCCTCGCGGACGCGCCGCGGCTGCGGGCCGTCATGCACGCGGCCGGCTCCGTCAAGCAAGTGCTCACGCCGGCGGTCTGGGAGCGGGGGATCACCGTCTCGTCGGCCGCGCCCGCCAACGCGGCGCCGGTCGCCGACTACACACTCGCCGCCATCCACCTGTCGGCCAAGCGGGCGTTCCGAACGGCGGGGGAGTACCGGGCGGGCCGGCCCCAGGACCTGACGGTCTCCCCGGCCACCGGCCTGCTCGACCGCACGGTCGGCATCGTCGGCGCCTCGAAGATCGGGCGGCTCGTCATGGAACGGCTCGCCGGCACGGGCGTGGCGCTGCTGGTGCACGACCCATATCTGGGGGCCGCGGATGCCGACGCACTCGGGGCCCGACTCGTGAGCCTGGACGAGCTGCTAGCAGGCTCGGACATCGTCTCGCTGCACGCCCCGCTGCTGCCCGAGACGAGGCATCTGATCGACGCGCGAGCACTCAGCCTGCTACGGGACGGTGCGGTGCTCATCAACACCGCACGCGGCGGACTCGTCGACACCGAGGCACTGACAGCGCACTGCGCGGCGGGCCGCATCGAAGCGGTCCTCGACGTGACCGAACCGGAACCGCTCCCGCCGGGACATCTGCTGCTCACCCTGCCCCATGTGCTGGTCACCCCGCACATCGCGGGAGCCATGGGCACGGAGGTACGCCTGCTCGGCGCGTTCGCGGTCGCCGAGACGGAGCGATTCGCGGCGGGCGATCGGCTGCTGGGAGAGGTACGGGCCGCGGACCTGTCCCGCATCGCCTGACGGCCCAAGCGCCCTCCGGGCGTGACCTCAATCGCCGGACGGGACATTCAAACCGTCCGGCGATTGAGAAGCGGGGTCCGGGGCTGCGCCCCGCCGATCGGCCGATCAGCCGGTGCGCCCGCCGCAGGACGCGCGGACCACCAGGTTCGGACGCAAGTGCACTTGGTGCAGCGGCGACGCGTCGCCGTCGGCGAGACGGCGCAGGAGAATTTGCGCGGCCAGTCGGCCCACCTGGAACTTTGGCGGCGAGACGGCGGTCAGCGGAATCTCGGCCACGTCCGCGAACTCGTTGTCGTAACTGACCATGGCAAGGTCCTGGGGGACGCGCAGCCCCGCCCGCCGGGCCGCCGACTGCACCAGAGCGGCCTCGCGATCGCCGAAACACAAGGCGCCCGTGACCCCCGCCGCCACGAACTTCGCCACGGTGGCGTCGGCGCGGTCCGGACTCCAGGCATCCATCACCGCACTGTCGTACACCGCATCGGGCAGCGCGAAGTCGGCGACGGCGCGGGCGAATCCGGCCCGGATGGGCGCGGCGGTCGGCGCGTCGACCCGGACGACCAGCGCGAGACGATCATGACCGAGGCCGCGCAGATGCCGCACAGCGTCGTACGCGCCGCCCTCGTGGTCCGTGCAGACATGCTCCGTGGAGTCCCCGGGGCCCGCCGCCGTCAGCCGCCGCTCCACCAGCACCGCGGGGACGGGCAGATGGAGCAGCTCGTCCGTGCGCCGCGCCGGGTCGTCGGAGGCATGCAGCCCGGGCACCAGCAGCAGCCCGTGCACACCCGCCGCGAGCAGCTCGGCGATCGCCGCGTCCTCCGCCTTCGGGTCGTAGTGCGAGCAGGCCAGCACGAACTGGGCACCTGCCTCGGCCAGCACCTCCTGGATGCCTTGGATGACGCGCGGGTAGTAGAGCGCGGTGTCCGGCACGAGCACGCCGACGACCCTGCGCCGGCCGGGTACGCGCGGCGGGAGCCCGCGCGCGAAGGTGCCCGAGCCCTGCCGTCTCTCCACCAGACCCTGGACGACCAGGTCCTCGTACGCCCTGCGGACCGTGGTGAGGGACAGACCGGTCTCGGTGGCGAGCGCCCGCTCGGTGGGCAGCTTGCTGCCCGGCGGCCAGGTGCCGTCATTGATGCCGCGCCGCAGATCGGCGGTGAGTTTGCGAAATTTGAGCTCTCGGGCCGACACGGTCCCCCCTGGACATCCAAATGAACGAGCAATTCCCTAGCGACGGCGGAATGCTCCTTGAATCCTATCCCCGGACCTCTCTAATGTCCGCAAGCAATTCAGCATCAGGTTCAGCGCCGGCTCACGTCTCGGTCGAGGGCCCAGTTCAGCTCCCCGAAGGATGCTCATGAACGCACTCCCCGCTTCGCCCGTCTCCCGCCGCAGACTGCTGGCCTACGGTGCGGCTGCCACCGGCGCAGTGGCTCTGCCCTTTGTCACGGCCCCGGCCGCCGGCGCCGCGGTCGCCACAGAGTCACCCGTATTCACCGAACTGGAGGAGCGGGCCCTGGCCTTGCGGCCACCCGCATTCCTCCTTGAATCCGCCGTACCGCATCAGATCACCGCGAGCCCGGATGCCGGGCTTCGCATCAGCGACGTGCGCTCTGTCTGCGGCACGCACTCCATGCGCTGGGACCACGGTCCGCGCTCCGTGATCACCGTCGACGCCGAGCTCGCCTGGGCCGCCGACCCGTACGACCCGAAGCCGCTCGCCGACCAGGCGTGGCAGGGCACCGTCGACACCTTCTCGGTGTGGATCCACAACGAGAAGCCCACCAAGGACGCCGTGCGCTTCGAGTTCGGGCGGGGGAGCCGCACCGACTGCTGGTTCGAGTTCCGGCTGGACTTCACCGGCTGGCGCACAGCGTGGGTGCGCTACGCGTACGACATGCACGGCCGCCCGCACCCTGCCATGGACACCGTCC
The DNA here is from genome assembly GCF_053617235.1 of Streptomyces sp. NPDC055749. Taxonomy (NCBI): domain Bacteria; kingdom Bacillati; phylum Actinomycetota; class Actinomycetes; order Kitasatosporales; family Streptomycetaceae; genus Streptomyces; species Streptomyces sp. NPDC055749. Next base: position 175,480 of record NZ_JBSHFH010000006.1, on the reverse strand, counting down.
GCATCATCGCGCCCCGCAGGCCCGGCACGCTCTGGATCGACCAGTTGCTGCTTAACGTGGCGCTCCGGCCCGACGCCCCGACCCGCGACACACAGGTCCCCGAGATCTGCATCGAGGGAGACGACTGGGACCAACAGCACTGGCAGGCGCTCCAGCTCTTCGACAGCATCCTCACCCGCACCACGATCCCCACCCCCAACCCGTCCGGGGCCGAAAGTGACGCGCTGCACGCCCTGAGGACCCGGTACCACGCCGACTACCTCGCCGCCGCACCCAAGGTCGACGACGCGTACGTCGCCACCCTCACCGGCCAGGCGAACGCACTCCTCACCGGCCGCCCCGTGTTCTCGTACCAGTCGCAGATCTACCCGCCCCAGATCAGCGCCGAACTCAAGACCTTCGTCGGCGCCGTCACCCTTCGCAGCGTCACCGACCTCATGCACAAGACCGCGCAGGCGCACGACGCGGCGGGCGCCGCCCACAGGCCGGCCCTCGGCACGCTCTACGTCCGGCTCGTGGAGCGGCTACGCGAACAGGGCTGGACGTACGGGAGCTGTCTCGGCACGATCCACCACCTCGGCTACGACATCCGCGGCTACTACGACTCCGTGTACCTGATGCGCGAAGTGCTGCGCGAGGCGGGCCTGTTCGAAGCCGTGCGCACCGACCTGACCTGGCTCACCGGCTCCGCGGCCTCGAACACCGCAACGCCCACGGCTCCACATCGGACATCATCAACACCACCGTACGAGGCATGCTCGCCGTAGCCCTCCTCCAGGACGACGAGCCCCGCCAGGTCGCGTATCTGAAGGCGCTGCGCGACTGGCTCAGCGCCTATCTGCTGCCCACCGACGGCATCCAGGACGGCCTCAAGACCGACGGCACCACCTTCCACCACGTCGGGTTCTTCCCCGACTACGCGCGCGACGGATTCGTCGGCCTCGCACCGATCGTGTACGTGATGAGCGGCGGCCTCTTCCGGATCTCGACCGAGGCCCACGACTTCCTCAAGCAGGCCGTCCTCACCATGCGCATCGTCGCCAACACCAACCACTGGCCCATCTCGCTCAGCGGCCGAAACCCCATCGGCACCACCGGCCTCGTCGTCTCACCCTTCCAATGGCTCACCATCGCCGGCGCCCCCGACGGCTCCAAGGACCTCGACCCGGAGCTCGGTGCCGCCTTCCTGCGCCTGCTGCCCGCCGCCCCCACCACCGCTCAGAAGAAGATCGCGACCAGGCTCGCCGCCGCCGATGTCACCGCGGAGAGCGCACCCACCGGCGCCTGGGCCTACAACTACGCCGCACTCGCCGTGCAGCGCCGCGACACCTGGCAGGTGACCGTACGCGGACACAACCGCTACCTGTGGTCCACCGAGATCTACGAAGGATCCAACTGGTACGGCCGCTACAACACCTACGGCCAGATCCAGGTCCTGCACCGCGGCAGCCCCGTCACCAACCTGGACAGCGGCTACAGCCACGACGGATACGACTGGAACCGCCGCCCCGGCACGACCACCCTGCACAAGCCGTGGGCGCAGCTGAAGGGCGACCTCACCGGCACCATCGAGGAAGTCCTGCTCACAGAGGAGCGGTTCGCGGGTGCCCACACCATCGACGGCCACAACGGCATGTTCGCGATGCGGCTGCGCGAGCACCCCAAGTACGACGGCAGCCATCGCGCCCGTACGTCCGTCTTCCTCTTCGACAACCGCGTCGTCGCCCTGGGCACCGGCATCGAGAACGACGACGAGGTCCACGAGACGGAAACCACCCTCTTCCAGACCCGCCTCGCCACCACCACCGCACCCACCCACGTGGGCGCGGAGCCGGTCACCGCGTTCCCCTACGAGCACCACCGCGAACTCACCTCCGCCCAGTGGCTGCTCGACGACAAGGGCCTGGGCTATTACCTCCCGCCCGGCCAGCACCTCGCGCTCACCCGCGCCGGCCAGCGCTCGCGCCACCACGGCACGGACGCCGAGACGCGCGGCGACTTCGCCACCGCCTGGCTACGCCACGGGACCGCGCCACGCGGTGCGTCGTATGCCTACGCCATGCTCGTCGGCGCGAGCGCCGAGTCGATGGCAGACTTCACCGAGGCGATGGCCGACGAGGCGCACGCGCCGTACACGGTCCTGCGAGCCGACGACACCGCGCACATCGTCACCGACCGGGCCACCGGCATCACCGGGTACGCCGTCTTCGACACGGCCCACAAACTCGACGCCGAGGGGCCGGTCCGGGGCGTCGACACCCCCGCCATGCTGCTCACCCGCACCGACCCCGACGACGCGTCGCTCATCCTGTCGGTGTGCGACCCGGACCTGCGCCTCTACGAGGGCCGCGACCAGGCCCAGTACGAAAACGGCCAATACACCGGCCGCTTCACCCCGTTCTCCCGCCCCTGGCTGATCAGTCCGAGCACCCCGCACACGCTGCGCGTCACGCTCGACGGCCGCTGGCACCCGGCTGCGGACCAGCCCTGCACCACGTCCATCGAGGACGGCCGCACCGTCGTTTCCTTCCGTACCGTCGACGGCCGCCCCGTCCAATGTCGTCTGACAAGGGAGTCATGATGATCGGAACCCTCCGCTCGCTGGCGGCTGCCGTGCTGACCATGGGCCTGCTCGGCGGGACCGCACAAGCGGGCCCGTCCACCGCACCCGCGCAGGTGGACACCGCGACCCCGCCGTCGGCCCAGCCCGCCGCCGGGCCCACTGGAACACTTGTGTTCAGCGACGAGTTCACCGGCTCGGCACTCGACACCGCGAAGTGGAAGGTGCGCGACCAGGAACGCACGGAGACCGGCCGAACCGACGGCATCCGCTGGTGGTACAAGCCCGCCAACGTCCGGGTGATCCCCGAGAACGGCGGCAACCTCGCCATCGACCTGCGCAACCTTGCCGCGAACCAGTACGCAGGAGGGCGCGTCGACACCGACGGCATCTTCGACTACACCCACGGCACACTCGAAGCGCGGGTCCATGTCCCGCCCACAGAGGGGCACTTGGGTGCCGTCTGGCTCCAGACCCACAGCTGGGGCACCATCAAGGGCAGCGCCGAGGACGGCGCGGAGATCGACTTGATCGAGAGCGCGTACAAGGCTGACAAGTACGCCGCGACCATCCACTACGACGGCTATGGCGCCGACCACCAGCAGTCCGCCCTGGTCGTCCCGGCGTCTGCCCTGCACAGCACGCACTACCACACCATCGGCCTCAACTGGTCCCCGTCACGCATGGAGTTCACGTACGACGGCACGGTCGTGCGTACCGTCACCGACCCCAAACTGATCAGTCAGGTCAAGGAGTATCCGATCCTCTCCCACGAGGTTCTGGACTGGGCCGAGGGTGACGTCACCGCGGCGCCACTTGACTACCGATCGACGATGTACGTTGACTGGATCCGCGTCTGGCAGTGAACATCGGGCGGCCGGGTGCGAGCAGGATGTCTCTGCCGTGCGCCCCACTCGGCGTGGGCGTCGGAGACGAGACGGCGCTGGCCGACCTCATGGGTGAGCTGCGCGACACGATGGCCCCCGACGACAGCAACCTGCCTGCCCCCGAGCAGATCGGCCAGGCGTTGAACATCGCCGGCCACGGCAACCGGTCCCGCGTGACGGTGACCAGCGCACACGCCTCCGGGGAAAGCAGTGCCACGATCGCGCCGACCGTCGACGACGAGCCGGGACTGTTCGGCACGACGGGCCGCCGGATCAGCGCCACCATCGTGGGCCGGGCGCCTCGGGCTCTCGTTCACCACGTAACTCCGCCACGTTGATTGTCAAAGGGCAGGACCGGGATTCCGGCCGCTTCTGCGTGTGCGCGGAGCGGCGACCGGGGACCGGGTGGTGTGTCAGCGCAGGAACAACGTGATGTCCGCACTGTCGGTGCTGTAGAAGCTTTCGTCGAAGGTTTTCCTGGTGCCGGAGCCGCAGGTTTTGAACTCGCGGATGGAGTCGACCCAGGGGTCGATGCGGACGACGGCGCATTTGGTGTCGGCGCGGGTGTCGTCGACCCAGTCGTAGACCTTCAGCTCACCATTGGTGCATCTCAATGTCCATTGGGCGCTTGCCCCGTCGATTCGGGGGGACCGGGTCGTGGGACAGGTCGCGGCGCTCGCCGGCGTAGCGGCGGCGATGAGGCCAGGAGCGAGGACGCCGCTCATTGCCGTGGTGGCGAGGATCTTCGTGAAGCGGGGCATGCTCATGTCTCCTTCACGCCTCTCGGCGTGGGGTCACAGGGGTGGTTACGGTGCGGGCGTGTAGTGGACGACGGTGGTTTCGCAGGGGCCGTCGGCGTACACCGCGAGTGCGTCGGCCTCGGTCTGGTCGATGGCCAGCTCCCAGCGGAGCTTGGTGGCGGTCCACTCGGCGAGGTAGAGGCAGTGCGCCTCGGTGCGCGGTGGCATCCAGGTCGAGGGGTCCTGATCGGATTTCTGACGGTTCGTACGTGCGGTCACGGCTACCAGTGAGGTCGCCGCATCCTGGTCGTTCGCGTATGCCTCACGGCGCTTTGCATTCCAGTTCGAGGCCCCAGCCGGCGGGGAGCGTCATTCGAAGCGTGCGGTATTCCCCTGATGGCGGTACGCCCCCCTGGGCTGCGATCTCGGTGCCTGGGAGGGCCGGGAGCGCACACGCCACGAAGCCAGGCATCGGGTTATCAATGTCTCTCGGGAAGGCGTTGGGGTCCGAAGTCGACTCGAAGCTCGCGGGACGGTTCAATGCCTGGGCGCGTGGACGGAGCTGGGATACCGGCTGATCCTTGAGCATGACCTGGTGTCGCCCGCCAGCATCGCTGCCCTGCCCCGGCCGGTGCGCCTCGCATCGGGGAGCAGGGAGGCACGCCACCTGGCCGGAGAGATCATGGAGCGTGCGGCGAGCCACCATGGCTGCGACGAACTGCTGGTTGAGAGCGCCGGCGTGATCGCCAAGTTCGGCGCGCCTGGACCGGCACCTGCAGTCGCGGCCATCCGACTACCTGGTTACCTTCCGCGCACTGCTCGCGGTCGAGGAGCAGTACTACTGGGCGAACGTCCTGGGGGACTTCGCGGACGACTTCTACGACTTGCAGTGCCCTCACTGCGGTGAGGTGACCGTTGCCATCGGCGACTACGGGCGCTGCTCGGCGATCCGGGACTGGAGCCTGGGCGATGCGGACCGGCGTGATCTGCGGCCGAGGCCCGGCGAGGAGTTCACGGGCGTCGGCCGGTGGATGTACGAGATTGCTGTCCGCGATGGGGAAGTCGCACTCGCTAAAGGAATCGCGCATCTCTTCGGAAAGGCCGAGTGTCCGAGGTGTGCCAGCGTCCTCACTATCGCGGACGAGTATGAGGCTGCCAACTGCCCAGTCCTGCGCTAGCACCATGCTGCTCGAGCCCACTGGGCAGCAGTCAGCGACATGTACAGAGCAACGAACAGATGGCGAGAAGGAGACTCGCTGGCCTCATGAGTGCTGCAGGGCTCCGATGACCTTCTGTCCGATCTGTTCGGCAAGCCATTCCGCGAAGCGGCCCTCGTAGCCATCGCCGCTGTGGCGCCGAACGTGGACGAGCACCAGGTGCGTGTCGGCGCGGGCGTCGAGTTCACGAGAGTCACAGTTCAGTAGGAGCGTGACCTCGGCGTGCTTGTTCTCGCCGTACAAGTCACGCTCGGGTGCCTCGGGCCACGACAGTGAGGACCAGTGGATCGCAGCCGGGTGGGGGCCTATCACCGCGGCGAAATGATCCTCGATGCTCCCTAGGGTCTGGTCAAGCATCGAGACGGTCAAGGGAAGATACGCCTGTGTGTCAGCCAGGTTGTCGGGAAGCTCACGGGCGGGAGCCGAGCAGGTCAGGTCCGGGATGCCGGGCGGCGGAACGACAGGCGCGTCCATGTTCCAGCACGTGAACCACGAGTCCGGCAGAGCGTCACGCAGCCGCCTCACCTCCGCCACGGTAGGCACCTCGGCCTCCACCGACACCTCGGAGTAAGGCTGGGCACCGAAGGCCACCATCTGGCGAGCCACACGCAGGGCCAGATCAAGGTCGGGTGTCCGGAAGACGGGGTAAGCAACGCCGTTCGACATGGGAAAACTCTGCCACGACCTCAGACGAGGAGGCCTTCCGTTTTCTACCGCAGGTCCGGCAAGATCCAAACGACATGCCCTAGGTCGACGGCAGTAGTTTGGCGCCCGGGCGGGTTCGTGCCCACCCACGGGTGATTCAAGAGGTGGACAAGGGGAGGGTGTTGGTGCAGCAGCGAAGTGAGGGCCACGGGCTGGTTGTCACGGCCTGGGTGCTGGTCCCGCTGGGGTTGATGTTGTTTCTGGGCGCCATCGGAGGGATCGGGCGCACCGGTGGTGGCCTGGACCGCGAACGGATCACCGTCACGAACGACGCCATGCGGCCCACATACGGTCCGGGCGACCAGCTCACCATTGGGCGGATCGATGAGGGCGAGATACGTCGGGGCGATGTCGTCCTCGTCCATGTGCCAGGCAGGTACGGGGGCGCACCGGTCCTGCAGCGGGTGATCGGCCTGGGCGGTGACCATGTGGAGTCCCGCGAGGGTGCGCGGGTCATGGTGAACGGCAAGCGGCTCGACGAGCCGTACGTGAAGCGGGACGAGTTTGGTGTGATGGGCACGCGCACGCCCTATGACGTGACTGTGCCGGACGGGCGGCTGTTCCTCCTCGGCGACAACCGGCCCAACTCGAATGATTCGCGCTACTTCCTCGACGAACAGTCGGGCAGCGTCGCGGCCTCCGGGGTGCGCGGCCGGGTACAGGAAGAGCAGGCCACGCCGCTGGTGCTGTTGTCCCTGGGCGCTTTGGGAACACTGTTGATTGTGGTCGGGGCCGGCCTGGGCATCGGGGGATACGTGACCAGGGGGCGCTCTCGAAGGGAGAGTGTGGTGGTGCCGACGTGGCCTGTGGCTTAGCAGTCCAGCAGAAGGTCGCTGGTTGACCTACGTTCGGTGCCGGGGGTGTAAGGGGACTTCGATCGTGCGAGGGGCGGTCTCTCGGAGACCGCCCCTCGATCGTGCGGCAACGCCGCAGGTATTGACAGCGGCGGGCGACTGCTTGGCGTCAGCGGCACGGTCGGCCTTTACCTGGTGCGTTCTTACCTTTGCCGTGCCCGGGCAGTCAGGTGCGTGGATCGCTGATGTCGTCTTCCATGGAGCGGGACGAAGACGTGGTCGCGGTGTGGGATACGGGCACGCGATGTGGCCCCACACCTCAGCCGAAGGCCGCCGTACGGAGGTAGGCGTACTGCTCCGAGCCGAGACAGCCCCGTGAGGTTTTGGCGGCGCCGCTGCCCGTGCCGTAGTGGATGACGGTGGCGCCGGCCCGGGCTGCGGCCTCGACCAGGTGGTAGAAGAGCAGCTCGAAGTAGAGCGGCAGCCTGCGCTGGGCGGCATAGTCGAACCCGGCGCGGTGCGCGAACCAGCGGTCCTGGTGGACCACGATCAGCGCGAAGCCGATGATCTCGCCGTCGAGGCGGGCAGTGGCCGCCAGCGCGTCCGGTCCGCAGGCGCCGAGCGCGCGCTCCAGGATGGCCGTGGAGCGTGCGGGGGTCCAGGCACTCATTCCGTATTTGCCGAGGAGGGTGGCCTCCAGCTCCGCGAAGCGGGGGATGTCGGCGGGTTCGAGCGGGGCTATGGCGATCTGGACGCCGGCATCGCGCACCGCCCGGCGTTCGGCGCCGATCCGGCGGCGGCGGTGCGCGGAGAACCCGGCGAGGTACTCCGCGAAGCCGCCCTGCGGCACCAGCAGCCAGTGGTAGCCCTCGGAGTGGAAGGAGCGGTAGCCGCGGCGGGTCAGCAGGGTCCGCAGCGCGGCGTCGTGTTCGTCGACGTGAAGGAAGGCGACGCTGCGCAGTCCCTCCTCGTCCGCCATACGCTCGGCGGCGCCCAGCAGGCGTACGCCGGTGGCATCGTGAGCGTCGTGGCCGTCGCGGCCGTCGCGGCTCAAGAAGGTGGTGCGGCCGAGGTGCCGCCCTCCGCAGACGAGGCCGGGCAGCAGGGCGTCGGTGAGGTCGCCGGGAAGGTCCGCGGCCAGTTCCTGTGCTCCCTGCCATCCCTCTTCCGCGCACAGCCGCAGTACGGTGTCGGGCCGGCCTGCGAGCCACGGGGCATCCGCGTCGGCGACCGCGGTGGCCAGTGCACCGGCCAGGCCCTCGCCGTCGGTGAGGGTGAGATAACGCATGGCCGCGCCGGAGGTGTCCTCCACCACGTCGAGCCAACGGGTCGTCAGATAGGCGTTGTCGGGACCGGCGAGACGGTCCCAGGACGTGCGGGGAAGGTGCGCGGCCCGCCGGACGACGCCGAGCGCGGGGGGAAGGGCGGATACGCCGCCCGGGGTGGGCTGTTCGTGCGTCAGGCCAGGTGACGGGGGTCTTCGGTCGTCGCGTTCGGCGGTCCGGATGTCCACGTCCGGTGTGTGCATGGTGGTCTCCTCATCAGCGCCATGGCGGCCGGTGACGTCGCGTACGGGCCCGTCGGCCGGTCGGCCCCCGGAGCCGTCGGCGTGTCCCGTCGGCCGGTCTGTGCCGGTTGAGCCGTTTCTGTTGGGCGATGGCGCCGTGCCGTGAGGCTCTTCCCGTGACGGCGTGCCGCAGGTCCGCGCAGGTACCGCATGCCCCGACGGGATGGGGTCGCCGTACGAGGCGTACCTGGGCGGGCGGAGCCGTCATGGGGCAGAGCGCAGAACGTGGGCGGAGCGGGCGTAGCGCCCCGCGGGGCGCAGAGGAAGGGGTACCGCACCGGCACACGGCGGGAGGGCCGGGATCAGGGGCGCGGGGCGGGACGAACCGCAGCGAACGTGGTCGTGTCGTCACCTGCGGCGCGGTGGCGAGGACAACGTAGGGCAGTGCCGTGCGGCGACGCAAGCGCCCGTATGCCAGGAAAGGGACGTCACGCCGCTGTCGTCGCGCGTCGGCGGATATCAGCAGCAAACCGATGGGAGAGGTGACCTGCCGCTTTGCCGGGAGATTCCTGATGTTTCCCCAACTCCCGTACACCTCCAGACTTTTCGTGTCTCTTCACCCGCTCTCCGTCCCCTCTCGCCCGCTTGCGGCGCTCCCGTGCCGCCTCTAGCATCGTCGCGCTCCCGGCAGGACCCGGGCGGCGTCGTCCCGCACCTCGGAGACCGCCGCCCACAGGGCCCCGTCGTGGGTGTGCGCCGCACCACGGTCCCGTGCCGTCACGGGGCCGCGCCCCCTGAAAGGCACTGGTGATGGTCGGACCACCCCGTTCCACCGCCGGCGGAGGCGAGGTGGGCGCCCTGCGCCTGCTGCTGGCCGCCCAGGCGCTGAGCCAGCTCGGTTTCCGTCTGCTGGGATTGGCGATGCCACTCCTTGCGACCACTACCCTGCACGCTTCCGCCTTTGAGGTCAGCGCCGTCGCGGCCTGCCAGACGGCGGCGTTCCTCGTCATCGGGCTGCCCGCGGGGGTGTGGGTGGATCGTATGCGCAAGCGGACGGTGATGATCGCTTCCGACCTCGGCCGCGCCGTGGCCCTGGGCAGCATTCCGGTGGCGTGGAGCCTGGGAACCCTTGACGTGCTCCACCTGTGCGCGGTCTCCCTCGTCACCGGCATCCTCACAGTCTTCTTCGACGTCGCCGAGCAGAGCTACCTGCCGCATGTGGTCGGCGGTGACCGCCTCGTCGCCGCCAACGCCCGGCTGATCGGCGTCGAGGAGGTGGCGGGCGTGGTCGGCCCCAGTGCCGGCGGTCTGCTCATCCAACTGGTGACCGCGCCCCTTGCGATCGTCGCGACGGCAGTGGGCTACGTGTGGTCCGCCCTGTGCGTCGCCCTGATCCGTCGGCCGGAACCGCTTCCGCCCCGCAAGGACCGCCCCAGGCTGCTCCGGGGTGTCGCCGAGGGCGTGCGAGTGGTGACGCGGGACGCGCTGCTGCGGCCCATCGTGCTGTGCTCCACGACGATGACCCTGTTCTGGAGCATGTCCTACGCGATGCTCCTGGTCCTGCTCGCCCGCGATCTCGCGGTGCCCGCGACCACGGTGGGTCTGCTGCTGACGGCGGGGAGCCTCGGAGGCGTCCTCGCCACGTTCGTGGTGCGCCGCCTCATCGAGAGGCTGGGGGACGCGACGGCGGTGAAGTACAGCGTCGCGTGCGGCGCCCCGCTCACCCTGCTCGCCGCGCTCGTCCAGCCAGGGTGGCGGCTTGCTTTGGTCAGCGTCTCGCTGTTCGGGCTGGGCGCGGCGCTCGTCGTCTACAACGTGTCCCAGGTCAGTTTCCGCCAGCGGACCGTGCCGCCCGACCTCCTGGGCCGGGTCAACGCCACCGTGCGGTTCTTCGCCTGGGGGGCACGCCCCATCGGCAGCCTCTGCGGTGGTGTGCTGGCCGAACTGTTCGGTGCCCGGGGTGCAGTGCTCACGGGGGCGGTCGGCACCTCGCTCGCCTTCCTCTGGCTATTCCTCTCCCCGTTGCGCCGGATGCGAACCCTGCCGGCCGGCCCGCCCTCCGGCGAACCCCTGGCAGTCACCTGACCGGGACCGGCCTTGCCCGCCCCACCGCACCACCGGGTCCGAGCCGCGTCGCTCGGCCCCGCCCCCGTCCGCCCGACGAACGGAAGCCCTACCGTGACCGACGCACTCCCCCCGACCGACGCGACCGGCGCCCCTGCGATCGTGTGGATCACCAACCCTGACAACTACGACCCCCGACGCCACCTCCTGCTGCAGAAGGAGGGCTCCGACCGCGTGAACCTCTTCGAGCGCAACGGTCTGCCCGTGCGGGTGGTGCACTCCGGGGATCTCGTGCCGGCTTGGTCCGGCGGGACGCCGCGCCTGTACCTGGACGAGGAGGACCTGCTCGGCGGCGGTCATGCCTTCCTGCTGTCGGACTGGACGTGGGACGCCGGCATCGGCCGTCACATCCAGGCGATCACGCGGACCATCAAAGCGGCCGGCCGGGTGCTCCTCAACGACGGCATCCGTGACGCCGAGTCGCTGGGATCGGACAAACTCGCGATGTGCCACGAGGCGGCGGCGCTCGGGATTCCGGTCCCGCCGACGGTCGCGGTGCCCTTCGGGCGGTACGCCCGCCGGGTGCTGCCGGTGGTCAGCCGGGAGCTGGGCACCGGTCCCTACGTGGTCAAACCCCGGGCCATGGCCATGGGCTTCGGGGTGCTGAAGGCCGAGGGCCCAGAGCAACTGACCGCCGCGGTCGACCTTCTCACCCCGGCGGCGCTGGGCGCGGTGGTGCAGCCGTTCCAGGAGAACGACGGCGACGTGCGGGTGTACGTACACCGGGGGCAGGCGGTCGCCGTGATGCTGCGCCGCCCGAAGGAGGGCTCCTACCTCGCCAACGTGAGTGAGGGCGGCTCCGGCGTGTCCTTCGACGGCGACGACGAGGTGCGCACGCTCAGCAAACGGCTGGCCGCGGGGGTGGACGCGGACTACCTGTGCGTGGACTGGCTCCTCACCCGCGAGGGACCGGTGTTCAACGAGTGGATGACGGTCTCAGCGGCCTACGAGGACCTGCCGGAGCCGGACCGCTCCCGGGTGGCGGCAGCGCTCGTCACGTATGTACGGGACCGGATCACCGCGGGCTCCTGACGCGCCCCGTCCGGGGCGCACCCATGGCGGTTCGCCCCGGACGACCTCAGCGCGACCTGCTGTCAGTGTGCAGGGGAGGCGAGCGTCCACTCGACAGGTTGGTGCTTCATCGCCCTGGCGAAGGACTGTTTGATGGCGCTTCTCCGGCTTTTGGCCGAGGCGGGGAAGCCATCGGGCTGGTACGTCAGGTGGAAGATGGGCATGACTGCGTCAGTCGAGACCTGCACGTCAATGCCGTCGTCGCCGTGCAGGACTAGGGAGGTCTGTGTCTGGCGAGGCACTTCACCTAAGAGCTTGCAGATCATTAACGCGTCGTCTTGATCTTGCTGTTGGGTGTGCTGGTTTGGGTGTGAACCCGGGCCTGGAGGACGGAGAGGGCGTCGGGTGGGGTCGTCGCGGGTGGGATGACGACGCCGCGTGTCTTGAGTAGTCGCCTGCGGCCATGCCGTCGGCGGTGAGGGCCGTGGACGTGCTCTCGACCGAGCCGTCTGCGCCGATGCTCTCGCTGACCATGATTTTGCCGCCTCAGTCGGGCTGGTCGATCCCGGCCACGTCCGTCCGACCGCCGCCCCCGTCTAACTCGCCCACCGCGTTTCCCGGGCCGTGGAACTCCACCGCCCGGCCGCCAGCCCCTTCGTCCCACCGAACAGGATGATTCGCGCGCCTTGGCCGGCCGATTCGAGCAGGTCCGTGTATGGGGACGTGCGAGTCACGCTCCCTCATGCCGTGCTGGTCATAGAGGTCAAGCGCCGCCGAACCAACCACCGAACGGGCAGGACCGGCAAGAAGGCGATCTGATCCTGGCAGCGTCACCATCTCTCTCATGCGGCAGCCGACTGGGCGAACCTCTTAGCAGCCACCGACCCGCTAGCGGTACGCTACGCCCACGCGCGAGAGCTACTTCATGTCACGACCTGAGAGCGGATCAGCCCCGGTCGGCGACGTGGTGGAGTTCCGCTTCAACTCCACCGCGTTGGTGAACTGGGTCGGTTAGCAATTCAGTTGGCACTCTGGCGGAGCGGCGGGGATACCGGTGGACTGGACGATCTGGGCGCGGTCTTCCTCCACGTCGACTCCTCCACGACCACACCCGCAATCGGTGAAGTGCGCCGCCTGCTGCCTGTTCGATCGTGAACGACCGCGTGCGCGAGAAAGCCAACGGCTTGTCAGCTCGAGCGAGCAACGACCTGTCCGACGACGGAGAAGCGCCTCTCGCACTGTGGGCAGCTTGCCTCTCCGAAGGCATGGGTGAGGGCGTTCGCCACATCCTCGTGGCCGTCCGACAGGGCCAGCTCGTAGAGGCGGTGGCCGAGGCCGTCGAGGGCGGAGGGGGCGGCCGGATGGAGAGGGAGGGTTTCGGCGGCATCGTCGGAGAGGGCGTAGTCCTCCGACGTGCTGAAGAAGCCCCGCTCACCAATGATCACCCATACCGTCGCGCAGCCGTCTGGATCAGGGCACTCGAGCTCGTACTCCTCGCTGACGATGCCCCAGATCAGGTCCTCTGCCCAGTGGATTTCGCCCTCCAGATTCAGGACCGCCTCGAGCAGATGGCAATAGTCGTTACGGTCGGCGGTGGCCTGCCGCCACCGGTTCGAAGCGGCCAGCAGGCGGCCGACTTCGGGCGCGTGCTGATGCCGTAGTTTCCGGGTCTCGTATCGCTGGTCGGCCTGAACAAGGAGGGCGCCGGCCAGGTGGAGGGCCGCAGCCGCCGTGTCGGCGTGGTCACCCTCGGCCATGTCCTTAAGGGCGGGCAGAACCAGCGGATGAGAGACTTCGAGGGAACCGTTGTGGTATAGCTCTGTCCACAGGTCGCTCCATGCCTGACCGTCCCGACCAGTGGCGGCTCGGTCCAGCAGGGTAGTCAGGCGGTCGGAATCGGCGTCGTCTGTATGGGGAACCGGCGAACTCTTCGTCATCTCCGACATCCAAGCAGACTCCGGAGACCCTGTTTTCAGCCCGCCACGGCCGCAATTTACCCAACCGAGTCGCCGTACTCGAACCAACGCTCACCGTGATCTATAGAGCAACGGATTAAAAGTCCCGGTGCGGGCGTGTTGGGTGGTTCCTGACAGTTCTTCAGTGTCCGGGACCGCCTGGTCAGGGCAGGTGCGGGGTGATGCGCGGTCTGCTCCATGACGGCCGGTGCCATTCAGTCCGCTCACGCACGGCTCACGCAAGAGAGGATGATCTCGCTGTGCGGTTGACAGGGCGCCGACGCTCGGACGCGTGCTCAGCTGTCTCCGGGGACGCTTCTGTCCTTGGGGTGCGTCCAGAAGTCGGGGCAGCTGGTCTTCATGCCGGTGGGCAGCCACTGGGCGATTCTCTCGCGGGTCAGCTCCAGTTCGCCGGTGCGGTAGTACCGGTTGGAGATCCCTGGATGGTTCCAGACCTTGATCAGCAAGCGTTCCCCCATCGCGATCGGAGAATATCCTTCCTCCGGCGCGGCGATGTCTACGTCCAGCCGCTGGGGTCCCTCCTCCGGCTTGATCCAGTCCTTGATGGCCAAGGTCACCGTGATGTGCGGGAGCCAGTCGTCGGGTTTGGGCTCGGGAGGGCGCGTGTCGCGGATCGCGAGAACGTCTCCTTCGACAATGGTCTCGGCGCAGGCGATCGACTCGGCGACGCTCAGCGACTGTGACCCTTCGCCAGAACCGTTGGGACGGTCGGTGGAGAGGGTCGCCACCAAAACGGTTGCCACCACGGCAACGGTGACCAGCCCTCCGACCAGGGCGCGCCTGTGCCGGTTGGCAGCGTGCAGTTGTTGGGGGGTGTCGGCCTGTCCCGCTTCCTCGCCCATCATCTGAAAGGCGCGTCGGAGTCGTGCTTCGTCGTTGTCGGTCGGCTGCGTCATCTCAGATCACCTCCTGGGTGCTCAGCCGGGCGCGCATGGCGCCCATGGCGGTGTGCAGCCGGCTCTTGACCGTGCCCTCAGGGATATCGAGCAGGCCGGCGATGTCGCGGACGGTCAGGTCGGCGTAGAAGCGCAGGGTCAGTACCTGACGTTGGCCGGGCGGCAGCTTCTCCAAGGCATCGGCCACCGCCAGAGCCAACATTCGGTCTTCCTGTGGATGCTTCGGCGGCCAGCGCGACCAGCGGTTTGCCAGCCGCTCGCGAAGCGCCGTGTCCCGCTTCTGCTCGGTTATGCGGTAGACATCGTAGGCTTCGCCATTGCGCAAGCCGCACCCCGACATGAGGTCGATCACGAGTCGCAGCCCGTCACTTGCGACTGCCTTGAGCGCATGGAGTTCGTCCAGCGTCGGGATGATGACTTGCCCCGGCGCGTAATGCCGCTGACGCGCGAGCCATGACGATGAGTACTCGCCGAAGCGCTGCTTGCCCGTTTCCCGCTTGAGCACGGCCTGCTGCGGAACGGTGGCATGTTTTTCGTTGTAGAGCTTGGTCAGTCGGTCCAGGGCATCCTGCTGCGTTGCGTACCCACCCTCCTCCCGCTGCTGACCGGCGGCATCGCGGAAGCGGATCCCATGGGGATGGGGGCAGCGGTTCTGCCTGGTGCAGGGGCAGGTCTTGAAGAAACCGCCCATCCCACGGATGAGTTTGGCGCCCAAGACTAGGGCACGTTGATGAGTATTCTCAACGGTTCCTCCCGGCTAGGTTTCCAGCTGGGCCCTGGAGCAGGGTATTACCGGGTCAAGGGGTCTGCAGGGGTTCGTGACGCGTGGCGGTCGGTGGCTGGGGCAGGCGGTGTTCGGCGGGGCTGATGCCGACTCGATGCTGAGTTTGCCGACTCTTCGTCAGGAGTGCTCGGCGGTCGAGCGTGCGAGCGACGGGCGGCCGCCGGCAAGTGGCAGATCGCGTCCGTGGAGGCCCGTAACGGCATCGTCGTACTCGGCCTGACGGTCCTCCCGCATCTGGCGGTTCGTCCCGTCCATGGCCGAGGTCCGCCCGCGCGTAACGTCCTGCGGACCGGCCTCAGGCCGGAAGCCGGCGCAGCAGTCCCGCGAAGTCTGCCCCGGACGGCAGTGTGCCGAAGGCCAGACCCCCGTCCCCGGCCAGGCGTGACGCGCAGAACGCGTCGGCGACGGCGGCCGGGGCGTGCCGTACCAGGAGCGAGCCCTGCAGGACGAGTGCCGCGCGTTCGATGATGCGGCGGGCGCGGAGCTGAGCGTCCTCGGTGAGGACGAGTTCACCCCGGAGTTCCCGCCAGGCGGTGTCGAGCCGGCGGTCGGCTCCTTCCGCCTTGCCGATCTCCGCGTGGAAGGCTTCCAGTGCCTCGGGCTCCCGCGCCAGGGCGCGGAGCAGGTCGAGCGCGTTGACGTTGCCCGAACCCTCCCAGATCCCGTTCAGCGGAGCGTCCCGGTACAGCCGGGGCATGCCCGATGCCTCGTCATAACCGTTGCCGCCGAGACACTCCAGGGCTTCGGCGACCACGGCGGGCTGCCGCTTGCACACCCAGTACTTGCCGACGGCCGTGGCCAGACGAAGGAAGGCCCGCTCGCCGGAGTCGCCGCGCTGGGCCCGGTCCGCGGCCCCGGCCAGGCGCAGCCCGAGCGTGGTGGCGGCCTCCGACTCCACGGCCAGGTCCCCGATCACGTTGCGCATGAGCGGCTGGTCGACGAGCTTGGCGCCGAAGACCGACCGGTGGCGTACATGGTGGGCGGCCTGTGCCAGGGCGGCACGCATTCCCGCCGCCGAGCCGAGGACGCAGTCCAGGCGCGTCATGGTCACCATGTCGATGATCGTGCGCACGCCCTTGCCCTCGGTTCCCACCAGCCAGGCCACGGTGTTGTCGAACTCGGGCTCGCTGCTGGCGTTGGAGCGGTTGCCGAGCTTGTCCTTGAGGCGCTGGATGCGGAACGTGTTGCGGCTGCCGTCCGGCAGGACGCGGGGGACCAGGAAGCAGGACAGGCCGCCGGGGGCCTGGGCAAGTACGAGGAACAGGTCGTTCATCGGCGCGCTGGTGAACCACTTGTGCCCGCGCAGCCGCCAGGTGCCGTCGGGGTGCTCGGTGGCGGAGGTCGTGTTGGCACGGACGTCGGTGCCGCCCTGCTTCTCCGTCATGCCCATCCCGGCGAGGAGTCCGCCCTTGTCGGCGGGGGTGCGCAGACCGGGATCGTAGACACGGCTCGCGAGCAGGGGCTCATACGTCTTCGCGAGCTCGGGGGAGTTGCGCAGGGCGGGAACCACCGCGTACGTCATCGAGACGGGACAGCCGTGCCCGGCCTCGGTACTGCTCCAGACCATGAAAGAGGCGGCGCGGGCCACGTGGGCGCCCGGCCGCTCGTCGGCCCAGGCGCTGCCGGCGAGCCCCTCGCCGACCGCCACGTCCATGAGGGCGTGGTACGAGGGGTGGAAGTCGACCTCGTCGACGCGGTTGCCGTACCGGTCGTGCGTGCGCAGCACCGGCTCGTACCGGTTGGCCTCATCGGCCCAGCGCTGCACCTCCTCGCTGCCCGCGCGCCTGCCTATGCGGTGCAGGTCGTCGAGGCACCATTCGGCGCCCTCGCGGCGTACGCCTTCGAGGACTACCGGGTCGTCGGCGATGTCGTGGCCGGTCAGCGGCGGAGTCTGGTTGGTCACCTCGTGGGTGACGGCGGTGGGGTGGCTGAGGGGTGTGGTGGTCGTGTGCATGGGTGTCCTCCTGGTGGGCGGGTGTGGTCAGCCGCCTGCGCACCGCAGCGCCATCGCGGTGAGCTCGGCGACGAGTTCGTCGGTGTCACCGTCGTCATGGGGGCCGAGCGGGTCCACCAGGACCTCGCCGACCGCGCCGGTGAGCGCGGCAGCGGTGATCTCACAGTTCTGCGCGGGCAGCAGGCCCGCCGCCATGCCTTCGCGGACCACTTCGGCGAAGAGTGTCCGGTAGCGGCGCCGGAAGTCGAGGCGCTCGGCTCCGACGGCGGGTTCCGCCGGAGCGGCGAGCAGGGCGTGGGCGAGGCCACGGTTCTCCAGTGCGCGGCGGGCGAAGACCTCGATGCCGCGGGTGAGGTGCTCGACCGGCGAGCCGTCGGGGCTGTGCAGCACCTCTGCGAGTACGTCGACCTCCCGTCCCGCGGCCCGCCTGAACACCTCGACGGCGAGTGCCGACTTGGACGGGAAGTGCTGGTAGACGGAGCCCGCCGCCATCCCGGCCGAGTCGGCGACAGCGTTCACCGACGCCTGCGACCAGCCCACTTCGGCGACCACGGCGGTCGCACAGTCGACGAGATGCTCGCGCGCCGCTGCGAGGCGACGGAGTTCGGCCGGGGTCTTTCGGTACGCCATGGAAGAAGTGAACCATCATTCAGAACATAAGGCCATGGCAGCCCGCCGGTCGGCCTGATGACTGTGAGCGCCGGGTTCAGGGGCGGCCGGCCGCGATGTCGCGCTTGAGGATCTTGCCGGTGGCGCCCTTCGGGAGGGTGTCGAGCAGCCAGAGCACGCGGGGGTACTTGTACGCGGCGACCTGGCCGCGTACGAACTCCCGCAGTTCCTCCGCGGTGGTGTCCGCACCGGGGTGCAGCGCGACCGCGGCGGCGACCTCCTCGCCGAGTACGTCGTCGGGCAGCCCGATCACGGCGGCCTCGGCGACGGCCGGGTGTTCGTAGAGGACCTCCTCGATCTCGCGGGGGTAGACGTTGTAGCCGCCGCGGATGATGAGGTCCTTCTTCCGGTCGACGATGAAGTAGTAGCCCTCCTCGTCGACGCGGGCCAGGTCGCCGGTGTGCAGCCAGCCGTCCCTGACGGTCTCGGCGGTCGCTTCCGGGCGGCCCCAGTAGCCCTTCATGACGTTGTGCCCGCGTACACACAGTTCCCCGACCCCGTCGGCCAGGTCGGTCAGCCGCATGTCGACGCCCTCGATGGGAGTGCCGATCGACCCGGCCTTGCGCGGGCGGTCCGGGTGGTTGAACGAGGCGATGGGTGAGGTCTCGGACATGCCGAATCCCTCCAGGACCGGGCAGCCGAAGGCCTTCTCGAAGCCGTGCAGGACCTCTACGGGCAGTGAGGCGCCGCCCGACACGCACAGCCGCAGGGTGGAGGTGTCGTACGCGTCGGGCTGCTGGGCGCGGGCGCCGAGCAGGGCCGCGTACATCGTCGGCACGCCGGCGAACATCGTGACGCCGCGGTCCTCGACGGTCCGCAGTGCGAGCACGGGCTCGAACCGGGGGAGGAGGGTGAAGCGGGCCCCGACGCTGATCGCGGTGTTCATGGCGACGGCCTGGCCGAAGGCGTGGAACAGCGGCAGGCAGCCCAGCACGACGTCCTGTGCGGTGAGGCCGAACAGGGAGCGGCCGGCGATCTCGGAGTTGCTGACGAGGTTGGTGTGGGTGAGCTCCGCGCCCTTGGGCAGGCCGGTGGTGCCGGAGGTGTAGAGGATGACCGCGGTGTCCTCGCCCTCGCCCACGGACGTGGTGACGGGCTCGGGGTGGCCGGCGAGCAGTTCGGTGAGCGAACCGGGCGCGATGGGCACGATCGCGACGCGCGCACTCGCGGTGTCCTTGCCCGCGACCACCTCTTCGACGACGGACTCGTGGGCGAAGAGCAGGACCGCGTCCGAGTCCCTGAGGTAGTGGGCGATCTCGCGTGACTTCAGCAGCGGGTTCATCGGGACGACGACGGCGCCGGCGCGCAGCGCGCCGTAATAGAGGACCGGGAAGTCGAGCAGATTGGGGAGCATGATGCCGACCCGGTCACCGGGCTCGACGCCGCGGGCGGTGAGGAGCGCCGCCGTCCGGCCGGCGAGTACGTCGAGTTCGGCGAAGGTCAGCGCCTCGTCGCCCAGCTCGACTGCGGTACGTGCGGCGTGCGTTGCCGCGCTGCGACTGAGGAAGTCGGCGATGTTCACGAGGGTGTCCTTACGAGGGGGAGCGGAGGGCGGGAGCGGGGTGACGGGTACGGATCAGCCGCGCAGTGCCGAGGAGAAGATCGCCGGGAGTTTCGCGAGACGAGGGGCCGCGGTGAAGCGGGTGAGCCGCTCCAGGGTGGTCGCGCCGGTGCGGTTGGTGACGAAGTAGGGCGGTCGCGGCGACAGGGACGGCGAGCCGCTGAACAGGCCGCGCGGGGCGGGAGCGAAGGGTGCGCGCAGGACGGTCTTCTCGATCTGCTCCTCGGCGAGCATGAACGCGTTGTGGACGAAGCCGACGCCGCTGCCGATGTCCTGGCGGGTGTGGCCGGGATAGGCGCCCCAAGGGGTGTAGCCGAGCAGGAAGCCGATGGCCGACCAGCAGTTGACGCCCACGGTTCCGTAGCGCAGCCCGGCGACGGCCGCGTCCACCGCGGCACGGTGGGTCTTCTCGGTCCTCGGGTGCACGAGCAGCGTCGCGCCGAGGGTGCCGGGAAGGCGGTCGTTGGCGAAGGCCACAGCCTCGGCCAGGAAGGCGTCCGGGGTTGCGGCGGGGAGCCGTACGACGCCCAGCGCACTTCCGAAGACCTCGTGCGTCAGCATCATGTCGTCGTCGGCGGCGATCTCGGGGACCAGGATCCGGCAGTCGCCGTCCCCGTAGGTCTCGGCCTCCGGGTGCGCTGTCCGCACGGCGGCCAGACGCCCGTCGGCGCCCGGGTAGTAGTCGGTGCGGGCGGGCAGTTCGCGCAGGACCCGGCGGATCTCGGTCAGCAGCCGCTCCGTACCGTCCCAGTCGCGCGGCAGCACGAGAATCTGGCTGGCGACACAGTTGTGACCGGAGTTATTCATCTTGCTGGTGACGATGTGCTCGGCCTGGAAGCGGAAGTCCGCCTCGCTCCAGGGGCCGGGCACGACGACACACGGGCTGACGCCGCCCAGTTCGGTGCTGAACGGTTTGGTGTTCAGCGGAGTGTCCGCGCGGCGGCGCTCCCCGGCAAGGTCGTCCGTGCCCCACACGATGGCGTCATGGGTGCGCTCACTGCCGGTGACATGGATGGTGTCCACCCCCTCGTGCGTGGCGAGATGGGCGCCCTCGGCGCTGCCGCCGTCGACGAACCGCACCCAGCCCCGCTGGATGAACTCGCCGAATACGCGCTCGAAGGGGGTACGGAGATAGGCGTTGACCGGGTTCATCTTCGCGATGACGACCTGGTCCTCGACGTACAGCTTGTGCAGAATGTCGAGCGCGGTGATGGCGGCCACGTTGCCGGCTCCCAGGACCAGGGCGACACCGCCGGATCCGGCCGGCCTGCCGCGATACGCGTCGGCTGCCCGCTCCCGTACCCGCTTCGCGGTCGTGCCGGGCCGCGTCCACACCTGGGCCGTAAACCCGTTGAGCAGCACGCTGTCCCAGCCCGTGGCGGGGAAGACGTCGACGACGGCCCGCCCGTCCCGCTCGTGCACGGCGCGTGCCCGGACCGGCTCCTTGCCGGCCGCGATCCGGCGCAATACCTCCAGGTAGGCGCTCGTGGTCTGGGCCAGCGCCCACGGTGCGCCGGTCCAGTCCTCCGCCGCCCAGGGGGAGTCGGGGCCGTATCCCTTGGCACGGGCGCAGGCGGCGACCATGTCCTCGGCTCCTTCGGCGATACGGGGCAGCAGCCGCTCAAGCAGTGCGATGCGCTCGGTGAGGGGCGTGGCGGTCCACGTGGGGGCTCCTGCGCGCAGTTCGTCGACGGCGTGGTCGAGTGCCTCGATGTCGAGGACGAGCGGGGTCATGGTCGGCTCCTTGGGCGGCGGTCGGCGGGGATCCGCCTGTGCGGATGTGATGGGTCAGGCGCCGGAACGGGCGGCGTCGCGCGCGGGGTCGATCAGAGTGAAGGCGGCGGCGGCGCCCAGCAGGAGCAGGACCGCCGACACCGTGGCGGCGTTCTGGTAGCCCGCGACGCCCTGGCTGTCGACCATGCGGCCGACCACGGTCGGGGCGATGAGGCCCGCGGTGGTCACCACGGCGTTCATCGTGCCGAGTGCGCCGCCGCGTCGTGCGGTCGGTGCGAGTTCGGCGACGGTGGTGATCGCGATGGTCGCGAAGGACCCGCCGAGCCCGAAACCGGCGACGAGCAGGGCCGTTTTCGCCCCGGCGCCGTCGGCCAGGGGAAGTGCGAGGAAGCAGATGGCGCCGAGGAACAGCAGTCCGGCGCCGACCCTGCCGCGGGCCCAGCGGCTGCCCACCCCGCGGCGCATGAGCCACCCGGTGAGCGCCGCCTGACCGAGGAGTACGACGGCCCCGAGCGCCCACGGCGCGGCCACGAGTTGTCCGGCGGTGGCGGATGAATGGCCGAGGCCGTTCTTCAGGTAGGACGGCAGCCAGACCAGCATCAGCGCCACACCCCAGTAGCTGGTGAAGTACGCGACGGTGGTGCCGATCCAGGTGCGGCTGCCGAAGATGCGCCGGTAGGCGGGCCAGGCGGATGCCTTACCGGACGCGGCGGGCAGGGTTCCGGCGTCGGCGGCCTGGGTCCCGGGGCCGACGGCCTGCGAAGTCGCGTCCTCGTCGCGGTACCGGCCGTCGGCGCCGAACACGAACCACGCCACCGCCCACACCAGGCCGATGGCGGCGAGCACCCAGAGGGCGGACCGCCAGCCGTGGTGGGCGATGACCCAGGTCAGCCCGGGCGCCGCCGTGATCACGCCGAGGGTGATGCCGAGGGTGACCAGTGCCCCCGGCAGATTGCGCCGGTGGTTGGGGAACCACGACAGCGCGGCCTGCTGGGCGACGGGGAACGCGGGTCCCTCGGCGGCTCCGAGCACCACCCGGGTGGCGACCAGCACGGCCAGGCCACCGCCGAGGGCGGCGGGCACCTGGGCCACCGACCACAGGAGCGCCATCACCAGCAGGAGCCACTTCAGGGACACGCGGTCGGCCAGGATGCCCACCGTGGCACCGGCCACCGAGAACAGCAGGAAGAAAGCACTGTTCGCCAGCCCGAACTCGGTCGCGGAGAGGTTCAGGTCGGCCCGGATCTCGTCGGCCGCGAGACCGAACACCGCTTTGTCGGCAAAGTTGATCATCATGAAGACCACGAGCAGTCCGGTGACGATCCAGGCGCGGGCGCCGGGGTCGTGAACTGCCTGTACTGCCTTGGCGAGCGGTGGTCTGGGCGAAGCGTCAGCGGCAGTCACGGGGACCTCCGGAAAGAGGGACGTCGGGGGCGGGTGGAACCTGTCGGTCAGGAAATCGGCTCGCCCGCGATGGCGATGCGCTCCATGACACGGCGCTGCGGGTAGTAGTCGTTGATCGCGTAGTGCTGGACCGCGATGTTGTCCCAGATCGCGATGGAGTCCGGCTGCCAGCGGAAGCGCACCTGGTACTCGGGTACGCGGGCCTGGAGCACGAGCTCGTCGAGCAGTTCTCGGTTCTCCTCGTCCGAGAGGCCGACGATCCGCGTGGTGAAGGGCTCGTTGACGTAGAGGACCTTGCGGCCGGAGACGGGGTGGCGGACGACGACCGGATGCTCCACCGGCGGAAGCGTCTGCCGGAAGCGAGCGATCTGCTCCTCGGTCATGGTCGCGCCCCAGCTGGGAACCCAGTCGTGCACCGCCGTGAGCCCGTCGATGCGCGCCTTCATGTCCTCGGAGAGGTTGTCGTACGCGGCGCCCATGTCCGCCCACATGGTGTCGCCGCCCGCGGGCGGCACCTCGACGGCGCGCAGGACCGAGCCGAGGGCCGGAGCCGCCATGAAGGAGTGGTCGCTGTGCCAGATGTTCTCGTTGCCGACGGCCATGGCGTCCTTGGCCAGCCGGGAGACGCCGACGGTCTCGCCCTGGGGGAAGAAGGGGTTCACCTCGGGCTCGCCCCACACGCCGGCGAGCGCGAGGTGGTGGTCCGGGGTGAAGCTGTGCTGGTCGCGGAAGAAGATCACCTTCCACTCCAGCAGCGCCTGGCGCAGCTCGGTGACGAGTTCCTTGCTGATCGGCCGCGTGAGGTCGACGCCGCTGACCTCGGCGCCGATGTGCGGGGTGAGCGGCGAGATCTCCAGGGTGCGGTACTCGGCCTGAGGGGTGCCCGGGGCGGTGCGTTCCAGGACCCTGCGCCCGTAGTGCAGCAGGGGCTTGTCGAGGACCGGCTGGGGCTTGGTGACGGGCGTGGCCATGAAGTTCCTCCGCGGTGACGTGACGTCCTGGAATTCGTTACCGGAAGTATCGATATTCAGCCAGGCGGGGGCAAGGGGTCTGAGCCCATCAATTTCGAGGCACCGGACGGGAGGTGGCGTGACACGCAGACGACCCCCCGGGCAGGGCCCGGGGGGTCGTCGACGGCTCCTGCGTCAGGAGAGCTTGTACGTGGTCATCTGGTGGATGCCGTTGTCCGGACCGAGGACGCGCGAGCCCAGCTCCTGCGCCATCCGGTCGTAGCCGGTGCGGTCGAAGTTGAGCGAGATCATCTCCTCCGCCCCGTCACCGTCGAGGTCGGCGGCGAGATAGTTGCGGCCGCCCATGAGGGTGGCTCTGCCGACGCCGGACTGGAACGACCAGCCGCTGGTCAGGACGGACGGGTCCCATGCGCCCACGCCGGCCTCGGTGCCGCCCGCCACCAGCTTGCGCCCGCCAGGACCGGTGATGATCTGAGCGGTCCGCAGAGGTGCCGACACCGAACTGCTGGTGTCCAGACCATGGGCGCCGAAGCCGCGGAAGGTAGCGAAACTCAGGGCGTACAGCGGGTCGTTCGCGCCGTCGATGAAGAAGTTGCCGTGGGACCAGGGACTGCCCGTGGCCCCGCTGTGCAGCACCTCACCCGTGCGCCCGTCCCGGATCTCCAGGAAGACCTTCGGGCTGGGAGCGGTGGTGGCGGAGCCGAAGTCGGGCTCCGCCTGCATGATCCAGGTGTAGACGACCGCGTGCCCGTCCGCGTAGGGGATCTTCGGCGAGGCGAAGACGGCCTGGTCGAGGAGTGCGCCGGTCAGTTTCCCGCCCACGGCCTGGGCCGGGGCCTTCGGGTCCGCCGTCCAGCGCACCGCACCCGTGGCGCCGTCGAGCGCGACGCCGTTCACGACGGCGTCGTCGAGGCCAAGCGCACCGACGCTGGTGTACTGCGTATACACCTGCTTGTCGGCCACCGCCGTGTCGGAGAAGACCACGTCACCGGCGCTCGCGGGCGCGGAGTGCGTCCACAGCTTCTTGCCGGCGCCGTCGTAGACGCGCAGCGCGTCGGTCGGGACGACGATCTCGTCCTTGCCCTGGCCGTCGACGTCGGCGACGGTGACCGAGCGGACGTATTTGCCGCCGCCGTCGATCGTGCGCAGGGTCTTGCCGCTGCGGCCGTCGAGAACGACGGTTGCGTTGTCCGCCGCGACGACGATCTCGGGCTTGCTGTCCCCGGTCACGTCCCCGGTCTCGATGCGGTGCACCGAACCGCCCACGGCGGCCTGCCACAGCTTCTTCGGCTTGCCGTCGAGCAGCGAGGTACCGGAGTAGGCCCACACGCCGTTGGAGATGCCCCCGGTGACGACGTCCTGCTTCTTGTCGCCGTCGAGGTCGAGCGCCTTGGCGTACGACACAGCACCCTGGAGCGGTGTCAGGACTTGCTGCCGTCCGTTGTCCAGCTTGTACGTCCGGACGTTCTGCTCCAGGTCGACGACACGGACGTAGGTGTCGTCCCCCTGGCCGTACACCTGCTGGAACATCGGCGACGCGGTGGGCCCGGCCTTCTCCCAGCGCACGGCACCGGCACCGTCGAACACCGTCAGCCTGGCCAGCCGGCCGCCTCCGCTGTTGTCGGCGGTGTAGATGCCTTTGTCGTTCTGCGCGGAGGCGACCAGGCGCCGGTCCGCCACGTCCAGCCGCCAGGTGCTGGCGGCGTCGGCGTAGTTGTCGGAGTCGCGCTTGGTGGTGTGCGACCACAGAGCGGTGGCCGGGTCCGTACCGTCCAGGACGCGGACCGTGCCGGCGCTCACGTACAGGTTGGGATCGAGCGTGGACTCGGCGACGGCGTACTCGGTCCTGCTGTCGCCGCGCAGGTCCCCGATCGTCATGGCGGTCGGCAGGACGTTGGAGCGCGCGTCCAGTACGGTGCGTTCGCCGTCGCTCGGCGCGTACGAGACGATCTCGTACCGCACGCCGTCGGTGGGCGCGGACTGCTCAAGGGCGACGAGCCGCTGACGCGACGCGTCCAGGTGCAGCTGCCGGCTGTACAGGGAGCTGTCGGTCTGCCAGGAGACGGAACCGTCGGCGGTGTCCAGGACGAGCGTACGGCCTTGCGCCGGGGTGGTGTCGGTCTGCGCCATGTTCCAGGAGGCGGCGGCCTTGCCGCCGCCGAGGGACTCCAGGGCGCCCCACGAGGCAGCGGTCTCCCCGGTGTCGTACGTCCACGTCGACGACGGAGTCAGCGCGCCGTCGGCGTAGGCGAAGCGGATCCCGCTGAGCGTGGCCGTCTGGGTGTCCGGGGCGTTCAGGTTGTAGTCCGGAACGTCGGCGACGAGCAGGGTGCCGCCCGCGATCTTGACCGAGGTCGCGTACGAGTACAGCTTCGACCACAGCGTCTTGCCGGTGCTGCCGTCCAGGACCGTCACGAACGTGCCGGTGGGCAGGGCGGAGCCGGGCGAGGAGAAGGGCCGGTAGGCGTCGCTGCCGACGCTCGCCGAGAAGACGATGTCGGGGGTGCCGTCGCCGGTCAGGTCACCGGTGTCGAATCCCTGGTCGGAGGCGGGGGTGAACGGGCTGACCGCGTTGTAGCCCATCACGATGCGCGCCGGGTACGGCTCGGCCTGCCACACGCGGAGCGGCTTGACCCTCCAGTCCGCGTACAGCGACGTGTTGGTGCGCTCCCACGTGCTGGTGCCGTCGGCCTTGTGCAGCTGGACGTTGCCGAGGCTGTGCACGGTGAAGTAGCTGCCGTCGGAGCCGGCCGGCACGGTGGCGCCGACGCCGCGGACGCCCTCCAGCGTGGACTTACCGGTGAAGGTGACGGGCGTGTCGGCTGCGGCGGTGCCGGACGTGTCGCTGTCCGGCTCGGCGCTTTCGGCGTTGTGGGTCTCCGCGGCGTCACCGTAGACGTCGACCTGTGCGCGCTCGGTCAGTTCCGCTGCCTGCTCGCTGGTCAGCTTCATCGCCGAACCGTCGTCCTCGGCGGCCAGTGCGTGGGGCGCCGCGGTCAGGGCGAGTCCCGCCGCGACCAGGGCGGAGGCGAGCCGCAGGGCCCGCCGTGAGGTGTGGGCTCTCATTACTTGGCTCCCTGCGCGATGCGGATGGCCGAGCCGTTCGTCAGGACCGGCTGGTTGAAGGAGTACTGGAGTGCGTCGGTACCGATCTGGTTCTCGATGCCGACCGTGGCCTTGCCGCCGTTGCCGGGAACCGACAGGTACTGGAAGGTGATCGCTCCGGTGGCCTCGTCGAAGACCGCCTCGAACGTGGCGCGGTTCGAGGAGCCGTCGGCGAAGAGCACGTTGTTCCAGACGACCGCGAACTGCCTGTTGCCGTTGTTGCCGGTGGTGGCCGTCTGCACGCTCGACTTCTTGTCGAGGGTGAGGTCGTCCCAGAGAGGCGCGACGATGCCGTTGGGCTTCGCCGGGTCCGGCATGGCCGTGTTGGTGTAGTCGCCCACGCGCGGCTCGAGGAAGTTGATGAGGCCGTTCGTGTTCACGGTGGCGCTGGTGTACGAAACGCCGTACAGCTTCACCGGGAAGGGCAGCGTGATGGCTTCGGCGTCCTCGTCCCCGCTCAGTGCGACCTTGGTGGATCCATTGACCCAGGAGTACGCCGACGGGGTGCAGCTGTTGCCGGCCGCGTCGCTGCGCGCCGGGAGCCGGAGCGTCAGCGACTCGTCGCCGTCGACCGTGAGTCCTGTGCTGCGGACGCCGTTGCACAGGATCGGGGCGGCGGGCGACGCGGTCAGCGTGTACGCGCCCTCGGCGACCTTCGGCATGGTGAAGCGGCCGGAGGAGTCCGTTGTGACCTCGGGGACCGGGGCGCCGTCGACGGTGACCGTGGTCCTGGCGATCGGCTTGCCGGTGACGTCGAGGACGGTACCGGACACCGCGTGCGTGGCGACGGGCTCCAGCGCGAGGTTCTGCGTGAGTTCCTGGCCCGCGGTGAGTTCCACGCCCGTCACCGAGCGGACGGCGTAGCCGTAGCCGGCGTAGGAGAACGTGTACGTGCCGACGGGCAGCGACAGCCGGTACGAGCCGTCGGAGCCGGTGGTGACGGTACGGCTGGTGGCGTCGTTCTCGGCCTTGACGGTGACACCGCTCAGTGCGGCGCCCGTGGCCTCGTCCGTGACCTTGCCGGTGACCTTGCCGGCGGTGTGCGGGGCCTTGTCGACCGCGGTGAAGATGTCGAGCTTGCCCTCGCCCCACACGTTGTTCATTCCGGGTGTGCCGCCGCAGTGCGTGTCGTCGACGTCGGTCGCGCTCTCGCCGAGCGCCGCGCGCGTGCCGTCGATGTCACCGATGAGCGAGGGGGCCGAGGACCACAGCAGAGCCACGGCGCCCGCGAGGTGCGGCGTCGCCATCGACGTACCGGAGGAGAGCTTGTACGTCGAACCCGGCCAGGTGGAACGGACGTCGACGCCCGGAGCCGAGATGTTCGGCTTCGCGGAGCCGTCGACGCGGGACGGGCCGAAGCCGGAGAACGAGGCGATCCTTCCGTTCACGTCGTACGCGCCGACGCCGTAGGCGGGTGCCTGGGCGCCGGGGGCTTCCGCGGTGGAACAGGTCGCTCCGTTACCGGAGTTGCCCGCGGCGAAGGCCTCGAAGATACCGGCGGCGTTCCATGCCTCGATGATGTTCTGGTAGAAGGTGGTGTTGCCACCGCCCCAGGAGTTGTTGACGATGTGCGGTGCCAGCTCGGGGCGCGGATTCTGCCCGTTGCCGTCGGTCGGGGCGAGGATCCACTGGCCGGCCGCGAGCAGGGAGGAGTCCGAGCAGGAGGACGTCTCGCAGCCCTTCGCCGCGATCCACGTGGCCTTCGGGGCGACACCGACGCCGCCGCTGCCGGCCATCGTTCCCATGGTGTGCGTGCCGTGGCCGTTGTTGTCGCAGGGCAGACCGCTCGTTCCGCACTCGCCGGTCGCGTCGAAGAAGTTGTAGTCGTGCGTGAAGGAGCCGTCGCCGTTGTTGCCACGGTAGTTGGCGACCAGATCGGGGTGGTCGTACTGCACGCCCGAATCGATGTTGGCGATGACTATGCCCTCACCGCGGTTGTCGTACTGGGACCAGACCTGGTCGGCCTTGATGTCCTTGACACCCCACTCGGGGGTGCCGTCCGCGGTGGCCGCCACCGCGGCGTCGGTGACCTGGCTCTCCGTCTCGTCGAGCTCGTACCTCTGCTCCTTGACGATGCGGGCGACGTCCGAACGCTTCGCGAGGCGGTCGACGAGCTGCTCGTCGCCCGTCACCTTCACGGCGTTGGTGATCCAGAAATCCTGGTGGCCGACCTTCTCCTTGTCGAGGAAGGCCGTCAGGGACTTCTGGCTGTTCTTCGCCTCCGTGCGCAGCGCGGAGAACGTGGCAGCGGTCTTCGCCGCGTGCGAACGCTTGCCGCGGGCCGGTGAGAGATCTGCCTGGTTCTTCAGGACGACGAAGAAGGACGCCTCCTGGCCTTGGCCGACAGCACCGAGCAGTGCCGAGTCGATCTTCGAGGACCTCGCGGGGGCGGAGTCGGCGGCAGCGGTCGGCAGGCCGGCCAGCAGCGCTGCCGAGGTGAGGGTGGCGGTCGCCCACACGGCGGATCTGCGCCAGGGCGATCGAGGCAGGTGCATCGTGGTGCTCCTTGAGCATGGTTCAGGGGGAATGCACCAGACGGTAAACCGCTGCCGTTACACATCCATTTCACTACCGGCCGTCGGGCCTCCCGGAAGTCCGGCGGCCCCCTCGCACGGTGCGCGACTCCGGCCGCGTAGGGTCACCGCATGGCTGAGGACCGGGTGGAACAGGTACGGAGGGGCCCGGGGCGGCCCCGGGAGGAACGCGTCGGCCGCGCGGTGCTGGATGCCGTCGTCGAGCTCGTGGCCGAGAGCGGAATGAGCGCGCTGACCATGGATGCCGTGGCGGCACGCGCGGGCGTCAGCAAACCCGCCATGTACCGCCGCTGGTCCACGAAGCAGGACCTCGTCATCGCTGCCGCCGAGTCACGCATCGGACCGTTGTCCGTACCCGACATGGGCGACTTCCGTGCCGAATTGCACGCCGTTCTGACCGCACGCGCTCAGGCGTACCGGCAACCAGGCGTCGGCCGGCTGCTCGCCGGTGTGATCGGTGCCGCGGCGGAGGCGGGGGCCGAGCAGGGCGCCTACCGGGCCTACACGGAACGGGTCATGAGTGAGACCCGTCATCTGCTGGAGCGCGGCGTCGCCCGTGGCGACGTGCGCCCGGATGCGGACCTGGGCGCCGCGGCGACGCTGGTGGCCGCGTCGCTGGTGTTCCGGATGGTCGGTGAACAGCAGATGCCGGACGACGCGCTCGTCGAATCGGTGGTGGAGCTGATCAGCTGCGGGGTCGAGGCACGGTCGTGAGGCGGTAGCACCGGGCGCCCTGGGCCTTGGGCAGGTATGGTCCGCCGCCTGCCCCCACCTCCGACTCTATGAGGCAACCCATATGGAGATGTTCCTCGGGCCCGTGCTGTTCACATCCCTCGGGCTGCTGTGCATGGTCAACCCCCTGGGGCTCGGCGATGTGGCTTTCCGGCACTTGACCAAATACCCCAAGATCGACTGGTCGCCCGAAGCGGCGCGACGGCAGGCTTTCGTGATGGGCAGAACGACTTTCGCGATCGGCGCCGGTGCGCTTATCTGGGTGCTTCTCCTTGAGTTCGAGGTGAGCCGGCCCGTCAAGGTGGCCTTCCTGGCAGTCGCGATTCCCTGCGCTCTCGCTCTCGTACTCTTCACGATCATCGACACCAACAAGCGGGCGTCGGAGCAACGCCGGCCATGGACAGCCGTCCAGTGACACCACGCCCCTGATGGCGGTTTGACGACACGTCGTGAATACGCCACCGGCCGTCCTTCCGTGTTGCTCCGTCACGCGCCGATGATCGGGCGACCGTCCCCGGTGAAGTTCAGAGCGGAGCAAGGCAACCATGACGCATGTCCCGGAACAAAGACGCCTGTCCCTGGTGGTGGCGGGCGCTGTCCTTGCCGCCGTGGCGGGTGTGGCTCCCGCGGCCGTCGCCGCACCGGACCCGGGCGCCACGCCGAGCGCCGGCAGCGTGCTTGCCTCCCTGGACGGCCAGGAGCGACAGGCACTGCACCGGATGGCGACGTTGGACCTGGGCGGACTGCACGTCACGGACAAGGCGGCGCTGAAGTCCGCCGACCCCGTTGACGTCATCGTGCAACTGCGGACGCCGCCCGCCCGGACGGCCCGCCTCCTCGCCGCCGCCCAGGGGCGCAGCCTCAGCGAGACGGACGCGCGCGCCGCGGTGACCGAAGCACAGGGCGCGTTCCGTGACGTACTGAAGGACATGTTCCCCGGGAAGCACGCGGCTGCGGGGAAGACCGGTCAGCAGTCCAAGGCGCCTCGGCTGCACCGCAGTTACACCCACAGTTTCGACGGGGTCAGCCTCAGCCTGCCCGGTGACCGGGTTGCCGAGCTGCTCGACCACGCGGAGGTCGCCTCGGTGTGGCCCGACAGTACGGTGCAGGCGCTCTCCGACCCGGGGGCCATCGCGTCGGGCGGCCAGGAGACCGGCAGCGCCGACGACGGCGTGGCCCGCCTGCACGCCGAGGGCATCACCGGCAAGGGCGTCAAGGTCGGCGTCATCGACACCGGGATCGACTACCGACACCCCGACCTCAAGGGCGTGTACGCGGGCGGATACGACTTCGTCGACGACGACGCCGACCCGATGGAGACCACGTACGAGGACTGGAAGGCGTCCGGCCAGGCCGAGACCAACCAGGGTTCCACGTACTACACACAGCACGGCACCCACGTCGCCGGCATCATCGCCGGTCAGGGCGCCGACGCGAAGGCGCGGGCCGCGCACGGCGTCGCGCCCGGCGCCTCCGTCCACGCCTACCGTGTGCTCGGCCCCTACGGCAGCGGCCGCACCAGCAGCATCATCGCCGCCATGGACAAGGCGGCCGACGACGGCATGGACGTCGTCAACATGTCGCTGGGCGCCGCCATCAACGACCCGCTCAGCCCGCAGTCCATAGCCGCCGACAACCTCGTCCTCGCGGGCGTCACCACCGTCATAGCCGCCGGCAACAGCGGCCCGAAGCCGGGCACCGTCGCCACGCCGGCCGCGGCCGCCCTCCCGCTGACGGTCGGCGCCCACTCCGAACCGCTGACCCTGCCCGCGTACACGCTGACCGCCGAAACGGCCACGGCGCAGGGCCGGTTGCTCGCCCAGCCCTACGGCGACGCCCTCGACAAGCTGACGGACGGCTCCCTCGCGGTCGTCGACGCGGCCACCGGCACCGCCGCCGGATACACCGGCAAGGACGTCACCGGCAAGGCCGTCCTGATCCGGCGTGGAGGCATCCCGCTCGACGAGAAGGTGCGGCGCGCACACGACAAGGGCGCCGCGGCCGTTCTCCTCGTCAACGACAACGCCGACGAGGGGCACATCCCGCACTACATCGGTGAGAACCCGAACTACGTTCCGGCGTTCTCGCTGACCGCGCCGGACGGCGCCGCACTGATGGCGGCGGGCGCCGAGGTCTCGTTCACCTCAGCCGGTACCTTCCGGCTCGGCGACGGTGCGCTGGCCGACTTCAGTTCGCGCGGCCCGGTCTACGGCAGCGCCGCCATCAAGCCCGAGGTCACCGCGCCCGGCGTCAGCGTCCTGTCGTCCGTCCCCGCCGACATCGTCGACCCGGCCGGCGGCGACCACACGTACGCGTACGCCCGCCTCAGCGGAACCTCGATGGCCGCGCCGTACGTCGCCGGCACCGCGGCGCTGATGCTCCAGCACGACCACGGACGGAGCCCCGACGACATCAAGACGGCGCTGATGAACACGGCAACCACGCTGCCGGGCGATGTCAGCGTGTTCGAGGCCGGTGCCGGAGCCGTCGACCCGTACGCGGCCGTGCACGCCACCACCGCCGTGCAGGTCCCGGAGACCACCCCGCACATCACGGTCGAGGGCTCGCAGACCGAACTCGACGCCGTCACCGGTGCGCTGGACCTCGGCGTGCTGCCGGTGGGCCGCGCCACGAACCTCACGCGCACCCTGCGCGTGGTCAACGACAGTGGCAGGCCCGTCACGTACGCCGTGAACACGGCCTTCAGCCGCGGCTCCGGCAGTTCCGCGGACGCCGACGCCTCGGCCATCACGCTGACCACCAACGAACGGATCACAGTCGGAGCCCACGGCAGGAAGTCCGTTGCCGCCGCCCTGAGCGTGCCCGCCGGTGCCGCGGCCGGCTACTACGAGGGCACGGTCACGCTGACACCACCGAGCGGCAGCGGACTGCCCGCACTGCACGTCCCGTTCGGGCTGCGCGTCGCCAAGTCCGGGTTCGAGGAGGTCGACATGACCAAGTCCGTCATGTCGACCGGACGGGGTTCCGACCAGGGAGCCGTCGGGGCAGGCGCGGCCACCTTCGACCTGAGGATGGCCGGACAGCTGCGCAGCATCGACATCTTCCTCACCGACGCCGACGGCAAGGACCTCGGCTACATCGGTGGCATCAACACCGTCGGTCTCACCGAGGGCGTCCTCTACGGCCCGGCGACGGTGGGCCCCTGGTACTTCCCGCTGACCGGCGACGAGGCCACACCGTTCAACCCGCGAGGCCGCTACATCGACGACGGCCACTACAAGCTGCGCATCGTCGGCACGGACGCCGCCGGCGGCACCGACAGCGAACTGCGTGACGTGTACGTGGACACGGAACTGCCCGCGTACGAGGACGCCTACGGAGCCTGGGACCCGGCCCACCCCACCGTCGTCGAACGGCCCGCCGACGCCACGTCGTTCAACGTGACCGGCACACTGCGGGACGCCCAGGCCGACGACATCCGCGCCGCAGGCCTCGACATCGGCCAGAGTGACAACCGCCTGTACTACTCGCTCTACAACCCGAACGCGCCGGAAGGCAGGCTCCCGGTGGGGTCCGACGGGGCCGTGGACGGGCAGGTCGAGCTTCCCGTCGGCCCGCCCGTCGCGAATCTGAAGCTGTGGCCCACGGACGCCGCGGGCAACATCGGTGGCATCCGCCGGATCAGCATCATGAAGAAGGGCACGCCCTACGTGGTCGGCGACGCGAGCGCGTCCTCGGCGCGGGCCGGGGACCGTGTCACGTACACGCTGACCGCACACGAGCTGAAGAACTGGAAGACGTTCACTTCGCAGATCCGCTACGACGACCGGAACGTCAAGGTCGTCGGCATCGAACCGACCGCCGAACTGAAGGCACACGGCCCGTCCGAGATCCACCGCACCGACGTGTCGGCCGGATCGTCCTCGTACAGCACCCTCTCCTTCGATGTCGCCGGCAGCGAGGGCCTGAGCGGCGACTCGATGCCGTTGCTGAAGGTGACGTACGAGGTGACCGGCGGCACGGTGACATCGGTCGCGAGCCTGAATGCGGGCACCACGTCCGCCGTGGACACGGCGGGCACCAAGACGAACCTGAACACCCAGTTCTACGGTGCGGTGCGGATGCTCAACCCGACGTCGACCTTCGTCGCCCGCCCTGCCATCCAGGCCCTGCTCACCAGGGAAGGCGCGTACGACAACCTCCGCGACCACACCGCGGACGGCATCGAGGCGACGCTCATCGCGCCCGACGGCACCAGCCGCGAGGTCGCCGTGGACAAGGCGGGCCGGATCTCGGCCAGCGGGCTGACCCCGTCCGACAAGCCGTACCGGTTCCGGGTGACGGCGCCCGGTCACTTCACCTGGACCGAGGACATCGACCTCGGCCTGGACGGCACCTGGGGTGTGGCCGGCAACAGTGCCAACTCGGCGGCAGCCCTCGTCGCCGGTGACGTCAACGGCGACGACGTCGTCGACGTCCGGGACGCGGCTGCCGTGTACGCGGCGCGCGGGACAGCCGACCGCGCCGCCGACATCGACCACGACGGCACCGTCGGCGCCAAGGACCTCGCCTGGGTGAAGGACACCTACCTGCAGCAGAACAGCAGGGCCGACCACTACACCGACCCGGTCAAGCGCCTGCGCGGCAAGTCGCTGGGGGACTACCTGGACCTGATGTAAGCGCAGGGCCGCCGTGCCGGGTGCTCACACCCAGTTGTTGCGCATCGCGTACCAGCCCAGTTGGACGCGTGACGTCACGGCGGCCAGATCCATCAGCGCCCGTACCCGGCGCTGCACCGTACGCGACGACGTGCCCAGCTGATGGGCCGTCGCCGCGTCGGTCAGCCCGGCCAGCATCAGCTGCAGAATGCGGCGGTCGGTGGGGCTCAGGTCGCCGTCCTCGCGCAGGTACGGGCGCGAGCGGCGCCACACCGACTCGAACAGCTCCGTGGCGAGCAGCACGAGCGGCGGTCGCAGCTCCAGCGACCGTCCGGGCTCCAGCTGGACCATCGCCGTCTCGCCGTCCGCGACGACCAGTTTGACCAACGGCTGGTCGACGACGCGGACTTCATGACCCGCCGCCGCCCGCAGGTCGAGGGCGCGCAGCGCGGCCGGCTCGGAGAGGAAGTCACGGTCCACGACGACGCGGTAGGCGGCGTCGGGATTGCCGTCCTTGCGTATCGCGGGCCCGGTGGCGTGCGCCTGCTGCTCCTCGGGTTCGTCGGGCAGCGTCGTCGGGACGGGCGCGACCGTGTTCGCCCCGGACTGGAAGACGAGCAGGGAAGTGCGGGCCGTGTACTCCAGGTCGTAGATGCGGCGGGCCTGCTCCGCCCGGTTCTCCCAGACCCTGACGAAGTGCTCCTCGTTCCCGCCCGCGCCCGCCTGCCACTCGCTCAGCAGCCGGGTCAGCGCGGCGTCGGTTCCGCGCAATCGCTCCTGCAGCTCGACGATCGACGCGCGCATGGCAGGGGCGGACGCCGCGGCGCCTGTGGGCTGCGGGGGAGGTGTTCCTGGAACGGACGACATGCCCCTAGTCTCGCCGCCGCCGGGCGCGCAGGGGCAGGGGCCCCCTCGGCAGGGCTTCGAGGGTGCACGGATCCGAGGAGCCGTCGATGTCGGCATTACGTCATGGCGGGCACTCGCCAGCCCGAACACACCCATGGAGATGCGGAATTGACGACGCTGCTGGTCCATCACCCACTTTCGACCAGGAGCTGTCCTGTGAGACGTACCCGACCATGGCGATCCACGGCCGCCGGCCTCGCGACCGTCGCCCTCATGGCCGTCGGCATACCCGCGGCGGACGCCGATGCCACGGCCACCTCGCCGACCGGCGCAGGCGACGCGGCCGCCCGCACCGTGACCGTCACTCTGATCACCGGTGACGTGGTCGACGCGCGCATGGCCCCCGACGGCCGGATCCTGTCGGCCGCACCACGTCCCGTTGACAGCACCGACCATCCCGCCGCCGTCTGGCAGGACGGCACCCGCACCTACGTGTTCCCCCAGGGCGTCGAGAAGCTGGTGGACGCCGGACTCGTCGACGCACGGCTCTTCGACATCGGCGGACTCGTCGCCGACGGCTACGACGACGCGCACTCCGCCACCGTGCCGGTGATCGTCGAGTACGCGGGTGGCCGCGCGCCGCGCACCGCCCGTCCGGGTACGCGGACCACCGCCACGCTCGAATCCATCGGCGGCGCCGGCCTCGACGTCGCCAAGAAGTCCGCCGCCGACGCGTGGCAGGACCTGATCCCGGCGAAGGCTTCGGCACGCTCGGCCGGCGGCGTCACCAAGATCTGGCTGGACGCCAAGGTCAGGGGCGCCGATGCCGACGGACCCGGCACCCCGACCGTCCCGCTCACCGGGGCGGGCGCCGCCCGCAAGGCCGGGCTCGACGGATCCGGCGTCAAGGTCGCCGTCCTGGACTCCGGTGCGGACGCGGACCACCCCGACCTCGCCGGCCGGATCACGCGGACCAAGGTGTTCGTCAACGGCCAGGACGGCGAGGACCGCACCGGCCACGGCACCCACACCGCGTCCACCGTCGCCGGCACCGGCGCCGCGTCCGACGGCCGGTACGCGGGCATGGCACCGGGGGCCGAACTCCTCGTCGGCAAGGTGCTCGGCGACGACGGCTCCGGCACACTCAGCGGCATCGTCAACGGCATGGAGTGGGCCGTCGCCGAAGGCGCGAACGTCGTCTCCATGTCGCTCGGCGCCGACGGCTCCCGCAGCTGCTCGGGCCCGGACGTCGAAGCGGTCCAGCGCCTCAGCGACAAGGCCCTGTTCGTCATCGCGGCGGGCAACGCCTCGCTGCGCGGCACTGTCTCCACGCCCGGCTGCGCACCGAGCGCTCTGACCGTCGGGGCCGTCGACCGCAAGGACGAGACCGCGTCCTTCTCCAGCCGGGGCCCCTCCGCCGACGGGATCAACGCCAAGCCCGACATCGCCTCCCAGGGCGTCGACGTCGTCGCCGCACGCGCGGGCGGGCGTGGCGCCCAGGCGTACCAGTCGATGTCCGGCACCTCGATGGCCACCCCGCACGTCGCCGGGGGCGCCGCGCTCCTCCTCCAACAGCACCCCGGCCTCGCGCCGGCCCGCCTCAAGGCGCTGCTCACCTCGTCGGCGAAGGACACCGACGCCCCCGTCCTGGACCAGGGCGCCGGACCGATGGACGTGGCCCGTGCGACATCCCAGCCGGTGGCGGGTGAACCCAACCCGCTGCTCGGCGACTTCGCGTACCCGCAGGCCGGACTCGAACCGGTCGACAAGACCATCACGCTGACCAACACCACGGACAAGGACGTCACCCTCGCCCTTGCCGTGCGCGACGTGCGCGGCGACGACGGCTCCCGCGTCCACGGCTTCGCCCAGCCGGCCCGCACCAAGGTCACCGTCCCGGCGAACGGCACCGCCGACGTGCCGGTCCGCATCGACCCCGCGGCGAAGCTCGACGCCGGTGACTACGGCACGCTCACCGGCCGCCTCGTCGGCACGGGCGCCCACGGCGTGCGCGTCACCGTCCCCTTCGGCGTGCACCTGGAGGTGCCGTCGGCCGACCTGACCGTCAAGGGCCTCGACCGGCACGGCGACCCGGCGGCGTCCCCGTCGGCGTTCCAGCTGTTCGACGACCACCGCGACACCGCGAAGCGGTACACCCTCGGCTACCCGGCCGCGGGCAGCACCACGATCCGGGTGCCGCTCGGCACGTACTCCCTCAGCGGTCTGGTCATGACCCGGGACGAGCCGGGCAACGTCGGCAGCGTGGCCTCGGTGTCACAGCTCTACCGGCCGGAACTGACCGTCTCCGGCGACACCACGGTCACTCTGGACGCCCGCGACGCCGAGCGGGTCGCATGGGACACCGACCGCGCGAGCCGGCCCAGCGGGTTCGCGATCGGGCTGACCTACGGCCTGGACGGCACCGGGCGACTGCTCGCCGGATACGCCACATCCGTCCCCTCGTACGCCAAGGCGATCTACGCCCAGCTGGTCAGGCACGCCGACAAGGTCACGTTCCTCGCGTCGGCCCGGCAGACCGCGCCGCTCGCCCGGTTCACCTCGGGCGGCGGGCGGGTCCTGGACCCGCTGCCGGTACAGAAGGCGACGGAGTTCGACGGCAGGGGCTCCGCCGAGGTCGTCGCGATCGGCAAGGGCACGGACGCCAACTTCGCCGCCCACGACCTGTCGGGCAAGGTCGCCCTGGTCGACGCTGGCCCGGGCGGGGGCAACGCCTTCATCTGGGAGACGGCCGCGGCGAAGGCAGGCGCCGTCGGCGTCCTGGCCGCCGTCCCCGACAGCAAGGGCCGCTTCCAGATCACCGGCCCCGAGGGCGGTGTTCCGCAGGCCACCATCACCTGGGACGACGCGCTCACCCTCAAGGCCGAGGCCACGCGGTCGGGTTCGGCGAAGGTCAGCTGGTCCGGCACCGCGACCGCCCACAGCCCGTACGTCTACAACCTGGCGCACACCTCGAAGGACGCGATCCGACCCGGCACCCAGCGGGTGCGCGACAGCGAGCTCGCCGTCACCGACGCCCGCTACCACGTGCAGCAGGCCGCCGGCGACGCCACGTACTGGTCCGACGTACAGGTGGGCCTGCCCGGCCTGCCCGGCATGCCCGGCCTGTGGGCGGGTGGCACGACGCTGCCGCTGCACGCCCCGCAGCAGCGCACCGAGTTCTTCACACCGTCGGACAGCGAGGGCCTGACGTGGACGACCCTGATGCGCCGAGACCTCGGCCCGAACGGCGGCACCGCCTATGACGGGCCGCGCAAGGTGCAGCAGGGCAGCTCCACGGCAAACTGGTACAAGTCGCCGTACGGCCCCGTGCGCAACACCTACAGCGCCGCTCTGATGACCCGCGACAGCAACCGGCTGGCCTTCACCGTCGCCCCGTTCGGCGACGCCGGCGGCCACGACTCCACCAGTGCCCGGAACGACTACGGCACCCGGCAGCTGCTGGTGAACGGCGAACCGCAGGCCCTGGTCTCGGGCATCTTCGAGCTGCCGCAGGACACGGCCGACGTGACGTACCGCCAGACCTGGCGCCGGCCCGCGTCGGCCGCCGACCGCACCGGCCTCGCGTACAGCACGCAGTGGGACTTCCGTTCCGGCGCCGCCGACCAGGGCGCCCAGCGCCTCCTCGTCCCGGTCCTCGACCTCCCGTCCGATCTGCGCAACACGCGCCCGGCGGGCGAGACGACCACGATCGGTGTCGGCGCCGTGG
Source organism: Streptomyces sp. NPDC055749 (assembly GCF_053617235.1). Taxonomy (NCBI): domain Bacteria; kingdom Bacillati; phylum Actinomycetota; class Actinomycetes; order Kitasatosporales; family Streptomycetaceae; genus Streptomyces; species Streptomyces sp. NPDC055749. The sequence goes on along the minus strand of NZ_JBSHFH010000006.1, from coordinate 136,423 downwards.
TGGACGGGGCGGACGGCCCCGTCGCCCTGGAGGACGTCGAGGTCCAGTACGCCTACGGCGACCAGGCCACGACGGACGCGGTCACCGACTGGCGCACCGCGGACGTGCGGGGGTCCCACGGGGCGTGGCGGGCGACGGTTCCGGGCGACGCGCCCGCGGGCACGTTCGTGCACCTGCGCGTCACGCTCGCCGACGGACACGGGGCGCGGGTCGACCAGACAATGATCCGCGCATACGAAGTCCGCTGAGAGACACCGCAGGGCCGCCTCTTTCCGGGGCGGCCCTGCGGTGTACGGCCCGGTGGTCGCCGACGGCCACCTGCTCCGGCGCGACGGCCGGGGAGCTCGGCCGCGACGTGCTGCCTGGAGAAGGGCCACGACGGCCCGGCCCTCCTCCGTGGCGTATCTGCGACGCGTCGTCAAGTCGCCACTCCCTGAGCCTGGTTGACGGTCCCGGCGCTGCCAGGATTCGACCCGTTCTCGCTCTGCGATCTTTGGGGGTTCTCTCCGTGCACATCAGATCCATCGCGGCCGCGGCCGGCATGATGGCGGCGCTCATACCTGCCACCGCCGCCCACGCGGCAGACCCGTCCGGACCGGGCGCCGACTCCCGTACGCCGGCAGCCACCACGTTCACCGTGCCGCTGCCCACCGGCGACACCGTGACGGTCGAACGCTCCGGTGCCGAGATCCGCTCGGCCACCGTCACCCCCGGACCCGGCCGGGAAAACGTCACCTTCACCACCAGTTCCGTGGGGAGCGGCGACATCAGCGTCGTGCCCTCGGATGCCGAGCCGCTGCTCGCCGCGGGCCGGCTCGACCCCCGCCTCTTCGACGTCAAGGTGCTGCTGGACGCGGGATACGGCACGAAAGGCACCACCGCCTCCGGCGCCGTGGGGATGATCGTTCAGCATGCCAAGGGTTCGGGCGCCGCGAGCAGGGCCCGCGACGCGGCCGGCAGGGCGGCCAACCCCGGGCGCGCGATACCCCGCCTCGGCCTGACCGCACTCGACCCGCACGACAGCACCGACGCCGTCGGCACCTGGAAGCGCCTGACCGCCGGCACCGGCCGTTCGCTGGCGGGCGGTGCGAACAAGCTGTGGCTGGACGGCCGGATGCACGTCGCCCTGGACAAGAGCGTCCCCCAGATCAACGCTCCCCAGGCCTGGGACAACGGATTCACGGGGAAGGGTGTCACAGTCGCCGTCCTCGACAGCGGCTACGACTCCGACCACCCGGACCTGGCGGGCCGGGTGACGGTCTCGTCCAACTTCCTCGGCGGCGACACCGCCGAGGACGACAACGGCCACGGCACACACGTGGCCTCCACCATCGCCGGCGTCGACAGCACATACCGCGGTGTCGCCCCCGACGCGTCGCTCGCCGTGGGCAAGGTCTGCGACAACACCGGCTCCTGCCCCACCTCCGCGCTCCTCGCCGGCATCGACTGGGCCGTCAACACCGTCCACGCCAAGGTCGTCAACCTGAGCCTCGGCGGCCCCGCGGACGAGACGGACCCCGCGGTCGCGGTCATCAACGACCTGTCGGCGAGCACAGGCACGCTCTTCGTCGTCGCCGCGGGCAACGACGGCGAGTTCGGGACCGCCACGGTCGGCGCGCCCGCCATCGCGAACGCCGCACTGGCCGTGGGCGCGGTCGACGCCGACGATCAGCTGGCGCCGTTCTCCAGCCGCGGCCCACGTCCCAGTGACAACGCGGTGAAGCCCGACATCACAGCGCCCGGCGTCAACATCGCCGCGGCGAAGGCAGGCGGCGGCCACACCTCCAAGAGCGGCACGTCGATGGCGACGCCGCATGTGGCCGGCTCCGCCGCGCTCGTCGCCCAGGCGCACCCCGACTGGAGCGGCGAACAGATCAAGACCGCGCTCATGAACAGTGCCGAGCCGAACACGAAGCGCTCGGCCTACCAGCAGGGCACCGGCCGCGTGGACGTGGGCCGCGCCGTCGGACAGACGGTCCTCGCCTCCCCGGCGAACCTGACGACGACGGCCGGCTGGTCCGACGGAGCGGGCAGGAACACCGAGCACACCGTCACCTTCACCAACTCCGGTGACAGCGACACGACGCTCGACCTGGCCCTCGAAAAGCCGCTGTCGCCCACCGCGCAACCGGGCAACGCCGAGCAGTTCTCGGTAGACCGCGACAAGGTCACCGTCCCCGCGCACGGCACCGCGACCGCGACTGTCACCACCCGCGCCGCACTGCTGCCGCACGGCCCGTGGTCCGCGATACTCGCCGCCTCGCAGGACGGCAAGGCCGTCACCCGTACGATCCTCGGCGTCAACAGCCCCGTTCCCACTCATCGGTTGACGCTCAACGCGGAGCAGCGTGACGGCACCCCGGCTACCGGAACCGCCATGGTCGTCAACCGCTGGACCGGCGACCGCTACCCGGTCCGCATCAACGCGGGCACCGGAACGGCGTCCGTGCCCGAGGCGCAGTACTGGATCGGCATGACGATCAACAGCGGCACCGGAACGGAGCGCACCACGACGATGGCCGCGACGTCGGTCACCCCCGTCACGGACACCACGGTCGACCTCGACGCCCGCACCGCCGCTCCGGTTCGTGCGGACGTCGACGACCGCGCGGCCCACGCCACCTCCGTGCAGGCCGCGCTCGCCCTGCCCGCCGGCACCGGCACGTACACGCTGAGCGTGGTCACTTCGGGCGAGCGCTCCGGACAGTCGCTGTACGCGACGCCGTTCGCCGAGGCGGACGCCAAGTACCGTACGTTCGCCGTGTTCGCGGCCAAGGACGCCTCGTCGGCAGCGCCCAGTCCGTTCTTCTACCACGTGGCGCGCACCTGGAACGACGGTGTCCCGGCCCGGCCCGCCTTCTCGGTCCAGCGCCGCGACCTGACCGACGTGCGTGTCCACTTCAACGCCCAGGGCACTCCCGCCGCAGGCACCACCGCGGCCACTCCGGACGACGACGTCCTGCTCCCGCTGTTCGTCGACCAGTCGGTCCGCTTCCCCTCGACCGTGCGTGACTACCGCACACCGGGCGAATGGCTCGACCGGGCCTCGATCGCCGGGCGGCAGTCCATCGCGACCTCGACGCAGACGTTCGGCCCGAACGCCCTGCGCCGCCTGGACTTCGCGGCTGCGGTGGTCGGACCGGCGCTCCCGGCCGCGCCCGCCTACCGGATCAACAACTCCATGATCTGGACCGGCACACCGTGGTTCGTCGACGGCGACGGGAGCCGCGGCGGCACCGACTGGGGCGCTTCGGGCACCCTCACCCTGGCCAAGGACGGCCAGAAGGTGAGTGCGTGGAGTGCCGTCGGCGGTGCGAAGACCATCCCGGCTCCGGCGGGCCCCGGTCATTACACGCTCGACGCGGACATCACCCGGAACCAGCCCTACGCCACACTGTCCACCCGCGTGCAGTCGCAGTGGAGCTTCGACTCGGACACCGACGACGGCTCCGGAACCATCCTGCCGCTCATGGCCGTCCGGTTCACCCCGCACGGCCTCGACGCCTCCGGCGGTGCCCCTCGCTACGCCACGACCCGTGTGGACGTGGCGGTCCAGCGTGCACCGGGTGCCGTCGAAGCCACGGTCGCTCCCGCCGAGCTGGAGGTCAGCTGGGACGACGGCGCCACCTGGCACGCGGTCAAGCTCACCGAGGGCCGGCACGGAACGCCTCCGCACGCCGATCTGACCGCTCCCGGAGGTGCCTCGTACGCGACCCTGCGGGCCACCGTCGCGGCGAGCGACGGCAGTGCGGTCGAGCAGACCGTCACCCGGGCCTTCCAGGTCAACAAGTCCAGCCGGTAGCCCGGACCGTGAGCGGACCGGCGCCCTCGTCAGGGTCCCGGTCCGCTCGCCTCCGGTGCACGCCGGTGGGGGTGTGACCGTGGCCTCCCAGGGTGGCGAGGTCACGACATGACGTACTTACGCCACGGCCCGTTCAGGTGGGCGGCGAAGCCCTTCCGGGCCAGCGCTGACGTGGTAAATCGGCCTTCTGAGCAGCCTGCCCACCGGGTCTGAGGGCCGGGACGCAGCCGCGACCGTCGGCCAGACTGACGCCATGCCCGATCTTGGACGATCAGTGACGACCACCGAGGAGGCGGACCAGGCGTCCCCTCGGGACATTCGTGTGCCTGCCGGGGCCGTGGCCGCGGAGGAGCAGCTGCACGCGGTCTTCCAGCAGCTGGGGCACGACCTGCGGCGCGCCGAGTCGGCCGTGGCCGACCTGGTGCGCGACCGGACCCCGGACGACGGCCGGGTGCGCGTGGAGACGGTCGACGGCCCGGTGGCACAGGCCCGCCGGGTCCTGGAGCTCGAAACGGGTGCGCGCCACACGTTCCAGGCGTTCCTGACGGGCCTGAACAGGATTACGCCGGTGCCCGAGACCCTGTCGGCGGCGTCGGACCCGCCCGCCGACTACCGCCGGGCTCCCTCCGGGGTCACCTACCAGCTCCTGGTCGACCGCGACTTCCTCGCCGAACCGGCGGCGGTGGCCGCCCTGGAGGAACGGGTACGACGCGGTGAGCAGGTGCGGGTGACGGACAGCCCGCTGCTCAAACTGGCCGTGGCCGACGGGGACGTCGCCATGGTCCAGCTCGGCCCGGAGCGTGCGGTGCTGCTGCGTCAGCCGCTGACGATGCTGGTGACCGAGCTGTTCGCCGCTGTGTGGCGGCACTCCCGGCCGTACTTGCGCGAGGTCGCCGAACTCACCCCGGTCGACCGGCAGATCCTCCAGTTGATGCTCTCCGGCCTTACGGACGCGGCGACCGCGAATCAGCTCGGCACCTCGCCCCGCACGGTGCAGCGCAGGCTGCGGGCGCTCATGGACCTGGCGTCGGTGACGTCCCGGCTGCAACTGGGCTGGTACGCCATGCGCAACAACTGGATCTGACCGTCGGCCGCTCGATGCCGGGGCGGGGCCGTTCCGCCCGTCCGGACGGGGGGTTGGCGAGAGCGCGTCATGTCGCCACCTCGCCAGCCCAGCACCCCTGGTGACCTGCTGTGCCGAATCCATACTGCTGTGTGGTCACCACCTCGCGAACGGCCCCCGGCTCCTGCGTGGACTTCCTGTGAAGGAGAGTGCGTGTTGAGGCAAGTCCTCTCACGGCGACGCGGCATCGTCGCCTCCGTGGCTGCGGATGTCATGGACCTGCCACTGCCTGGGCGCTGACCTCGCCCCCTGTCACCGGCGTGGACCGGCCCCGGCCGGTCCACCGCCCCGGCCTGCCCCCGCTCACATCGTCTGGAAAGAGAGTCCGCACGTGAGACAGCAACTTGCGCGACGGCACGGCCTGCTGGCCGTCGCGCTCACCGTGGCCTTGGGGGTGCCGCTCCTCGCAGCGGTCCCCGCCACCGCCACCGCCGACCCCGCACCGTCACCCGCATCCGAACTGCGGGCCAAGGCCGACGCCAAGGTCGTCCGGCAGCTGGAGAAGCAGGACGCCACGACGTTCTGGGTGCAGCTCGCCTCCCGGGCCGACACCTCGGCCGCGAGGAAGGAGAAGACGAGGACGGGCCGGGACAAGGCCCTCATCGCCGCCAGGAAGAAGCACGCCGCCACCACCCAGGCCGGCATCGAGGCCCTGGTGAAGAAGGCGGGCGCGCACTCCACCTCGTACTGGATCAGCAACACCGTCAAGGTCACCGGCGACAAGGCCCTCGCCGCGAAGATCGCCGCCCGTCCCGAGGTCGCCGCGATCGAGGCCGACCAGCTGCTTCAGCTGCCCGACGAGCTGCCCGCCGAGCAGGAGCCCCAGGTCGACGGCGTCGAGTGGAACCTCGACAGCATCAACGCGCCCAAGGTCTGGAACGAGCTGGGCGTACGCGGCGACGGCATCGTCATCGCCAACATCGACACCGGCGTCGACTACCAGCACTCGACGCTGATGAGCACGTACCGCGGCCTGAAGACCGACGGCACCTACGCCCACGACTACAACTGGTCCGACGCCACCGCGAGCTGCTCGGGCGACGCCCCCTGCGACGACCACGGACACGGCACCCACACGATGGGCACCATGGTCGGCGACGACCACGACGGCAACGAGATCGGTGTCGCGCCGGGAGCCCGGTGGATCGCCGCCAGGGCGTGCACCACGCTCGGCTGCCCCCGGGACGCGCTGATGGGCGCGGGCCAGTGGATCCTCGCTCCCACCGACCGCAACGGCGACAACCCGCGCCCGGAACTCGCCCCCGACGTCGTCAACAACTCATGGGGCGCCGACGTCATCGACACCTGGTACAAGGACATGGTCCAGGCGTGGAGCGACGCCGGGATCTTCTCCGCCTTCTCCAACGGCAACGTCGGCCCCGGCTGCGCCACCGCCGGCTCTCCCGGCGCGTACACCAACAGCTATGCCACCGGCGCATATGACAGCGAAGGCGACATCGCGTACTTCTCCTCCCGCGGAACCGGAGAGGACGGGGCGGTCAAGCCCGACATCGCCGCTCCCGGAGTCGATATCCGCTCGGCCGCTCCCGGCGGCGGCTACGCCGTCATGTCCGGTACGTCGATGGCCTCCCCGCACACCGCTGCCACCGTCGCCCTGATGTGGGCGGCCTCCCCGGCGATCCGCGGCGATGTAGCGGCCACCGAACGCCTCCTCGACCGCACCGCACACGACGTCGACGACATCACGTGCGGCGGCAGCGCCGGGAACAACAACGTCTACGGCGAGGGCCGCCTCGACGCCTACCAGGCCGTCGTTTCCGCTCCGCGCGGTCCGCTCGGCGGTCTCCTCGGAACGATCACGTCCGGCGGCGCGCCCGTGTCCGGAGCCACCGTGGAACTCGACGGGCCGATGTACGCCCTCGCTGACACCCGGGCCGACGGAACGTACGGCCTGCCGAAGCTGATGGTCGGCGACTACCAGGTCAAGGTCACCAAGTACGGCTATACGCCTGCCACGTCCACCGCCATCGTCACCGAGGATGCCACGACCACCCGCGACCTGAGCCTCACCACGGCCCCCGCGGGCACACTCTCCGGCACCGTGCGCACCCTGTCCGGCCCCGAGGCCGGTGCGAGGATCGAGGTGGCGGGTGCCCCCGCCGACACCAGCACCACGACCGCGGCCGACGGTACGTACAAGCTCCAGCTGCCCGCAGGCACCTACCAGGTGACGGTCACGCCCATCTCCCGGTGTGCCACGAGCGGATCGTTCGGCATTGAGGTGCCCGCAGGCGAGGGCGGCAAGGACCTCGTACTGCCCAACCGGGGTGACCGGTTCGGCACCATCTGCAGGACCACGTACGGGGCCGCGTTCCCGTCCGGCTCGACCAGGCTCAGCACGAGCAGCGACTACGAGGGCTCGGCCACGGTCAAGTTCCCCTTCCCGGTGGCGCTGTACGGCAAGACGTACAGACAGGCCACGGCCAACATCGAGGGCTACCTCAGCTTCACGACGTCCAGCAACCTCGGCGCCAACCGGACCCTGCCCTACATGGGCTCTCCCAACGGCTCGCTCTACCCGTTCTGGGACAACCTCCAACTGGCCACCGGCACAGGCGACATCTACTGGTCGAACCGGGGCACCGCCCCGCACCGCGAAGTCGTCGTGGAGTGGCGCAACGCCGTGACCAGCACCGCGCGCACCCAGAAGCTCGACTTCTCGGTGGTGATCGGTGAGGACGGCACGTACTCCTTCCACTACCGCAACATCACCGGCGCCGACTACGCGCGCGGCCTGAGCGCCACGATCGGCGCCGAGAACGCGGACGGCACCGACGCCCTGCAGTACTCCTACAACCAGGTGTCCGTGAGCGAAGGCATGGCGGTGGAGTTCACGCCCACCCGCAGCGCCGCCCTCACCGGTACCGTCACCGACGGCAACGACAACAAGGCGCTCGCCGGCGCCACTGTCACCGTCGCCCGTGACGGCGAGCCCGTCGCCAGCGGGACCACCGCGCCCGACGGCACCTACCTGGTGCAGGCGCCGGTGACCGGTGACCGGACCGACTACGACGTCACCGTCTCCGCCGCGCACTACACGGCGTACGAGGGCACCGTGCCGCTCACGTCCGGCTCCACCGAGCAGCTCTCCGCGGCCCTGGCCACGGGGCGGGTCACCGCCACGCCGGCCGCCGCGACGACCGTCGTCGTACCCGCCGAGCAGAGCAGGCAGCGCACCATCACCCTCGCCAACTCCGGTTCAGCCACCGGCTACACCATCACCGAGGCGGGCGGCGCCGGATGGTTCAGCGCCGCTCCGGCCGAGGGGCAGCTGGCGAAGGGCGGTGAGCAGAAGGTCGTGCTCACCTTCGACACGCACGGAGTGGCGCCCGGCACCGTCCTCAAGGGCAGCGTCGTCATCGCCTCCGACAGCGGACGGGCCGCCGAGACCAAGATCCCGGTGACCGTGTCCGTACCCGGCTACCGAACAGCGATCGACGCCGGCGGGGCCAAGGCGTACACCGACTTCGCCGCCGACACCTGGACGCCGGACCAGAAGTACACGGCCGGCTCGTACGGCTACATCGGCCGGTCCACGAAGGCGAGCACCACCAACGCCATCGAGGACACCACCGACGACAATCTCCTGCGCACCGCGCGCGAAGGCGCTGTCGAGTACCGCTTCGACCAGGTCCCCGACGGCATCTACCAGATCGAGCTGGACTTCGCCGAGCTCGGCGAAGTCGCGGCCGGACAACGCCTCACCGACGTCCTCGCGGAGGGCGCCGTCCACCTTCCCGACCTGGACATCGTCCGTACGACCGGCGGCAGTTACCGGGCCCTGGCCAAGTCCTTCACGGTCAAGGTCACCGACGGGCAGCTGAACCTCCGCCTGGTCGCCACCGGAGCCGAGAAGACCCTCGTCAACGCCGTCCGCGTCACCCAGCGGCCCGACCTGAGCAGCTGACCACATGAGGAGTTCAGACGTGAACCGACACAGACTCCGGTGGCGAGGACTGCTCGCCACCACGCTGGCCACGATCATCGGAGCACCCTTCCTGGGCGCACTTCCGGCCGTTGCCGCCGACCCCGCACCGACCGCTCCGTCCGCTCTGCAGAGCAAGGCGGACAGCGCCCTGCTCAAGGACTTCACGCAGGCCGACCAGGTCTCGTTCTGGGTGCAGCTCGACTCGCAGGCCGACACCTCGGCCGCGAAGAAAGCCACCACCAAGACCGGTCAGGGCCGCGCCGTCCTGAAGGCCAAGACCGCATACGCCAAGAGTTCGCAGCAGGGACTCACGGCGCTGCTGAAGCAGTCCGACGCGTCCTACAAGTCGTACTGGATCAGCAACACCGTCAAGGTCACGGGCAGCAGAGCCCTCGCCGAGAGGATCGCCGCCCGCTCCGACGTCGAGTCGATCGAGGCCGACGATCCGATCCAGCTCCCGCCGACGGCCAACGGCACCAACGAGGCCAAGGTCGACGGCGTCGAGTGGAACGTCGACCGCGTCAACGCGCCCAAGGTGTGGGACGAGTACGGCGTGCGAGGCGAAGGCGTCGTCATCGGCAGCATCGACACCGGCGTCGACTTCCAGCACCCAGCACTCGCGGCCGGCTACCGGGGCCTGAAGACCGATGGCTCGTACGACCACGCGTACAACTGGTTCGACGCGACCCGCACGTGTGGAACGACGCAACCCTGCGACGACCAGGGGCACGGCACCCACACCGTGGGCACCATGGCCGGCGAGGACGGCACGACGAACACCATCGGCGTCGCGCCCGGCGCCCGCTGGGTCGCCGCCAAGGCCTGCACCACCGAGAACTGCCCGCGGGAAGCGCTGCTCTCCGCCGGGCAGTGGATGCTCGCACCGACCGACACCGACGGCGAGAACCCGCGGCCCGATCTCGCGCCCGACGTCATCAACAACTCCTGGGGCTCGGACAGCCTGGACACCTGGTACCAGGCGATGGTCCAGTCCTGGCGGGACGCCGGTATCTTCCCGGCCTTCTCCAACGGAAACGACGGCCCGGGCTGTGACACGGCCGGTTCCCCGGGCGCCTACACGAACACGTACGCCTCGGGCGCCTTCGACAACAACAACAAGATCGCCTCCTTCTCCTCGCGCGGCCCCGGCGTCGACGGCACGGCCAAGCCGAACATCGCCGCGCCCGGTGTGAACATCCGCTCGGCCGCCCCCGGCGGCAGCTACACGGCCAAGTCCGGTACGTCGATGGCCTCACCGCACACCGCGGCCACCGTCGCCCTGCTCTGGTCGGCGGCTCCGGCGCTGCGCGGTGACGTCTCCGCCACCGAGGCGGTACTGAACAAGTCCGCGACCGACGTCGACGACACCACCTGCGGCGGCACCGCGGCGTTCAACAACGTGTACGGCGAAGGCCGGCTCGACGCGTACGCCGCCGTCAACGCCGCCCCGCGCGACCACATCGGCGCGCTCACGGGCACCGTCACCATCGGTGGCGACCCGGCCGCCGACGTCGAGGTCTCCGTGGCCGGCCCCACGCACGCGAAGCTGACCACGAAGAAGGACGGCACCTACGCCTTCCCGCGCCTGGTCTCCGGCGAGTACACGGCCACCGTGACCAAGTTCGGCTACCTCACGGACACGGCCACGCTCACCGTCACCGACGGCGGCTCCGCGCTCCGCGACACGGCGCTCGCCACCGCCCCCACCGGCACCGTGACCGGCACCGTCCGCAGCGACTCGGGCACCGAGGCCGACGTCGCGATCAAGGTGCAGGGCACCCCGGTACGCGCGGCGACGGCATCCGACGGGACGTACAAGCTGACGTTGCCCGTCGGCAGTTACCAGGTCAGCCTGACACCGCTCAACCACTGCGCGGCCACCATCGGTATTGCGCTCGACATGGCCACGGGCACGGCCACCAGGGACATTGCCCTCGCCACCCGCACCGATGCTTTCGGCACGACGTGCAGTCAGGTGACCGCGGACTTCCCGGCAGGCGAGACGAAGCTCGATCTCCTGAAGCCGTCCGAGGCGTACGCGCCCGTCACCCCGCCGTTTCCCATCGCCCTGTACGGCCGCACGTACGACAAGGGCTGGGTCTCCCGCGACGGCCAGCTGATCTTCGGCTACCTCGCGCTGACGGACAACAGCCCGCTGCCGAACAAGGCTCCGGCGAACGGCGCTCTCTCCCCGTTCTGGGACCAGCTCGCCATGGATGCCTCCTCCGGCATCTACACGGCGGTACGCGGCACCGCCCCGCACCGTGAGTACGTCGTCGAGTGGCGTGACATGCTCCTCGCCCGCGACACGACCAAGCGCATCGGCTTCGCCGCCGTGCTCGGTGAGGACGGCACGTACACCTTCCACTACAAGGGCATCGCCCCGAGCGACAAGGGCTACGAGCAGGCCACCGGCGCCACCATCGGCGCCGAGAACCACGACGGCACCGACGCCCTGCAGTACTCCTACAACCAGCTCTCCGTCCGCGACGGCATGGCGATCCGTTTCCGCCCCGAGGGCCACGCGGTCGTGTCCGGCACGGTGACCGACGCCAACGACGGCAAGCCCGTCGCCGGTGCCACCGTCACGGTCACCCGCGGCGGCACGACCGTCGCCACCGCCACCACCCGGGCCGACGGGGCGTACCTGACCCAGCTTCCGGTGGCCGCGGCGGCCGACCACGAGATCACGATCGCGGCGCCGCACTACGCCTCCGCGACCCGCACCGCCGAACTGCGGAGCCTGTCCGCGCTGCGCACCGAGACCGCGCTCACCACCGGCGCGGTGCGGGCGGACAACGCGGCCGGGTGGCACCTGGTCGTACCGGCGGGGGAGCGGCGCGAGCGCACCCTGACCCTCACCAACGACGGCTCCTCCGCCCCGTACACCGTCGCGGAGAAATCCCGCGCCTCCTGGCTGAAGGCCGCCCCGGCGTCCGGCACGCTCGGCGCGGGCGCGCAGCAGCAGGTCACGCTGACGTTCGACACGACGGGCCTCCAGCCCGGCAGCGTCCACACCGGCACTCTCGTGGTGACATCGCAGAGCGCCCGCACTCCCACGCTCTCAGTGCAGCTGAAGCTGGTGGTCCCCGCCTACCAGCAGGGTGTCGACGTCGGCGCGGACACCGCCTCCGTGGACGTCCTCGGCGACGCCTGGACCGAGGACCGGCCGTACGCGGAGGGCTCGTTCGGGTACGTGGGCGACGGCACTGCCCTCACCTATACCCGCAAGGACATCGCGGGTGCCGGCAGCTCCCAGGCGCAGCAACTGCTGCGCTCGGGGCGGGAGGGTGTCAGCGAGTACCGCTTCGGTGCCGTCCCGAACGGCGTCTACCAGGTGGAGCTGGGCTTCGCCGAGCCGGCGGGCGTGAAGCCGGGACAGCGTGTCTTCGACGTCACGGCCGAAGGCGTGGAGAGGGTTCCCGACGTGGATGTCCGCCTGGAGTCGGGCGGCGCCCAGACCGCACTGTCCAAGACGTTCACGGTCAAGGTCACCGACGGCCGGCTGGACGTGGGTTTCGATGCGGTCACCGGCACGACGTTGGTCAACTCGATCCGGGTGACGCAGCGCCCTGACCTGACGGGCTGATCCGGCACAGCCGTAGGCGCACCAGGGCCCGCTCCGCAAGCATTCCGGGGCGGGCCCTTCGGCATCGGTCAGGGTGACCGTTGCCGCCAGTTGTTCAGTCCGCGCAGGCGAGTTCACTCATGCCGGGCCCGGAGGGCGTAGCCGTTGAGGATGAGCGACAGGCTCGACGTGAGGCGTCGCGCGTAGGGGACGTGGAGGGACTCGTTCGGGCCGTGGGCGTTCGCGCCCGGGCCCAGCACTCCGCAGGCCAGGAACTGTGCCTCGGGGAACTGCCGGGTCAGCTTCCCCATCAGGGGAATCGTGCCGCCCTGCCCGATCCGGGCGACGTCCGCCCCGTCGAAGCATGCCCGGCTCGCCGCCGACAGTGCCGCTCGGAGCCACGGCTGTTCGGCGGGTGCGTGCCAGCCGTCGGCGAGGACCCGGTCGGGCGTGAACCGGACCGACGTGCCGTACGGCGGGTCCGATTCAAGGATCCGGCCGACCTCCGTGAGGGCCGCCGCGCTGTCCACCTTAGGGGGCAGTCGCAGCGAGACCTTGACGCGGGTGTGAGGACGCAGCACGTTGCCCGCGGATGTGACCGGAGGAATTCCGTCGGCTCCGGTCACCTCAAGACTCGGGCGCCAGGCCCGGTTGAGGAGAAGCTCCTCGAGGTCGCGCGTCACCGGGGACGCGTTCCCGTACCAGTCGAAGCGGCCGGAGATCTGCTCGCCCAGGAGCGCCGCCGCCTCACGCGTCTGGGCGCGGCGCTCTTCCGGTACCTCGCAGTGAAGTGCGTCCGGGCGCAGCGAACCCGTCGCGCCGTCCTCCAACCGGTCCAGCAGCTGTCGCAGCACCCGGAACGACGACGGCACCACGCCGCCCGCGTCCCCGGAGTGTGCGCCGTCGCCGAGGACACGCACGTCGAGCGTCCCGCCGCAGGCCCCGCGCAACGACGTGACCACCCACAGCCGTTCGTAGTCGCCCGCGCCCGAGTCCAGGCAGACCACGAGGCCCACCTCACCGATGCGCGGCGCGAGCCGGGCGAACCAGTGGTCGAGGTCGGGGCTGCCCGATTCCTCGCCGGCTTCGAACACGCCGACGCAGCGCGGCCGGGCCGCGCCCTGCTCGGCCAGTGCCCGCACCGCGGTCACCGACGCGGGCAGCGCGTACCCGTCGTCGGCTCCGCCGCGGCCGTACAGCCGGGTGCGGTCGAATTCCGGTTCCCAGGCGGTGCGGCCCTCGGTCCATCCGTCGCCCGCGGGCTGCTTGTCGAGATGGCCGTAGAAAAGGACGGACTCCTGCGCCCGCGTGCCCTCGCCAGGCAGCTCGAAGAAGATCAGCGGCGTGCGCCCGGACGCGCGCAGGACCTCCACCCGCAGGCCCGGCAGCGGCACCTTCCGCAGCCATGAGGCCGCCGCTTCGACGGCCCGGTCGAGGTGGCCGTGGGCCTCCCAGTCAGGGTCGTACGCTGGGCTGACCGCCGGGACGCGGATGTGCTGCTGGACGAGGGGGAGCACCTCCGTCTCCCACTGGGCGTCGCAGAAGTCCCGTACGGGGCCGATATCGGCGACACCGGCCGGAACCTGCTCAGGCATCGGCGAGGACCCTCGCGGCCGGGGCGAACTCTATGCCGAGCAGCTTCTCCACCGGCGCGTACACCTCGGGCATGTACATCGTCCGGGAGAGCAGGAGGTTCTCGGCCGGGGCGACCAGGACGCTGACCTCCTTGCCGATCTCGACGTCGGCGGAGGCGAGCGGCTGCCCGGCCTCGTCGAACGTCGTGATCAGATCGGGGAACGAGGCCCGGCGGGCACCGGCGACGTCAAGTGCCATGTACTCGTTGACGATGTACAACGTGGTGCGCGCCGCGTCGTCCAGGACCGCGACGCCGACGTCCAGGCCCTCCCGCTGCTCGCAGCGGTACTCGCGCACCGTGCCGGTCACGGCGATCGCACCCCCGAGATGCTGGGCGGCGCCGAGCACGCCGCCCGCGAGGAAGCGGCGGCCCAGTTCGATGGCGAATCCGATCGCGCCCGGCGCGCCGTTCCGCACCGCGTAGCCGACCTCGACGGGGTTACGGGCGACACCCACCCAGCCGCCCGCCTCGACGGAGGCGCGCCGGACCACGTTCGATGTGGCCTCCAGGCCGCCGGAGACCGAGCCCTCGACGTACGCGTACGGCTTGCCGCCCGCGTAGCCCTGGGAGGAGAGGTAGCCCTCCTCCTGGTGCAGGCCCATCGCGCCCATCACGCTGGAGGGGTGGGCGCGGCCGTTGCAGGCCAGGTCGATGACGGGCAGGCCGGTCATCGCGGAGTGGAACCAGCCGTTGATGGTGGTCTCGGCGCCGTTCTCGTTCGTGTGGATCGCGACGAGCGGGCGCGGCAGGTCACGACGGAGCAGCTCCAGGGCGCGCAGCAGGTGCGTGGGCAGAACCTGGGGGTCGGGCGCCGCAGGGGCGCCGACCAGGGCCACCGTCGCGGTCAGGTCGTCGGCCGCGAACTCCTCGGCCGTCCACAGCTCCGGTACGCCGATCTGGAGGGCCAGTTCAGCGGTGCGCAGCCCCCGCTCGACGAATCCGCCGCCGCCTCCGCCCAGTACGGCACCGCCGTACACGGCCGCGCGGATGTCGTCATGGGTCAACTGTCGCTTCACGGGGGTCTCCCAGGGTGGTTCTGTACAGGTGTGCGAGAGGGCGCAGGGGCGTCCGGCTACTTGGCGGCCTTGAACACGCCGTTGCCGAACGAGTAGAGGGCGTCACCGGCGATCGCGCCGCCGGCGAAGACCTCCATGTCTTCCTTGGCCTTCGGGCCGAGGACACGCGGGGCGAGGACGCGGACGGCGATGCCGGCGGCGACCATCCAGCCGGCCATCGGTGTGGTGATCAGCAGCCCGGTCGCCAGGAGGATGCCGAGCTGGCGCCTCGAGCCACCGATCAGCTGCACGATCGCGCCGGGGATGGCCCACAGGGCGAGGTCCCGGGCGGTCTCGGCGGACGGGCCCGCCTTGATCGCGGCGACGTACGCGGCGTCGATCGGGGCGGTCTGCCCGTTGTTGAAGAACATCCGGTACGAGACCAGGACGACGACGATGGCGACGCCGAAGCCGATCATCGCGGCGATCAGCTGCTGACGGCGGCCCTCCAGCTCGAAGGCCGGGTCGGCGTTCTCGCCGCGCAGCAGATATCCCGCCTTGAGGTCGTACCCCATGTCGGCGAAGGCCGGACCGGTCGCGGCGGTGAAGCCGGCCAGTACGACGAGCGCCTCGGGCGGGAAGCCGATGAGGATCCCGAGCAGCAGCGTGATCAGGGCGATCGCGAAGGCCGGGAACCATCCGGAGTGCATCGACGCGATGCCGACGAGCAGTTCGTGCAGGAACGCGGCGACGGAGGCGAACAGGATGAAGCCGATCAGCATGCCGGGGTTCATGTGCGTGGCGGCACCGGTGCCGAACGCCAGCAGGACCGAGATCACGAGGTAGGCGCCGAAGCCCAGCCGCATGGAGCGCCCCAGACGCTGGGCGCCTTCCGGTGCGCCGACCGGTCCGGTCGCGTGGGTTTCGTCCGCAGGGGTGCGCCGGGCCTTGACGATGGTGCGGCCGACCTGGACCAGGGCGACCAGGCCGGCGCCCATCATCATGCCGTGAGGCAGGTACATGGCGCCCAGGTCGAGGCCGAACAGCGGGTCGGCGTACTGGTTGAACAGCAGGCCGGCGCCGAAGGCGGCCATGGCGCCGAACCCGCCGATCAGGGCTACGCCGAACGCCGACATCGGCAGCGTGAACGCGGCGCCCGCCAGGCCGGTCAGCAGGCCGAGGCCGAGCACCTTGGCGCGTCGGCCGCCCTCGTCGCCCGCCTTGATGGCCTGGGCGGCGGCGAGCCCGGGCGGCCAGGGGTTCTTCGCGGGGAAGGCAGGGGTGTCGTACATCCGGCGGAGCAGCCAGGCGTCGACCAGCATGGCGGCGGAGACCCCGATCAGCATCGGGATGATCATGTTGTCCATCCCGAACAGGAACGGGATGCCGATCGGCAGGAACAGGCTGTTCGCGGCGCCGAACGTGGCCGAGGAGATGCTGGTCTGCGCGAGGTTCTGGGCGTGCACCGAGCGGAAGCCGCGGAACCAGACGAGCGGTACGCGGGCCAGCGTCATCGCGGCCAGCGCGCCGATCAGCGAGGTGCTGGGGGTGACGCCGACCGTGGCGAGCAGCTGCACTCCCACGATCGCGCCGAACACGCTGAGCACCACGGTGAGGATCAGATTGCCGGGGGCGAGGGCGCGGGGATGACGGTGGCCCTCACTCGCGGGGTGCGAGGTCTCTGCCTGGGGAGAGGCGTCAGTGCTCATGGGTCTTCGTGCTCCCGTGCGGGTGGGCGCCTTGTCAGTCGCCTGGGGAAGTTCTAAAATATGGAACAGGGTGTGAATATCTGGATCTCTCTGGATCATCCATATGGCGCAGTCCGCCGTCAAGGGCTGCGCCCGGGTTCTCGACATGTGGGCCGTCCGGAGCGGCGGACGAGGGGCGGTCACGAAGACGCGCGGGTGCCCTTTACGATCGGACGACACGACTCGGGGGAGCTCGGGGGAGGCGGGAGAACGGTGAGCACACTCGCCAACGCGCGCGATGTCCTGCAGTTGATGGCACGTCTGCAGCGCGATCTGACCGTGACGGATGTCGCGGGGGCTCTGGACCTGCCCAAGAGCTCCGTGTCGCGGACGCTCAGCATGATGGCCGACTACGGCTTCCTCGACCGCGACCCGACGAGCCGCGCCTACCGCCCCGGCGTACTCGTCATGGAGGCCTCCTACCACTTCCGTGCCTCGCGCAGCACGGCCTCCCTCCTGGAGGAGGAACTGGCCAGGCTGGTCGCCGACATCGGGTACACCGGGTACGTGGACGTGCTCGACGGGCCCGAGTCGCTCGTGCTCCACATGCGGCTGGGGACGACCGGCGCCCTCCAGGCGTACACCCCGGCCGGCACCCGGGCACCCGCCTACGCCAGTTCCATGGGGCGGGCGCTGCTCGCCCGCCTGGGCGACGCTCAGGTGCTGCGCCTCGTCGACGCCCGCCTCGAACAGAGCACGGGCTCGGCGCCGCGCACCCCAGGCGAACTGACCTCCTGCCTGGCCCGTGTCCGCGCCGACGGCTGGGAGTCCTCGCGCGGCGAGTACGTACCGAACGTCGCCGGGGTCTCCGCCGCCGTACTCGACAGCGACACCGGACAGATTTTCGGCATAGGCGTCGCGCTGCCCGCGCCCGAGCTGCACGACGGGAACGCGGCCCGCTTCGGCCGGGCGGTACGGGACGCGGCCCTGCGCGTCGGCAAGCGCATCGGCGACCCGTACTGGCTGCGGTACGTCGAGACCGACGCGGGCCGCTGAGGCGCCCTCAGTCCAGGAGAGGTCCGAGGGCGGCGCCCACCACCGCGCCCGGCGTGAGGACCGGCACGGTGAGCCCCGCCGCGCGCAGTGACCGGCGATGCCGCGCCCCGTACCCCATGCAGTCGAGCATCAGGGCGTCCGCGCCGTCCTCGAGATGTATGCAGGCCGCCGCGAGCAGGGCCGCATCGTTGTCGGCGTACGGCGAGGCCGTGGTGAACGCGGGGGCCGGAACGACGGCCCGCCACTTCTCGCGCGCCTCGGTCACCTGCTCGGGCAGCGGTACGACGAACCCGACACGACTGCCCCGCAGGACGGTGCCGACGTAACCCGTGACCAGGGCGTCGGGCTCGACGAGCCGTGCCCGCCGGGTCCGCAGGCCGGGGAACGCACCGGTGCACAGGAGCACCACGACGTCGGCCCCCGCATCCTCCACCTGATCGATACGGGACTGCAGCCCGGCCCCGACGGCCTCGGCGTCCAGTGTCACGGAGCTGCCGTCGGCCAGTCGGCTCAGAAGGGTCGCGCGTCCCTCTGCCGCCCCGAAGCGGAGCTCGATCTCCCGACGGGTCAGACCGTCGAGCACCCCGGCGTGCCGTACGCGTGCGGTCGCCGGCAGGTGTGCCTCGATGGCTTCGGACAGGTCCGGACGCGGGGCCTGGCCGATGGTCAAGAAGGTGAGCGTGTGCACGGCGCCTCATCTCTCAGGAGTTCCAGATAATGGATATGAGTTCCGGATTAATGTAGTCGGCGCTGTCACGCGTGGGTAGGCATGCCTGTGACGCGCAGGCAGGTCCGCCGTCAGCGGTGCCTTCGACGCGTGCTTCTCAGCCGTGCTCCGCGGCGCGCACCACAGCTCGCGCCCAGGCGGCACGGCTCGTCCCGGCCGGGTAGGGAAGCAGCGCGGCCAGCGATTCGGCCCGTGCCAGTTCCTCGGCCCCCTCGGCTTCCTCGGCGAGCATGGCCAAGGAGGCACCGAGTGCGAGACGAGCCTCCACCTCGGCAAGGTGTTCCCCGGTACGTTCCGCCCGCGACACCTCGGCCTGAGCGCGCTGTCGGGCGGATTCGGCACGGCCGGAGAGGAGCTCCGCCCAGGCCGCCGGCACCGGTGCCGTGTCGCCGAAGCGGTCCAGCACCCGCAGTGCTGTCTCCGGCCGTCCTATGTGCAGAGCGAGCTCCGCACGTGCGGCGCGCACTTCATGGCTCGCCCGCAGGTCCCCGAGCGTGGTGACGACCGACTCGGCGCGGTCCAGGAGGACCTCGGCACTGGATTCCTCGTTCACGGCCCACCTGGCGCGGGCCAGCGCCGTGAGCGCGTACGGAAGGCACCAGGCTTCGGTCGGTTCCGCGCTCGCGACCGCGGCCTCGGCGAGAGCGCGGGCCTGCTCGGGCTCTTCCAGGAGCAGCCAGAGTTCCGCGAGGTTCGCCTGCTCGAAAGCGGCGGCAGCCGGGCCGCCGGACCGTTCGGCGAGGCCGAGGGCGCGCTCGCCCCTGTCGATCGCCTCGCGCAGCCGGCCGGCGCGGCGCGCGTTCTCCCGCAACATCGACAGAACCGATGCGAGCAGCAGCGGATCGCCGTAGGCCTCGGCCGGTGCCAACGCTCTGTCGCCCGCTGCACGTGCCAGGTCGAAGTGGCCCGCGAGTCCCAGATTGCTCGCCTGCAGGACGAGGGCGCGTGCCTTCAGACCGTGGCCGGAGTGCCCCGGCAAGCCGTCCGCCGCCGTCAGGGCGCGTTCGGCGGCGGCGCACGCGTCGTCGTAATGACCTTGGGTACTGAGGATGATGGACAGCGTCAGGAAGTGACCAGCCGTCGGTTCGGGAGCGGTTTCCTCCGTCACGGGATGCCGGCGCAGGATGGCGAGGCCGGGTTCGGGGGACCCCGTCCTGACCAGCATTTCCGCCAGCAGCGCCGCCGCGAGGACGCGGTTGTCGTGGTCGTGCAGCCGTTCGAACTCGGCCAGTGCCGGCCGCAGGGCGCCGACGGCCTGGTCGAAGTAGCCCATACTGCGCAGCACCTGAGCGTGCGCGAGCCGGGCGCGACCTGCGTCGACATCGAGCCGGGCTATCAGGTCCCGGTAGTAGCGGTCGGCCGTGTCGTTCGCGTAAAGGGCCGCGGCCCGTTCCGCCGCCAGGCGCAGGTACTCGGCCGCGCGGGCGTCGTCGGCGCGCGCGAAATGCGAGGCGAGCGTGTCGACGGCGTCGGGGCGGCGCCGGTGCACCGCCTGCGCGAACGCGCCGTGCAGGTGCCTGCGGCGGACGGCGGAAAGCCGCTCGTAGCAGGTGAGACGGACCAGCGGATGCCGGAAGGCGATTCCTGTCTCGTGCCGTCCGGTCACGACGACGGTCCGCTCCTCGATGAGCGCGGCGCCGATTGCCTCGTCCAGAGCGGTGATCGCCGCGGCCCCGGAGAGGGGCGGGTGCAAGCCCTCGGCGGCCACGGCGAGCAGCTCGGACAGTGCGGTCTCGGCACCGCCGACGGACAGCGCCTCCACCACGCGTCGTGTGTTTCCGTCGAGACGCGCGAGCTTCTCCGCCACCAACTGCCGCACCCCGTCCGGCGCCACACCCTCGGGGCCGTCGACGCCCAGGCTCCGGGCGAGTTCGCCGGCGAACAGCGGATTACCCAGAGACAGGTCCCACACCCGTTCCAACCGCTCCGCGCTGTCCGTCCCGGCCCCGGGAAGAGACGCGTCGCCCACCGCTTGTACGGCATCGCGCGCCACCGCCAGGCACGCTTCCCGGTCGAGGCGCTGGACGATCTCGTGCACGACCTGCGGTTGCCGCAGCAGCGCCGCGAGATCCGCGACCCGAGGACCGGAGTCGGCGAGCTCCTCGGCCCGGTACGTCACCAGGACGCGCAACGGGAATCCGGGACGGGAAGCGTGCCGTGCCAGGTGGCTCAGCAGTTGGTACGAGCCGGAATCCGCAGCGTGCAGATCGTCCAGAACCAGCAGCACCGGTTGAACAGCGGCGAGTTCGGTGAGAAGGCCGACCGTGGCGCGAAACAGCCGGTCGCGTTCCTTCTCGGGGCTGCGGTCACCGAAGGACCGTACCTGCCCCAACGACGGCAGGAAGGCCGCCAGTTCCGGATAGTCCGAGCCCACGCGGGCACGTTCGGACACGTCCTGTTCTGCCAGCCAGCCGTCGAGCGCTTCCGCGAAGACGCCGTAGGGGGTGTGCCCCTCCGCGTCGTGGCCGGCGCCCCACAGCACGGCGGATCCGGAGGTGGCGGCGAGCCGCGCCGCCTCGGCCACCAGCCGGGTCTTTCCCACGCCGGCCTCGCCCGTCAGTATGCGAACCGGCGGACCCTCGCTGCTGAGCAGCTGGTGCAGGAGCTCGTCCCGGCCGCGCAAGGGGGCCACGTCCAGGCTCTGCAGAGGTGCGGGCAGGGCAACCTGGGCCGGACCCCGCTTGCGCGTGGTAGCCAGTGCGACCTGGTGCAGACGCTCCGTCTCCGGGCCGGGTGCGACACCCAGCTCGGCGGCGAGCGCCTCACGGCACAGGTGGTACTGGCCGACCGCGCGCCGTCGCAGACCCTGGCGTATGTAGGCGTCGATCAGAATCAGGTGCGCCGCCTCCTCGGCCGGGCTGGACTGCAGGACGTGCTCCGCCATCGCCGTTGCCTCCTGCAGATCGCCCCTCTCCAGATGAGCCGAAGCCAGCCCCAGGTACATCTCGTCCTTCAGGGCGGTGAGACGCGCCCGCCGCGGCTCCGTCCACGAGAGGTAACGGTCCTCCGGCAGCAGCTCGCCCGTGAACAGGCCCAGAGCGTCCTTCAGTGCGATGGGGTCACGCGACGCCAGCGCGGACTCGGCAGCCTCTTCGGCATGGTCTGTGTCGACCCATACGGTGGCCGGGTCGAGAGAGAGCATCGCCCCGTCGGACACGAGGTAGGACGACGCGGCGCGCGGGGCGAGTTCGGGCTCCAGCGCGCGCCTGGCGGCGTGAAGCGCGACGCGGAGATTACCGGCGGCCGCGTGCCGATCGGCATCCGGCCAGCAGAGGTCCATGATCTGCTCACGGTGCAGCCGATGGCCCGGAGTGAGAGCGAGCAGCTTGACCAGTGCCTGGGCCGTCAGCCGCGGCCACCGCCCGGTCGGTTCGGGGCAAGCGTCACGCGAAACCCGAAAATGGCCGAAAAGGTGCAGACGCAGCAAAGGGGCGGAGCGGCGACCGGTGGTGGAAGGTGTTTGCTGCGTGTTCATGGGGGCGCCACTGTAGTCGAGCGCCCTGAGCCCGCAGGGCCCGGGGCGCGGCGGCGGTCGCTCCCCGGGGCGGAGCAATGGCGGTCCGGTGACGCGGTCTCTCGGGCGCGCGATGTCATGGTGGCGGAGTGCCCGGGCACTTCGTGAAGCCCGGTCAGTCGATGGCCGAGTCCCGTACGGTGCAGGTGTCGGTGTCCGCCGGGCACCAGTGGGTACGGCCGCCCACCAGATGAAGTTCGAGATCCGCGTCCCGCATGCCGTTGCGATCGAGGGCGGCACGCAGCGCGGTGGGCGCCGGCTGGGGCGGCAGCCCGAGTACACCGATGACCACGATGCCGTTGCGGCCCTCGACGTTGGCGATCTGCCATTTCCCGGAAGCCGCCCAGCGCTCGGCGACCGGGCGGGCGTCGGCGGCCAGGGAGCGGTCTCTGGCGACGCTGATCGTTCCGGTGGTCAGCGGCACGGCGACCAGCAGCATGAGCCCCACCACGGCTGCCAGTGAACCGCCGTGGAACCGTCCCACGGCGAAGCCCGACTCCTGTGCGACGCCTCGTACGCCGAAGACGAGGAAGACGACCGTGCCGGTCGCCACGATGGCCGCCACATTGGTCGCGAACAGCAGCGCGGACTCGCCGACGTCGTGATAGCGGCCCACCGTGAGCAGGAGCCCGGTCACGGCCAGCGGCGGCACCAGGGAGATGGCGATCGCCACACCCGGCAGGGTGTCCGAGATGTCGGCGCGTACCAGCGCGAAGGCGCCCACGGTGCCTGTGGCCAGCGCGGCGAGCAGGTCGATCAGGCGCGGGCTGATCCGGGACGTGACCTGACTGTTGGAAGCGAACGCGTCCGGCGGGGCGGCGATCCAGCCCAGAAGCATGCCGACCGCCACCACAGCCAGCGCACCACCCAGCACCAGCAGTACGCAGCGCACCACCTGCGACCGGTCGGCAAGGACCAACGCCAGTGCGCTGCCCAGGATCGGAGTCATGAGCGGAGCCACGATCATCGCCCCGATGACGGTCGCCGTCGAGTCGCCGACGACGCCCGCGCTCGCGATGACAGACGCCAGGACGAGCAGCCCCCAGAACCGGGTCGAACCTGCGCTGCGCAGACCCCGCTCGATGAAGAGCGCGTCGCTCATCCGGCGCAGCGTGGCAGCGTCGACGGACGCCATGGGTGTCCTCCTTGCCGGAACGGCTCATGTACCAGGCAGGCGCGGACCAGCCCGTTCCGGTCCGCGCCCGCCGTGGCCGGTCGGATCAGGGAGTGACGATGGCGAAGTCCGGGTCCGGAGGACTGAGGTGGCCTAGGAGTTCGGTGATCTTCCCCGCGTCACCGGTGATGCTGGCGCGTCCCGCGAGTTCTGACGGGGGCAGGCTTCCCAGCAGGACAGCACGCAGAGCGGCCTCGTCCAGAGCCACCTCGACGTCGGGAGCGAAGGCCGCCGGGCCGGTGCCGACGACGTGGGTGAGCACACCGTTGTGCAGCCGCAGTGTGACGGGCTCACCGCCCTTCACGTTCCACCGCACGGTGATGTCCGCGTCCCAGCTACGAGGACCGTCGACCCGGATGCACAATGCGTCGAAGAGCTGGTCCAGCGAGAGGGCTCTCAGGAAGTCCGGGGACGCGGTGACGGTCGGTGACCCGACCGGGCCCCGGCGAAGTTCCAGAGCTCCCGTCAGATAGAAGTTGCGCCAGGTGCCGTTCTCGCTGCCGTACCCCAGCTGCTCCAGTGCGTCCGCCTGCAGAGCGAGGGCCTCCGCATGCGTCGGGTCCGAGAAGACGACGTGGTTCACGACCTGCGCCACCCAGCGGAAATCGCCTGTGGCGAACGCGTCACGTGCCCGGCGTACCACCTCGTCGGCGCCCCCCATGAAGTCCACATACCGCTTCGACGCCTCGACGGGCGGGTGTTCCCACAGATGGGCCGGGTTCCCGTCGAACCAGCCCATGTACCGCTGGTAGATGGCCTTGGTGTTGTGACTGACGGAGCCGTAGTAGCCGTGGGTGTGCCATGCCCGCTCCAGCGCCGGGGGCATTTCGATCGTCTCGGCGATTTCCAGAGGCGTCATTCCCTGGTTGATCATCCGCAGCGTCTGGTCGTGCAGGTAGGCGTACAGGTCGCGCTGTTCGGAGAGGAAGTGCTGTGCCTTCTCCCGCCCCCACACGGGCCAGTGGTGGGAGGCGAAGGCGACGTCGGTGGAGTCGCCGAACAGGGTGATCGCCTCGGTCAGATACAGGGCCCAGACCCGCGGGTCGCGGACCTCCGCCCCCCGAAGGGTCAGCAGGTTGTGCAGGTTGTGGGTCGCGTTCTCGGCGAGACACAGGGCCGCGTGGTCGGGGAAATGGATGTTCAGCTCGGACGGGGCCTCGGTGCCGGGGGTGAGCTGGAAGACCATGCGGATGCCGTCGACGGTCTCCGTCTGCCCGGTGCGGGTGATGTCGAGCGTCGGCGGGATCAGGCCGACCGATCCCGTCGAGGTCGTCTGCCCCAGCCCCGCGCCGATCTGTCCCTGCGGGCTCTTGGGCAGGGCGGCCCCGTACATGTAGGCGGCGCGGCGCGCCATCGCCGTGCCCGCGTACACGTTCTCGCTGACCGCGTGCTCCAGGAAGCCCTCCGGCGCGATCACGGGCACGCCCGAGGCGACCTCCTCGGCGGTGACCACGCCCTTCACTCCACCGAAATGGTCGACATGACTGTGCGTGTACAGCACGGCGGTGACCGGGCGGTCGCCGCGATGGCTGCGGTAGAGAGCGAGGGCCGCGGCGGCGGTCTCGGAGGAGATCAGCGGGTCGATCACCAGGATTCCGCGCTCGCCCTCGACCACCGTCATGTTCGACAGATCGAATCCGCGGATCTGGTAGATGCCCTCCACGACCTCGAACAGTCCGTGGTCGGCGACCAGACGGCTCTGCCGCCACAGGCTCGGATTGGCGGTGGGCGGGCAGTCCTGCGCCAGGAACCCGTAGGCGTCGAGATCCCAGACGGTCGTACCGTCGGCCGTACTGATCTCGCTGCTCTTCGCTGTTCCCATGAACCCGCGCCTGGCGTCGTCCATGTCCTGGGTGTCGTCGAACGGGAATCGGCTGAGAATATCCTCGTTGGCCCGACTGATCGAAGTCTGGGCAGGCTTGGACTGCGTGTTCCCGGACATGGTGCGCTCCCTCGCGACAGACTGGGCCGGCCCGTCGGCGGCCCTGTCCGCCAGCCTTGCCGCAGCGTCACTCCGTTGCCACCAGAGCTACTCCGAACGGACCATGGAGAGGCGGCCGGGCTCCCCAAAGCCCGACCGCCTCTCCATCATGTGTCAGGCCGGATCAGCACCGGCCCGCAGGGCGGTCCCGCTTCACGAGGTTCGTGTAGCCGGTCGTGCCGTCCAGCCACAGGACCCGCTGTCCCTCGTCGGCCGCGCCGAACACCTGGTCACCGCGGTTGCAGGACAGACGCTGTGCGCCTCCCTTGCCGTCGGGGGAGACCTGGAACAGCTTCGGCAGTGTGTCGTTGGCCCACGTCGTGGCCGGGGGCAGCGTAGTGACGGTGATCGCGTCGTTCGAGGCGGTCATCGAGTAGGCGTAGAGGGAGCCGTCTCCCGCCTCCGGCGTGACGGTGACCGCGTTCGCGCCGTCGAAGTCCGCGCGTCGCACCGCGGCCTGGCCGGTGTCGTTGCCGTCGGTGTCCTCGATCCAGAAGACACCGTCGTCGGTGATCGCGGTCTGGCCGACGCCGAGCGCGGTGTTCTTGTCCATCGGCATCAGGGTCTTGGTGCCCTTGACCGTGTCGAGGACCTCGACGCCGAGCTTGGGGCCATCGGCCTCGTACCACAGCTTGGCGTAGGCGATCTTCCCGTCCTTGACGGAAGGCAGGGCCGTGGAGATGTGCGGTCGGCCCGGGTCGACCAGGCTCTTTACGCCGGTCTTCATGTTGATGTAGCCGACGTGCTGGACCCCGGTGGAGGGGTCGGTCACGGTGTAGACCGCGAGGTCACCGTCGACCGCGAGGCCCGAGGTGTTGCCGCCGGGACCACCGATGGTCTTCGCCACGCCGCCGCTGACGGGGCGTGCCTTGAACACGATGGACGAGCCGAACTCGGTCCACACGACGGTCTTGCCGTCCGTGTCCGGGTACACGTTGTAGTTGCCGTTGTTGGCGCTCATCAGCTGGGGCGTGCCCGCGCCGGACGTGTTGCCCAGCCACACCGAGTACGGCTCGCTGCCCTCCTCGTTGGAGTTGGAGACGGCGTACTTGCCGCCGCCCGCACCGACGCCGGTTCCCGCGATGTTGACCTTGGTCTGGAGGGTGTCGGTGTCGACGCCGAGCGCCTTCTCCCAACCCGGCACGATGCCGTGCGCGTCGAACGACTTCTTCACCGTGGTCAGCTGGGCCCTGGTGACACCCAGCTCCTGCGCGGCGGCGATCACGGCGGCGCGGCCCTCGGTGAAGCCGTCCAGAGGCGTGATGTACGCGGACAGGGCACGGTAGACGATCTTGTCGGCGAGCTCACTGCCGAGGTCCTGGCGCATGTCCCACAGCGCGCCCGAGAAGATCGTGGAGTTGAGGTGCACACCGCCGTTGTCACCGCGGTAGGTGGTGCCGATGAAGTTCTTCGATGTGGTGGCGCCGTCGTTGAGGTCGCGCAGGGCGCACTCGCGCGGGCCGAGCGTGGTGCACAGGTCCTCGCCGAGCAGCCCGGCGTCCGGGTCGTCCATCGACTGGTTGTTGGCCTCCAGGTCGATGGCGTTGCCGAAGTAGTCGGCGATGGCCTCGTTCATGGCGCCGGACTGGCCTGCGTAGACCAGGTTCGCGGTGTGCTCGATGACGCCGTGGGTCATTTCGTGGCCGACGACGTCGGTGTCCGCGGAGAACGTGCGGTAGTCGCCGCCGTCCTGGCCATACACCATCTTGGCGCCGTCCCAGAAGGCGTTGTTGTACGGCTGCCCGTTGGCGACCACGCCGACCAGGGAGTAGATGTAACCGTCCTTGCCGTCGATGCCGGCCCTGTCGAAGTGGCTCTTGTAGTAGTCGTAGACCTGGCCGGCCGCCCAGTGGGCATCCACCGCACCGGAGTTGGTGTACTCCTCGCCGAGGTCGGGCGAGGCCGGGCGGAACGTCTTGATTCCGGTTGGCCACCTGCCGGACGCCGAGGCGACCTCGCGGCCGCGGGCGTCATACGTCGTCAGCATGGGGCCGTCGTACGGGGAGTCGGCGGCCCGACGGCCGTAGTCGATCGTCTGGAGTTCGCCGTAGATGTCCTTGTACAGGTTGAGCTCGACCTTCTTGCCGTCGTAGCGAGTGCCGGAGCCCTTCACGACGAGCTGGTCGGCGGCCGCCGTCGACGCCTCCGGATCCGCGCCCGTCTCGCCGGTGCCGCCTGCGGCGGTTCCCGTCGCGCCGAACGTCTTGATGTCGCTGTACTGGAGGACCGGGAAGCCGGAGTACGCGTCGATGTACACCTGCTGCTTCACCGGCTGCCCGTCGGCCGGGCTGATACCGGTGACGGTGATCTGCCGGGTCAGTACGCCGGTGCCCTGCGGCAGGATCGCTACGCCTTCGACCGTGCCGGCGAGCTTCTGCTCACCCGGCTTCTCGCTCTTGGCCGGGGCGCGCAGCAGCCCGCCGCCCAACTGCGAGGAGACGGCACCGATCGCACGCTCGATCGCGGTCTCCTCGGAGATCTCCGGCGTCACCGTGCCGAGCTTCAACTGGGTGAAGTAGCTGCCGGACGTGCCGGTGACGGTGCGCTTGCCGTCCTTCTTGGTCATCCGGACCAGGTACTGGCCACCCAGGACCTCGACACCCTTGTACTTCTGCTGGAGGCGGACCGTCTCCTTGCCGCCCTTCTCGGTCGTCGTCCCGGCCGAGGCCAGGTCCTTCGCCGAGGTCTCCGCGATGTGGTAGCGGCCCTTCTTGGCCTTGAGGTGGCCGCGGGCGGCGTCGGCCGCGGTGCCGGTGGCGGCGGCCTCCTCGTTCAGTCCGGTGACGAGCGACGGAGTCTCGGTCTTCGCACCCGGCGTCACCTCGGACGCGGTGGACGCGGCGGCGGTGTCCGCCTGGGCGGCCGGTATCGCCGTCACCAACAGGCCCGCGGCGGCCAGCACTGCCGCAATGCCCTGGCCGACGATCACGCTGCCGGATCCCTGTCCTGCTCTGGCTGATCTCTTGCGTGCTGAACTCCGCACGGTGCCCCTCCGGTGCCATTGCTGCATGAACGGATATCGGACGCCGACATGCAAGTACCGGAACAGGGGTGTGAACAATGAGTTCCGGGTGGGCACTTGTGGACGTCCACACTTGTGTGGCCTGCATTGACAGGTGAGAATTCAGCCAGTGGGGCTGACTGGGTGGGATACGCAATGGCAGGCGCTCGGGCTCGGAGCGGACGAACTCCGGGTGTACGAAGCGCTGCTCGACGTACCCGGCCTCCCCTCCCGAACCGCCCTCGCCCAGTCCTTGGGGCTGACCGTCCGCCGGGTCACGAGCGCGCTCGACCACCTGGCCGAGCACAACTTCACCCACCCGGCCCGAGACGCGGCAAAGCTGCCCCTTGCCGTGGCCCCGTCCACCGCGCTGCGTAATCTGATTCACCTTCGACAGGCTGAACTTCTGCACAAATCAGCGGAGTTGGAGGAGTTGACCGGCTCCGTCGACCGGATCGCCGCCCAGCTGCTGAGTTCCGTGAACACCCCCCGCGCCACCGGCATCGAGACGGTCCGGGGCGGGGCGGCGATCGCCGCGCGGGTGGCCTCGCTGCTGGTGGCGGCGAGCGAGGAGGTGGCACTTCTGGACCGGCCGCCGTACGCGGCCAGCCAGGCGGACGGGATGCCCGCGCCCCTCGACGTGGCCGAACCGGTCCGGCGCGGGGTACGGGTGCGAGTCGCTGTGGACCGTGAGGGGCTGAGCTATCAGGGGCGGGCCCGGGGCCTGGGCGATCTGGCCGTGCAGGGTGTGCAGATACGCGTGGGAACGGATCTGCCGACGAAACTGATCACGGTGGACCGGCGGGTGACACTGCTGCCGCCGACCGACGCGGCGGACCCGACGGCCTCGGCCCTGGTGGTGAGCGACTCGCTCCTGAGCAACGCGCTGGTGCCACTGTTCGAGTCGGTCTGGGAGCGGGCCGTCCCCATCGGTTCCGTCACACACGACCGGATCACGGACGAGGACCGGGAACTGCTGACCATGCTCGCCTCCGGCCTGAAGGACGAGGCGATGGCCCGGCGCCTCGACATCCACGTACACACGGTCCGCCGCCGCATCACCCGCCTCATGCAGGCCCTGAACGCGGAGACCCGGTTCCAGGCCGGGGTGCAGGCGGCGCTGCGGGGCTGGCTGACCGTGTGAGGGCGCCCGGTCCAGGAGCGTCCCCAGGGCGTCGGCCTGGCGTCTCGGTGTAGTTCTTGGTGCCGTTCAGCACCAGGACGTCCGGAAGAATGTCGTACGTGTCGCACGCCTGGTCCCCGGTCACTTCACCGTCGGTGGCCTCCCGGGCGGACGGGGTCGCACAGTTGTTGACGGTGACCCTGTCCGTGGGCCTCAGCGGCGTACCGTCCGAGCGCTTGGTGTCGCGCAGTTCCGGGTTCACCTCGACGGTTCCGCCGGTCGCGTCGTAAACGGGAGCGGATCGCCGTCGCTGTTGGTGAAGACCACCTCGAACCCGACCACGTCGCCCGCGTCGGCCCCTGGGGGGAGCGGGAGTTCGCCGGGTGCCGAGATGGCCGCGCCGGTGCGTGTGCTATGGACACGGTGACGTCGTTGTCGTCCTCGGCCGCTCCGTCCGACTCCGTATTCCACCGATTTGATCACTGACCGTAGGTGCGAAGGCAAGAGCTGCGAGCATGACGGCGCACCAGTTCAGCCAGGTCTTGTAGCGGTGGACCCACTCCGCGACGGAGCCTGCCGGCATGTCGGCCGCTCCGCATGCGGCACCGATTCCCTGCGCCCCGCTGCCCGCACACCACCCACTGCTCGGCTGCCGGACCAGGGCAGAGGCGCCGACGGTGCCCGTGACCGGTCACGCCGTAGGGGCAGGGCATGAGTCGCTGACAGTGCCCTGCCCTGGACCTCCCGACCGGCATTCGGAACGCCGGAAGAGCGGGTAAGTCGCCCGTTCGAGCCACCTCGCCGATAATAAGTCTTATGTCCCAGAATACCGAGAAGAAGGCGCATCGACCGTCGACCGTGACGGTCAAGGGGCGGAACATGCGGCTGCGCACCATCGGGTTCGTGGCTCTGGCCGGCCTGGCTGTCTGGTTCATCGCGGTGAACACCGGGTCGGTCACCATCAGACTGTGGATTCCGAGAGTAACGCTCCCACTCTGGATCGTTCTCGCCGTAACCCTCCTCGTGGGCATCTGCCTCGGCCTGATCATCGCCCGCCGCCGGGCACAGCGATGAAAGAGCGGCGGGATCCCCGGCAGACCTGCTCCTGGCAAGACCGCGGGCGGCCCGCCCGACCGAAAACGCGTTGATCGTCCAGTACGCGAGGGGATAGAGCGGCAGGAGCAGACAGGTGCAGGACCTGCTCCAGGTGGGCCACGCTTGACCGAGGTGTGAGGAGCCGGCGTACGGGAACGGCCCCCGGCGGAGCTGGTGCTCCGGCGGGGCCGTTCTGATGTGGCGCAAAGGGTCGCCTACGGCTGGGAGTTGAGCCAGCTCAGCTTGTGGGCGTAGAGCACGCGCTGGCAGATGTGGGCGCTGACGGGGCCGGTGTAGCACCCCTCCGGCTTGCCGTCCTCAGCCAGCTCCGCGTTCACGGCTCCCTCCCAGTGCTCGGAGACCGACCAGAGACGGCCTGCGCCGCGATCGATGTAGAGGTCTTCGGCGCCCGTGGCGGTCTGGATCGGGGCCTTGCCGTCGGCGCTCAGCTGACCTTCGATCCACTTGTAGCGCCACAGGTTGCCCGGCTCGTCCGTCCCCCGGCTCTCGTTGACGTAGAGCGTGTCGTCGTACGCTGACGCACCCTGGGCCCCGCCCGTCGCCAGAGGCAGGTAATTGGCCCAGCCCTCGGCGTTGACGTTACTGGTACGGCCTTCGAGAGCGGCGATCGGATAGGAGGCGACCCGACCGGTCGAGGGGTACGTCGTGGAACCGCCCGGGCGGCAGTACTCGCCCATGATCAGCCGGTCCGGGACCGTGCTGCGGTCAAGGGAGAGGTACGAGGCCTTCGGACGGCCCGTGGTGGCGCACTTGAACTTGTCCGCATCGCCGGTGGGGTTGTTCTGGGCGGCTTGGAACTTCCAGGCAGCCACCTGCGGCATGACATAGCGGTAGCCGTAGCTGTACCAGACGTTGTTGTGACGGCCGACCTTCGTCTTGTCCTCGACGTTGGAGGTCGTCGTCACATCGCCGGCCCCGTCCTTGCCCATCGTGTCGCCGGCCTTGCTGTCGCCGTCGAGTGCACCCCGTCGAAGGAGATGTGGTCCGCGCTGTTGATGTAGGACCAGCCCAGCAGGACGTGCCGGTACTTGACCTCGGGGCTGCCCGTGGCCGGGTTCGTCCGGCTCTGGACGAAGGTGATGCGCACCCCTTCTGGTTGCAGGAGTCGCGGAGCGCCGCCTCATCGGGGTTGCAGTCGCCGTACTCGTTGTGGTTGGTGTCCCTACCCGGGTCATGGTTGTCGTACGACGCGAAGAGCTGGATGTTCGCGGCGGCTCCGTAGAGCTCGTCGTTCGCGGCGTCCGAGACGCCGGTCATGGCCTGAGGGGTCCACTCGCGCTGGCGTTCATGACGCCCGGCGCCAGGGTGAAGTCGCGGTCGCCAGCCTGATACGACGTATGCGACTTCGGGACATGCCGGGGGTTGCCTCCGTTACGGGTGCGACTCATGAGCGTCACGAGTCGACCGGAGACTTCCAGAATTCCCACACGAAACGCAAGAACAATCTGCCAACCACTGCCTGCGGGAAGGTAATTGGGATTCATCTACCAGTTGCGCCCGGCACCTTATGGGGGTGCGCACTTGCCTTCACCATGACTTGGTCACAATTCACGCACACATGGGATTCCATTCCATCCCGAAATAAGGCTCGTTGCGCCCACATGTGCGTAAGTACCTGAATAGGAAGCCGTATGTGAGTCGTCGCGCGTGGGGTGTAACAGGTAACGCATGCGGAACGCAGAAGAAGGAAGAAGCGGGGCGACGAGCCGGGTTGAGTTTCGAACCCAGAGAGCGCGCCGACATCGCACTACGTTGATCGGATTTCCTGTGAGCAACATCGACCCGGTTCCCGGATACCAGACGTACGACCAGCCCCCGCCGCCGGACCGCCCCGTGCGTCACCGGACCGCCACGCGGCGCACCGCCCTCACCATCTGCACGATCGCCGACATCGCGGCAGGTCTGCTCGGCCTGTGGATCCTGTTGTTCCTGCTCGACGCGAACCAGGCGAATGTGTTCGTCGAGTTCGTGCGGGGAACGGCGGACTGGCTGGCCTGGTGGGCGCAGGACATTTTCACGATGGACACCGAGGGGCTGCGGGTCACCCTCAATTATGGCCTTCCGGCTGCCATGTACTTGCTGATCGGCCATGGGATCGCTGCCCGGCTCAACCGAGCCTGACAGCGGACCGGTCTTTACCGATCGCCACGAACCACTGTCGCCGGCGCCTTCCTTGCCGATAGCCATGCAGGGAAGTAACGGCGACTGAAGGGTCGACTGTGACACGCACTTCCACCGAAAACGATCACCTGCCGATCTATGAGGACCTGGTACGCGAATGTGGTGACGTCGTCGCCGCAGCTCGGCTGGCGGCTGATCACGTGCAGCATCAGGCAGCTGAACTGCTGACCGGACGGGACGCGGCCCAGCAAGCCCATCGCTGGGACGGCAACATGAGAGCCGCCGCGGGTGGTCATCCGCAGTGGCGTGGGTCGCCGTCGTAGGCCACCGTGTCGGCCGGCCTGTGTCCGGTCGGCGGGAATTCGCTGGGCTCATAACCCAGAGGTCGCAGGTTCAAATCCTGTCCCCGCTACGAGAAGTGAAGGGGCCCGGCACCAGCCGGGCCCCTTCACGCGTCCCAACACTCAGACGGGCACTGGATCGTGGAACCCCCGCGCCCGGGCAGCTCCCGGCCGGCACCGCAGGAGACGCCCCAGGACCAGCCACCCACCACGCAGCGCACCATGCCGATGCAGCGCCTTGACGGCGTACGTGGAACAGCTCGGCGTGTACGGACAGCACGCGGGCAACACCGGGCTGACCTTCGCCCGGTAGCGCCGGACGCCCTCATGCAGCGCGCCCGCCGCCCGGCCACGCGGACGGGGCGCCGCCGGATCATCACCAGCACGGCTTGACGGCCCGGCTGCCCGAGGCAGCACAACTAGGAGGAAGGAGATGAGCCACATGTCCGGGCAGCAGGTGCGACTCCAGAAACAACTGTCGGCGCACGCGTCGCCGCAGTTCTCCTTTCGGCTGGCGTCCCTGGCGCCTCTGCCGCTTCTGCCGTTCTTGCGCCGCGTTGCCATCCGACCTGGCCCCTCCACTCCGAATTTTCCATGATCTTACGAAACGCCTCACCGGCCGGGTCAACTTGCCATGCCCGGCCCGGGAGTCGACCCGGAGGGCGGGCCGTGCATGACCGTCGCCGCCAGGTTCCTGTGTCAGTGCCCCGGAATAGTGTCTGAGCTTTGACGGCCCGTGGACGCCGGGTCGCTCGGGACGAGGGGTGGGCCATGAGTTTCCATATGCATCTGCGCGCTGTCGAGCACTCCGAGATCAGGCACGACCACGCCTGGCTCGAGGAGTTCATGGGCGCCGCGTGGGACTGGGACGTCCATCGGGCGGAGCACGACGCGGGAATCGCGGAGTCCATCGAGAAGGACTTCGGTTCTGTTCACGAACTCTATGAAGCGGCCAGTCGTCTCCCCGAGGGGCGGGACGGTACCTGGGAGCTGCCCGTCTTCGGCGGCGACATCGTCCACTACAGCCCCGCGGACGAGAAGCCGCCGTTCGTCTGCCTCGCACCGGATGCGACGCGACGGGCGTCGGCCTTTCTCGCGGACGTCTCGTTCGATGCCCTCTGGGCATCAGCCGATCCCCGGTTCCGGGAGGCGTTCGGCCCGGGGTGGGCGGAGGGAGACGTCAAGCGCATCTACGACGACCACCACACCGCCCTGCGTGCCTTCTACCACCGCACCTCGACCGGAGGAAAGGCAGTCGTCAAAGCGTTCTGGTACTGAGAGGGGTCCCGGCCGATCCCGGCTGCGGGCAGCACGCCGACCGACGGCACGGGTGGTGCGACCGTGGCGCAGTCGCTGCCGTCGGTGGTGTGCTGGGTCCTACGTGATCGACGATCTACCAGTAGTGCTTTCGTCCAGCTATTGCGTGCCCCATCGATCCGAGGATCCACAGGACGACTCCGATCACCACGAGCACGATGCCGATCGTCCACAGAATGCCGATGCCGGCCACGAGCCCGATGACGAGAAGAATGACTCCGAGCAGGATCATGACCCACTCCCTTCTCGTGCAGCTTTCATCCAGTTTGGCCCCGGCGCGCCGCAGCGGCAACTGTCTGTGAGCTCAGAAGGGCGGCGCCACGCATGTTTCAAAAGCGGCATACCGGAAATGCCGTCCATGTGCGCAATTCGGGCCGAGTCCCGAATGCAGCCGCACACCGCAAACCGCACACCGCATATGGCATACGGCACCGGCCGAGGAGGAACAGGCAGGACATGGGAAGGCACGCAGAGCTCATCCGAGCCAAGGTCATGAGGGCGAAGGGCGCGATACTGAAGGCGGACGGAGCCGCCCTCGGGGACGAACGCCTGAAGGCGGAGGGGCGGCGTTACGAAGCCGCCGGCCGCACAGCGGAAGCGGAAGCGAGGGCCCGCCGCACGTCCGGCCCCTGAGGTGGCCCCTGAAGCGGAGACGGATCAGCGGCCGACGGCCTTGAGGAGCTGGTCCTTGTTCATCGTTGAACGGCCCTCGATGTTCTTCTTCCTGGCCTCTGCGTACAGCTGGTCCCTGGTGGGCCCCTGGGCGCCGCTGTGCGAGCGCTCGCCGCCCCGCTGCGAGGCGGACTTCGGGTCGTGGGTCGACGTCCTGCTCGCGGTCTTCGCCTCGCCCGCGCGTGCCCGCTCCTTGTTCACCGTGCGCGCGGCGATCTCCTTCGCGCGCTTCTCGGGCTCGCCGCGCTTCTCGGCGCTCTCCTTGACGTGCTCGTACTGGCGCTCACGTTTGCGGCTGGATCCTGCAGGCATCACGTACTCCTCGTCGGGAATCGGTTCACCACCAGTCGACGTCGGAAACCCGCCCTCCGCGACACGGGCGCGTCCACCTGGCACGTGGACGGTGAACGAAGGCGGCGGTCACGGATCGGGTACGTAGACCGTGAACCACTCTCCGTCGCGAGGTCGGTACCCGTACGTGTCCAGCAGGCCGTAGACCACCGCGGGCATGTGCGCCGCACCGTAGACCACGGCCACGGTGATCGGTTCCTGCCACCGTTCGTCGTGTATCCGCGCCAGCGCGGTGAGCAGCTGCGCGTCACGCCGGTCGAGCAGCGCGTGTTCCAGCTCGTTGTCCGCCAGCATCTCCGCGCGGGCCGTGGAGGGCAGGTCCTCGACGGTCAGATCCGGGTCCAGGAAGGCGCGCGGTCCCCGCAGCGCGAAGACCAGGCCCATGACCGGGGCCCAGGCAAGCAGCGACCAGTACATCCAGCGTGGCAGCTTGCGTAGCTCGTCCATGGCTTCGACCGCGCTCACGTCCGGGGACAGCACCGGCACCCCAGGAGGCAGTACGTTCGCCGAAGTCTGCTCCACCAGTCCGTTGCGGCGCCTCCGGGGCGCGAACCGGTAGGCGAGCAGCAGCATGGACGCCCGCCGCGACTTCCCCTTGATTCCCTCCAGCACGATCAGATCGCACTCGGCGAGCCGCCTCTTCACACGGGCGTAGAACGCCGGGGAAGCGACGTGGACCATCGGGAAGAGCATGAAGGTCAGGGGCGTGTCCTTGCGCCGCATCATGATCACGGCCGAGCGCACCGCGTAGCCGGACACGTCGATGAGCTGCATGAGTCCCCACCCCCACCCCGTCCCTGGGGCCTGTCGCAGGCGGCCGAGGCCGCACCCCACTGTCGGGCCGCCGCAGGAACCGGTCAAGACCTGAAAGGCCCGGCATTCCGGCCATGCCCGGTGAAGGGCGGCCGGGCCGGAGGGCAGAATCAGGCGCAACAGCAGGCGGCCGACCGAGACGTAGGAGATCAGATGGTGCACGAACGGGCCGGACAGCCGGCACAGCCAGGAGATCTGGTGGACGTGGCACGGCTGGTGACGGCCTATTACGCCGTCCACCCCGACCCGGCGGAGCCCGGCCAACGCGTCGCCTTCGGCACCTCGGGGCACCGCGGCAGCGCTCTCACGGCCGGTTTCAACGAGGACCACATCGCCGCGACCACCCAGGCGTTCTGCGACTACCGGGCGCGCCAGGGCACCGACGGACCGCTGTTCCTCGGTGCCGACACCCATGCGCTGTCCGAACCCGCCCGGGTGACCGCCCTGGAGGTCCTGGCCGCCAACGGCGCCACGGTCCTGATCGACTCGGACGACGGCTACACCCCGACGCCGGCCGTCTCGCACGCCATCCTGACGTACAACCGGAACCGCACGGTCGGCCTCGCCGACGGCATCGTGGTGACCCCTTCGCACAACCCCCCGGGCGACGGCGGCTTCAAGTACAACCCGCCGCACGGCGGCCCGGCCGGCTCGGACGCCACGTCGTGGATCCAGGACCGGGCCAACACCCTCATCGAGGGCGGGCTGAAGGAGGTCCGCCGCGTTCCGTACGCCCGGGCGCTGGCCGCCGACACGACGGGCCGTCACGACTTCCTTTCCGCTTACGTGGACGACCTGCCGTCCGTCCTCGACCTGGACGCCGTCCGCGATGCCGGAATCCGCATCGGCGCCGACCCGCTCGGCGGTGCATCCGTCGCCTACTGGGGGCGCATCGCCGAACGCCACCGCATCGACCTCACGGTGGTCAACCCGCTCGCCGACCCCACCTGGCGCTTCATGACGCTGGACTGGGACGGGAAGATCCGTATGGACTGCTCCTCCCCGTACGCCATGGCCTCGCTGATCGCGCAGCGCGACGCGTACACCATCGCCACCGGGAACGACGCCGACGCCGACCGGCACGGCATCGTCACCCCCGACGGCGGGCTGATGAATCCGAACCACTATCTCGCCGTCGCCATCCGCTATCTGTACTCCCACCGCGAGGGCTGGCCGGCCGGTACGGGCATCGGCAAGACCCTGGTCTCCTCCTCCATGATCGACCGGGTCGCCGCCGACCTCGGCCGTCCGCTGACGGAGGTGCCGGTGGGATTCAAGTGGTTCGTCGACGGGCTCTTCGACGGCAGTCTTGGCTTCGGCGGCGAGGAGTCGGCCGGCGCTTCGTTCCTGCGCCGCGACGGCCGCGTGTGGACCACGGACAAGGACGGCATCCTGCTCGCCCTGCTGGCCTCCGAGATCACCGCCGTCACGGGTTCCACGCCCTCCCAGCACTACGGTGAGCTCACCGCACGCTTCGGCGATCCCGCGTACGCCCGCGTCGACGCTCCCGCGACCCGTGAGGAGAAGGCGGTCCTGGCCCGGCTCTCCCCGGAGCAGGTCACGGCTGACACGCTGGCCGGTGAACCCATCACGGCCGTCCTCACCGAGGCTCCCGGCAACGGCGCGGCCATCGGCGGCCTCAAGGTCTGCACCGACAGCGCCTGGTTCGCCGCCCGGCCCTCCGGCACGGAGGACGTCTACAAGGTGTACGCGGAGAGCTTCCAGGGACCTGACCACCTGGCGGAAGTCCAGGACGAGGCCCGGGCGCTGGTCTCCGCAGCGCTGAACGCCGCGGGGTGATCCCGCGCGCCGCGGCGCCGCAGGGTGCCGCGGCGCGTCCGCGACCGGAACCGACCGGAACCCTCCGTGCCCGGCGTTCAGGCGCCGGGCACGGTCTGGTGCACCTGCCGGAGAAAGGCCGCGTTGTCCGGGGTGCTGCGGATCTTGGCCAGCAGCGCTTCCAGGGTGGTCTGCCCGTCCCTGGACCGCAGCGCGCGCCGCAGCCCCCGTACCGCCGCCAACTCCGGTGCGGGCAGCAGCAGTTCCTCGCGCCGCGTGCCGGACGGGGCGATGTCGACGGCCGGGAAGATCCGCTTCTCCGCGAGCGAGCGGTCCAGCCGCAATTCCATGTTGCCGGTGCTCTTGAGCTCTTCGAAGAAGTAGTCGTCGGCCCGGGAGCCGGTTTCCACGAGCGCGGTCGCCAGGATGGTCAGCGAGCCGCCCTCCTCGGCCAGGCGCGCCGCACCGAAGACCTGCTTGGGGCCGGTGAGCGCCGCCGCGTCGACGCCGCCGCTCAGGGTCCGGCCGCCCGCACCCGCCGCGTTGTTGTGGGCCCGGCAGAGCCTGGTGAGGGAGTCGAGGAGGATCACCACGTCCCGGCCCTGCTCGACGAGGCGCTTCGCGCGTTCCACGGCCAGTTCGGCGAGGGCGATGTGCTCCTTCGCGGGCCGGTCGAAGGTGGAGGCGTACACCTCGCCCCGTACCGACCGGCGCATGTCTGTGACCTCCTCCGGGCGTTCGTCGAGGAGCACCACCATCAGATGGCATTCCGGGTGGTTCGTGGCCACGGCTGCGGCGAGTTGCTGGAGGAGCACCGTCTTGCCGGTACGGGGCGGCGCGACGATCAGTCCGCGCTGCCCCTTTCCGATCGGCGCCATCAGATCGACGAGGCGCATCGCGGGCCCGCCCGTCGGGGTCTCCAGACGGAGCCGCTCCCGTGGGTGCAGAGGGGTGAGGTCACGGAAGTGCGGCCGGGCCCGAAGGGCCTGCGGCGCAAGGCCGTTGACGCGGTCGACCCGGCTGAGGGCGCGGGGCTTGTCGCAGGCGCCCTCGACCAGATCGCCTCGGCGCAGGCCGTGCCGGCGGATCAGGGAGGACGACACCTGGATGTCGCCGGGGGAGGGGTGGCCGCCGTCGGTGCGCAGTACGCCGTGTCCGTTCTGCGCGGTGTCGAGGACACCGGCGGTACGCACGGGCTCGTCCTGCTTGGCAACGGGGCGTTCGAGTGTGCTGGTCATGGGAAGTCCTTTCGCGGACATGGCGATATGGGGGTCCGGCGAACGGCGGAGGCGGTGGAATCACGCCCCGTACACGGGAATGAGAACCCGGGGCCGGACAGAAGGCCGAACGGAGAGAAAAGAGAAGCTTGATCGCCGGTCGTGAAAGGACGGGCGCAACAGCGAGTGGAACGAGAAACGAGAACAGCACCGGCGCCCGGAAAGGAGGGGCGTACACACGTGCCATTTGCACTGTAGCACGGCCCATTGTAGGCGACGGGTGAAGAACGAAACTGCCTAGAGCGTCCCGTCACCGGTGCGGGCCCACACGTCCTGCACGGGCCGGTAGTCGACGACGAAGATGCCTTCCTCGTCGAGGAGTTCGCGGGCCCGGGGAGACGTCAGGAACTCGTAGTCGGTCAGCCGCACCCGCCAGCCGTCGGGGTCGATGGCCCGGGACTCGGCGTCGCCGAGACCGGGATGGACGGCCCACTCGCTGAGCCCGGGCGGCAGCGCGCGCAACAGTCCGGCATAGCGGTCCGGCTTGTCGTCGAGGCCCAGCGAGAAACTGTCCAGGAAATCGTGGTCCGTGACCGGCAGCCCCTGGAGCCGGACTTTCGGGCGTCCCGGTTCGCCCCAGACGCGTACCGCGAGACCGTACTCCCGGGCCAGCGCCACGGTCAGGTCGAGGATGTCCTCGCGTCCGCCGTCCGCGAGGCAGTGCCAGTCCAGGTGCGTCGGCGCCAGACCGGCGCCGATGACGGCGTCGATCTGTGCGCGGAACTCCAGCTCCACCTCCGCCGGGCGGGCCCTGGCGAGGAGGCCGGGAATACCGGCCGGGGTGTACAGCTCCCCGTTCGCGTCCAGCAGCGAGGGGACCTTCTCCCTGGCGGTGAGGGGACCCCAGCGGTAGTGCGTCGTGTCGCACACGAGCGTGAGATGGATCCCGAACGGGATGTGCGGCCGTTGGCCGAGCAGATGCATCGCGTGCAGCGCCCACGGGCACGGAACCATGAGACTGCACGAGGAAGCGATGCCCTGCTCGATGGAGTCGACGACCGCCGCGTTGACCGAGTGATACATCCCGAAGTCGTCGCAGTTGACGAGGAGAACGCGGGCATCGGGGGGGAAGCCGAGCAGTTCGTGCGCGCCTGCGGACATGGCCCCACTATGGCCGACCCGCCCGCCGGGGTCTCCTGAATTACGCGCCCGGCCTTCCCCTCCCGTGTCTCAGTCGGCCTCCGGTGATTCGAGCAGCTCGCGGACCTCCTCGGCGCTGGTCTCCCGGAGCTCTTCCCCGAGCAGCAGCCAGCGCGTGATGCCGACCGAATCGAGGAACGTCAGATCGTGACTGGCGATCAGAAGCGCTCCCTCGTAGGAGCCGAGCGCGCTCGTCAGCTGCCGGACGCTGGCCAGGTCCAGGTTGTTGGTCGGCTCGTCCAGCATCAGCAGTTGCGGGGCCGGCGCTGCGAGCATCGTGGCGGCAAGAGCGGCGCGGAAGCGTTCGCCGCCCGACAGCGTGGCCGCCTGCTGCTCCGCGCGAGCCCCCTTGAACAGGAAGCGGGCGAGCTGCGCCCGGATGTGGTTGTCGGTGACGCCGGGAGCCATGCGGGCCACGTTCGCGGCGACGCTCAGCTCCTCGTCCAGGACGTCCAGCCGCTGCGGGAGGAACCGCAGGGGTACGTACGCCCTGGCCTCCCCGGACAGCGGGGCGAGCTCCCCGGCGAGGATGCGCAGGAGCGTGGTCTTGCCCGAGCCGTTGCGGCCGACCAGGGCGACGCGTTCGGGGCCCTGCACACGCATCGTGGCCTCGCGCAGCCTGCCGTACCCGGGGCGCAGCTGGTCCAGGGCCAGTACGGTGCGTCCCGCGGGCACGGCGGTGTGCGGAAGGCTCACACGGATCTCGGCGTCGTCACGGATCGCGTCCGCGGCCTCCTCACGCCGCTCACGCGCCTCCACGAGCCGGTCCTCGTGTACGCCGCGGAGTTTGTCCGCCGACTCCTGCGCGGACCGCTTCTTCTCGCCCGCGACGATGCGCGGAGCTCTGCGCTGGGCGTCCATCTTCTTGCTGTGCCGCTCGCGGCGGGCCACCTTGATCCGCGACTCCTCCAGTTCGCGCTTCTGCCGACGCACATCGGCATCGGCGGCCCGCAGCAGCCGCCCGGCCGCCTCCTGCTGGGTGGCCAGAGTCTCTTCGTACAGGGACCAGCCGCCCCCGTACCAGCTCACCGAACCCGATCGCAGCTCGGCGATCCGGTCCACCCGCTCCAGCAGTTCACGGTCGTGGCTGACCACGACCAGCACTCCGGAGCGCCAGGAGCCGACGGCGTCGTACAGACGGCGGCGCGCGAACACGTCGAGATTGTTGGTCGGCTCGTCGAGGAGCAGGACCTCGGGACGCTCCAGCAGCAGGGCGGCCAGGCGCAGCAGCACGGTCTCCCCGCCCGACAGCTCGCCCACGGTGCGGTCGAGGCCGACCTCGCAGAGTCCGAGCGAGCCCAGGGTCGCCAGGGCCCGCTCCTCGACGTCCCAGTCGTCACCGACCGTCTCGAAGTGCGCCTCGTCGACGTCTCCGGCCTCGATGGCGCGCAGAGCGGCGCGCCGCTCTGCGACGCCCAGGGCCTGGTCCACGCGCAGTGACGTGTCGAGCGTGATGTTCTGCGGGAGGTAGGCGACGTTTCCGGTGACGCTCACCGATCCCTGGGAGGGACGCAGCCGGCCGGCCAGCAGCCGCAGCAGGGTGGATTTACCGGAGCCGTTCGCACCGACCAGACCGGTGCTGCCCCGGCCGATGGTGAGGGAGAGCCCGTCGAAGACCGCTGTGCCGTCCGGCCAGCGGAACGACAGGGCTGAGGACGTCACGGAGGCGCTGGGCGCGATGGGATGGGTCATGAGGATTCTCGCAGTCGCAAACGCAGGGATGGGGGCGTCGTATGCGAGCACCACGCGGCGACCGAACCGGGAAAGGACGGGGGTGTGGGCCTCCGGAGAACGAGAGGACGGCCCATGCACCGAGGTCGCATCCGCGCAGGGTCACGGGCGGCATGAAGCCGGCTACAGCGTGACGGGCGTACGGCGACTGCCGTACGGCGCGATGATCGCGAACCTCAGATGCGCAACGTCCACCTCTATCGGAGACAACAGGACGAAAAAACTGTACCTGATGCCCCCAGGCAGGTGCACTGCGATTTACGAGCGGTGGTGGGGCGCCCGGGGGGGCCGCCCCCCCC
This sequence comes from Streptomyces sp. NPDC055749, assembly GCF_053617235.1. Taxonomy (NCBI): domain Bacteria; kingdom Bacillati; phylum Actinomycetota; class Actinomycetes; order Kitasatosporales; family Streptomycetaceae; genus Streptomyces; species Streptomyces sp. NPDC055749. Next base: position 94,129 of record NZ_JBSHFH010000006.1, on the reverse strand, counting down.
CCCCCGTCGGGCGGGCCCCCCCGGGAAGCCCCCCGGGTCAGGGCGGCGGCGGTCGGGGGCCGCCAAACGCCCCCCCCGAACCCCAG
>NZ_JBSHFH010000006.1:0-94033 GCF_053617235.1 Streptomyces sp. NPDC055749 | reverse complement strand
TAATCCGCCAACAAACCCCAAAAAACACACCCCCCCCCCCCCCCCCGGTGTGGCCCTTGTCTCTCCCGGGGGGGGGGGGCCCGGGGGGGCCCCCCCCCCACGCCACCTCAGTCGGACGGACCGCCGCGGAAGGCACCGAGGATCTGCTCGGCTGCGAGCGTGGCCGTCAACTCGCCCTCGCGTACGCGCTGTTCGAGAGCCGGAGAGAGCTCCCGCACCGCAGGGTGGTTGCGCAGACTGTCCAGCAGTTCGTCGCGCACCATCGCCCACGTCCAGTCGACCTGCTGCTCCCGGCGCTTCACCGTCAGCCGGCCCGTGGAATCGAGCAGAGTGCGGTGCTGCTCCAGCCGCTCCCACAGCGTGTCCAGGCCGCTCGACTCGCGGGCGCTGCACGTGAGCACCGGGGGAGTCCAGGCGGCGTCCGCCGGATGCATCAGCCGCAGTGCGCCCGCCAGCTCACGCGCCGCCGATCTGGCGTCGCGCTCGTGCGGGCCGTCGGCCTTGTTGACCGCGATGACGTCCGCCAGCTCCAGGACGCCCTTCTTGATGCCCTGGAGCTGATCGCCGGTCCGGGCCAGCGTCAGCAGGAGGAACGTGTCGACCATATTGGCGACCGCCGTCTCCGACTGCCCGACCCCGACCGTCTCCACGAGGACGGCGTCGTAGCCCGCCGCCTCCATCACCACGATGGACTCGCGGGTGGCCTTGGCCACCCCGCCGAGCGTTCCCGCGCTCGGGGAGGGGCGGACGAAGGCGCGGCCGTCCACGGCCAGCCGCTCCATCCTGGTCTTGTCGCCCAGGATCGAACCGCCGGTCCTGGTGGACGACGGGTCGACGGCCAGCACCGCGACCCGGTGCCCGAGGCCCGTGAGCATGGTGCCGAGCGCGTCGATGAACGTGGACTTGCCCACGCCCGGTACGCCGCTGATGCCGATGCGCCGGGCCCGGCCCGCATGCGGCAGCAGCCGGCTCAGCAACTGCTGGGCCAGGAGCCGGTGTTGGGGGCGGGTCGACTCGACGAGAGTGATGGCGCGCGCGATGTACGCCCGCTTCCCGTCGAGTACCCCCTCCGCATAGCTGTCGATGTCGATCGTGGGAGGCATCCGGTCAGCGGCTCACAGCTCGTGGCCGAGCGCGGCACCGAGCCGCGTGACCAGGTCGTGGGCCGCGTCCGGGATCACCGTGCCGGGCGGGAACACCGCGGTGGCGCCCGCCGTGTGCAGCGCCTCGATGTCCTGCGGCGGAATCACACCGCCGACCACGATCATGATGTCCTCGCGCCCCTCCGCCGCCAGCTCCTCGCGGAGCGCCGGTACGAGGGTGAGGTGCCCGGCGGCCAGCGAGGAGACGCCCACGATGTGCACGTCCGCCTCCACGGCCTGCCGCGCGACCTCGCCCGGCGTCTGGAAGAGCGGGCCGACGTCGACGTCGAAGCCGAGGTCGGCGAAGGCCGTAGCGATCACCTTCTGGCCGCGGTCGTGCCCGTCCTGGCCCATCTTGGCGACGAGGATGCGCGGACGACGGCCCTCCGCCTCCTCGAACGCGTCGACCAGTGTGCGGGTGCGGTCCACGGCGGGGGACTCTCCTGCCTCTTTGCGGTACACCCCGGAGATCGTACGGATCTGGCCCGCGTGCCTGCCGTACACCTTCTCCAGCGCGTCCGAGATTTCGCCGACCGTGGCCATCGCGCGGGCCGCGTCGACCGCCAGCGCCAGCAGGTTGCCTTCGAGACCCGGACCGGGCTCCCGCCCGGCGGCCTCCGTCAGGGCCCGCAGCGCCTCCTGGCAGGCCGACTCGTCGCGCTCCTCGCGCAGTCGCCGCAGTTTCTCGATCTGCTGGGTGCGGACCGAGGAGTTGTCGACCTTGAGCACGTCGATCTTCTCGTCGGTCTCCACCCGGTACTTGTTGACCCCGATGACGGGCTGGCGCCCGGCGTCGATCCGCGCCTGCGTACGGGCCGCGGCCTCCTCGATCCGGAGCTTGGGGATGCCGGCGTCGATGGCCTTGGCCATACCGCCCGCGGCCTCGACCTCCTCGATGTGCTGCCAGGCCCGCTGCGCCAGGTCGTGCGTGAGCTTCTCCACGTACGCACTGCCACCCCACGGGTCGATGACCCGGCAGGTACCCGACTCCTGCTGGAGCAGCAGCTGCGTGTTGCGGGCGATCCGCGCCGAGAAGTCAGTCGGCAGGGCCAGGGCCTCGTCCAGAGCGTTGGTGTGCAGCGACTGGGTGTGCCCCTGGGTGGCGGCCATCGCCTCCACACAGGTCCTGGTGACGTTGTTGAACACGTCCTGCGCGGTCAGCGACCAACCGGAGGTCTGCGAATGGGTGCGCAGCGAGAGCGACTTGGCGTTCTTCGGCTCGAACTCCTTGACCAGCTTCGCCCACAGCAGCCGTGCTGCCCGCAGCTTCGCGATCTCCATGAAGAAGTTCATGCCGATCGCCCAGAAGAACGACAGACGCGGAGCGAACGCGTCGACGTCCAGACCCGCGTCGCGTCCGGCGCGCAGATACTCCACCCCGTCGGCCAGCGTGTACGCCAGCTCCAGGTCGGCCGTCGCACCGGCCTCCTGGATGTGATAGCCGGAGATGGAGATCGAGTTGTACCGGGGCATCTTCTGCGAGGTGAACGCGAAGATGTCGGAGATGATCCGCATCGAAGGACCCGGCGGGTAGATATAGGTGTTGCGGACCATGAACTCCTTGAGGATGTCGTTCTGAATGGTCCCGGCGAGCTTCTCGGGCGCCACGCCCTGTTCCTCGGCGGCCACGATGTACAGCGCCAGCACGGGAAGCACCGCGCCGTTCATCGTCATCGACACCGACATCTTGTCCAGCGGAATGCCGTCGAAGAGCTGACGCATGTCGTAGATCGAGTCGATCGCCACGCCCGCCATGCCGACGTCGCCCGTCACCCGGGGATGGTCGCTGTCGTAGCCGCGGTGGGTCGGGAGGTCGAAGGCGACCGAGAGGCCCTTCTGCCCGGCCGCGAGGTTGCGCCGGTAGAAGGCGTTGGACTCCTCGGCCGTGGAGAATCCCGCGTACTGCCGGATGGTCCACGGCTGATTGACGTACATCGTCGGGTAGGGGCCGCGCAGATACGGGGCGATGCCCGGGTACGTCCCGAGGAAGTCGAGACCTTCCACGTCCTCGTCCGTGTACAGCGGCTTGACCGCGATGCCCTCCGGTGTCTCCCAGAGAAGAGCGTCCTCGGACAGGCCGGTCGCCTCCTTCACCGCGCCGCGCCAGCGGTCGGCGGACGCCTCTGGGGCGACCGCCGCGGCGAGCGGGATCTCGGAGAAGTCGGGGACCGGATTCGCCGCAGCGGTACCGGGGGTGGTTCGGGGGTTCTGCATCACGCCACTCCCATGCGGTCGAGTACGGAGGAGAGGACGGCGACCACATCGCAGCCGGCGAAGACGTAGCCGTCGACACAGGTGTACTCGCCGGGTCGTCCCGCGAGGAACACCTGCTCGGCGCCGGCCGCCTTCAGCTCGGCGGCGACCGCGTCGGCCTGCTCGGCGTAGAGCGCGTCACTGGAACACAGGCACGCGATCGTCGCACCACTTGCGGCGAAGGCACCGGCGACCGTCGAGGCGTCGACCGAGACGGGATCGTGGACGGGCTCGATGCCGCCCGCCCGGAAGAGATTCGAAGCGAACGACGCCCGTGCCGTGTGCGTCGCGGCCGGTCCCAGCGCCGCGAGGAACACCGTGGGGCGGCTGCCCGAGGACGCCAGGTGGACGTCGGACCGGCTCCGCAGTGCCTCGAACGCCTCGTCCCGGCGGACCTTCGGCAGTCCGCCGCCCGATCCGTCACCGGCGCCGGGCGCCGCTTCGCGCTCCACGGCGGGCTCCGCCAGGTTCGGGAACTCGCTGACCCCGGTCACCGCCTCCTTGCGCCGCGCCAGATTCCTGCTGCGGGCCGCCCAGGTGGCCGCGAGCCGCTCACCTGCCATACCGGAACGCAGGGCGGCGGCCTGGCCGCCCGCCCGCTCGATCTCCTGGAAGAACTCCCAGGCGGCGGCGGCCAGTTCGGCGGTGAGCCGCTCCACGTACCAGGAGCCGCCCGCCGGGTCGATGACCCGCGCCAGGTGCGACTCCTCCATCAGGATCGTCGAGGTGTTGCGGGCGATGCGCCGCGCGAACGCGTCGGGCAGACCCAGTGCGTGGTCGAACGGCAGCACGGTCACGGAATCCGCGCCGCCGACGCCCGCCCCGAGACACGCGAGCGTGGTCCGCAGCATGTTCACCCAGGGATCGCGGCGCGTCATCATGACCGACGAGGTCACCGCGTGCTGACGCTGCGCCCCGGCGTCCGCGGACCCGCACACCTCGGCGACCCGCGCCCAGACCAGACGTGCGGCGCGCAGTTTGGCGATGGTCAGGAACTGGTCGGCGGTGGCCGCGAAGCGGAACTCCAGCTGGGCGAACGCCGCGTCGACGGAGAGCCCCGCCCCGGTCAGCGCCCGCACGTAGGCGACACCGGTCGCCAGCGCGAAGCCCAGCTCTTCGGCGGCCGAGCCGCCCGCCTCGTGGTACGGCAACGCGTCCACGGTCAGCGCGCGCAGACCGGGGTACTCGCGGTCGCAGACCTGTGCCCAGTGGACGGCGGCGTCGAGGTCCGGCTCCGTGCCGGTACGCGCCGCGTGGCCCAGGGGGTCCGCGCCGAGACTGCCGCGCACGGCCTCCTTCGGTACGCCCCGCTCCTCGTTGAGCCGCAGCAACTCCCGTACGGCGGGCTCGAATTCACCGCCCGCGTCGAGCGCGACAGGGGCCAGGTCGAGGAGTACGCCGTCCAGGGCGCGGGCGAGGCCGGAGGCCGGAATCCCGGCGGGCCCGCCCACGGTCAGCCACAGGGACGTGGCGCCGTTCTCCAGATCGGCGAGCACGGCCTCGTTCAGGCGCGCGGGGTCCGTCAGCGTGTGGCGCTGGCGCACGTCCCAGCCGCCGGCGGTGTTCCCTTCGGCCTTGCCGCCCCTGGTGAAGGGCGCGAAGCCGGGAAAACCCGTACCGGGCGAGGTGTCGTTCGAGGTGTAGAGGGGTCGGGTGGTGAGCCCGTCCTCCAGTGCGGTGGACAGTGCTTCCTCAGCGGCCGTGCCCGAGACTTCCTTGCCCGACTTGCGGAGCACGCCTTCGACAAGGCGCTGCCACTGGTCGTGGGAAGGGTCAGGGAACTCGGCGGCCAGAGGAAGCCCGTCAGCAGGCAGGACCGTCATGCTCAGATGCTAGGGCAGGCATTTGAGCCACAGCGGGTGACCGGCTGTGACCTTGCCCTCCCGGGGTCGCACTTGATCCTTAACGGACCGTGGCGTATCCGGCGTGTCCGCGCTGCCGGGGAAGGCTTGACCCGGCCGCCGCGCTCAGCGGGGGGAACCGGCCATGCGATGCCTATTATGTGGCAAGTCTCCTGGCTTGTGCAGTTCGTCGGGAAAGAGGCAGATGATCGTGCAGACCGCCCGGGCCGTCCCGGCCTCCACCGTCTTCAATCTGCGCGACCTGGGCGGTATCGCCCTCGCGCACGACCGCAGGATGCGACAGGGGATCCTGCTGCGCTCGGGGCAGCTGAGCGACCTCGACACCGAGCACGACATGGCGGTGGCCGCGCTCGGTATCCGTACCGTCGTCGACCTGCGTACCGCCGACGAGCGGCAGTGGGCCCCCGACCGGCTGCCCCCGGGCGCCCGGCTGTTCGTCGCCGATGTGCTCGGGGACAAGCCCGGCGTCGCGCCCGCCCGGCTCAAGGCGCTGCTCTCCGATCCGGCGGGGGCCGAGAGGGTGCTCGGCGGCGGCAGGGCCGAGGACCTGTTCGCGGAGACGTACCGGCAGATGGTGCTCTCGCCGGGTGCCGCGGCTGCCTACCGGGCCTTTCTGGAGACGGCGGCCGATCCGCGGGCCAGGCCGGTCCTCTTCCACTGCACGGCGGGCAAGGACCGCACCGGCTGGGCCGCCGCGCTGCTCCTGCTGATCGCCGGTGCGTCGAGGGAGGCGGTGCGGGCGGAGTTCCTGGCCGTCAACCCGGCCGTGCGGGCCGCCTTCGCGCCGTACGTGCAGGGCTTCCTCGACGCGGGCGGCTCCCCGGACATCGCCTCCGCGGTCATCGAGGTCCGCCCGCGCTACCTGGAAGCGGCACTGGACGCGGTGGACGAGCGGTGGGGCGGGCTCGACGGCTACATACGGGACGGACTGCGGCTGCCCCGGCCGGTGGTGGAGCGGCTGCGCGCCGATCTTGCCGTGCCCGCCTGATCCCGCGGGCTTGACTTGATACCCCCAGGGGGTATGTTGATGGGTGTCGGAAGCGCACCTGTCACCTCTGGGGAGACCGCCATGAACACCGGACTGAAGATCACCGCCTTCGCTGCCGCGCTCGCCGCGACATTCGGCACCGCGTACGGCGTCGGCATGGGCGCCGACCCCGTGTTCGACCCCGCTTCGCAGCACGGCGGGCAGCAGCACGCGGGGCAGGAGAAGCAACAGCCGAAGCAGCCGGAGATGGCCGACGGCGACGGGCACGGCGGACATCAGGAGGGAGGGGAGGCGGCGGGGGAGCGTGCGGCAGGAGCTGCCGCGGGCGGTCTGGAGATCTCCGAGGGCGGATACACCCTGGCGCTCGAAACGCCGACGGTCACGGCCGGTGACCGCGGCGAGATCCGGTTCGCCATCAAGGACGAGCACGGCGACAACGTCAAGGACTACCGCCGCGAGCACGGCAAGGAACTCCACTTCATCCTGGCCTCGCGCGACCTCACCACCTTCCGCCATCTGCACCCCGTGCGGGAGGCCGACGGCACCTGGTCGACCCCGGTGGAACTGCCCGCCGCCGGTGGCTACCGGGCCTTCGCCGACTTCACCCCGCGAGGTGAGGGGAGCAGGAACCACACGCTCGGCGCCGATCTGGCCGTGGCCGGGGCATTCAGCCCCGCGAAGATGCCGCCCGTCCGCACCGTCGCCGAGGTCGACGGCTACCGGGTCGCCCTCGACGGCGGACTGCGCGCGGGACGGGCCGGTGAACTGGAGCTGACCGTCAGCAAGGACGGCAAGCCCGTCACCGACCTCCAGCCCTACCTCGGTGCGTACGGGCACCTCGTCGCCCTGCGCTCCGGCGACCTGGCCTATCTGCACGTCCACCCGAACGAGGGCGGACCCGGCCCTGAGGTCTCGTTCACCGCGACAGCGCCCAGTGCGGGCACTTATCGGCTCTTCCTCGACTTCCAGCACGAGGGCAAGGTCCGCACCGCGTCGTTCACCGTCGACGTGGCCGCGGCCGACCACTGAATCGCGTACGTAATACTCGCCTTATGAGATCAAGCGTTACGGAGTCGGCCGGCGGTGCCGTGGCGATCAGGCGGGCGACCGCGCGGGACGCCAAGCGGCTGACCCGGCTCGTCAGGACCTCGCGTGCGTACGAAGGTCCCTTCGCGCCCATGGTCGAGGGCTACCGGGTCGGCCCCGACTACATCGAGACGCACCAGGTGTTCGTGGCCGCCGACACCACGACCGGCCAGGTGCTCGGGTTCTACGCGCTGATCCTCGCGCCCCCCGAGCTCGACCTGATGTTCGTGGGCGACGAGGCCCAGGGGCGCGGCATCGGGCGGATGCTCATCGGGCACCTGAAGCAGGAGGCGCGGCGGGCAGGTCCGGCCGGCGTGCGCATCGTCTCGCACCCGCCGGCCGAAGGCTTCTACCGCAGCGTCGGCGCCGAACGGACCGGAACCGTCCTGGCCAGTCCGCCCGCCGTGATGTGGGACCGGCCCGAGCTGATGCTCGGCACCGACTGACCCCTTACGACCAGCCGCCGTAAGGCACCGTCAGGATTTCCATGGCGTGACCGTCCGGATCGAGGAAGTACACGCCCCGGCCGCCGTCGTTGTGGTTGATCTCGCCGGGAAGCTTCATATGGGGGTCCGCGAAGTACGGGATTCCCAGCTCCTCGACGCGGGCGAAGGCCGTGTCGAACTCCGCCTCCGAAATGAGGAAGGCGTAGTGCTGCGGGGTGATCGACTCGGCTGGAATGGCCGCGAAGTCCAGAGTGATGTCGTTCGCGAGGACCAGTGGGACGAAGGGGCCCCATGGCTCGCCGGCTTCCAGCCCCAGAATGTGCGCCAGGAAATCTGCGGATTCCCGATTGTCCCGGCAATGAACGATGGTGTGATTCAGCTTGACCGACACTGTGGAATGCCTCCAACGGGCATCTCACGGGCTACCTCCACGCCTCACCCGGCCGGTGACCGACGCGCGATGCCCTGTGAATGATCATAACAACGGATCCCGCGTCGTCGAGGCTCCGCGGCCGAAATCGGCCGGTTCTCGTTGTGGTGCGTGGGCAGTCGAGTGACACCATGGAATCCGTGGCCTCAAGGATGGAGGCATGCCGTGTCATCGACATCGGGCACTGAGGACGACGGACGCCGCGACAGCGGCAGCCGGCGGGACACCGGCCGTGAGGAGACCGAGGAGGAGCGGGCCGACCGGCAGTGGAACGATCTGCTCCAGGAATTGCGGGTCGCCCAGACCGGCGTACAGATCCTGTTCGGCTTTCTGCTCGCCGTGGTTTTCCAGCCGCGCTTCACCACGCTCTCGGACACCGACCTCACGATCTACGTGGTGACCGTGATGCTGGGATCGGCGACCGTGGCCGCGCTGATCGGGCCGGTTTCGTACCACCGGCTGCTGACCGGGCGCCGGGTGAAGCCGCAGACGGTCGTCTGGGCCTCGCGGTTGACCGTCGTGGGGCTCGGGCTGCTCTTCTGCACGATGTGCTCGGCGCTGCTCCTGATCATGAGGGTGGCGCTGCACAACTCCCTGGCTCTGTGGCTCGTGGGTGCCATGGCGCTGTGGTTCTTCGTGTGCTGGTTCGTGTTCCCGCTCCGGGCGCTGGCACGCAGTGCCGACCCGCCGTCGTCCGAGGACCCCGGGTCCTCCGGGCGGTCCGGTCCGGAGGACCGAGGTCAGTCCTCGGCCACGTAAGGTGTCGCGACGTCCGTGACGGTGAAGAGCCCGCCGTCCGGGTCCCGGAGGGTCGCCTCCTGCCCGTGCTGCACCGGACGCCGCTCGACGAGCGCGCCACCGTGCTCCAGCGCGGACGTCACGGTCGCCTCCACGTCCGTCACCGGGAACTGGACCTGCCAGTGCGGGCGGACCATGGGGTCGGGTGCCGCCTCGACCGCGCCTGAGCTGATCCGGGCGAGCGGCCGTCCCGCGCACCGCACGATGACCTCGTCCTTCACGTAGTCCACCTCGCAGCAGCCGGGCTTCCCGCTGGCCCAGTCGAGCACCTGGCCGTAGAAGATCGCGGCGTCGAAGGCGTTCCTGGTCCGCAGCCGGAGCCAGGCGTGCGAATGGTCGTCGGGGGCCCGGGGAGTGGCGCCGGCCTCGGTCCGCTCCCAGATGCCGAAGACCGCGCCGTCCCGGTCGGAGGCCAGGGCCCCGCGTCCCTTGCCGAGGGAGAGCGGGCCGACCGCGACCGTTCCGCTGCGTTCGCGGATGCGGGAGGCGGCCACATCGGCGTCATCGACGGCGAAGTACGGAATCCATGCCACGGCCACCTGGTACGCCGATGCCGCGGCCACGATCCCGGCCACCGGCACACCGTCGCGGCGCGCCACGGAGAATTCCTGGCCCAGCCGGCCCGGCCGGAAGGTCCAGCCGAGGACCGCGCCGTAGAAGTACTGCGCGGCGTCCAGATCGCGGGTCATGAGATTGACCCAGCAGGGTGCGGAGGGCCCGGTCAGTGGCGCAGCCGCCCAGGTCGTCCCCGCTTCGCTTCCGGTCATGTCCCCACTGCCTTCGTCGGTTCTGCGGCATGACGTACTCGGTGCCGCGGGGCCAGAACCAGCCTCTTCGCACGCGGCCACTCCCGCAACACGCGACCGGGGCGGCCCGGCGAGGCGCGGCCGTCCGCCGCGACGGCCACGCCGGGCGGTGGCTCACCGAGGCTCGCTCGGCGGTTCCGTGTCGGGCGGGATCACCTCGTTGCCGTGGTGGCCGAGCTCGTACGGGGAGAGCCCGCGCCCGTCCTCGGGGAAGCGGTCCGAGCCATGCTTCCCGCTCTCCGCGATGTGGGTGCGGTGGTCCGGCGCGTGCGGCTGCTCGTCGGGGCGCGGTGCGGGCGGCTGCTCGTCCCTGCGGCGCCTGCCCCACCAGAAGGCGCCGATGAGCAGCGCCACCAGGACGACCCCGATGATGGGCATGACAACGCCGATCGGACCGCCGCCCTCGGCGAGGGGGAGGGCGAGGGAACTCTGGGCTCCGTTGGTTACATCCATGCTTGCCGCATACCCCCAGGGCCCGAGGGCAGTCCGGTATTCGTCTTAATTCATGTTTTATGGCGATCTGAGAAGAAATACGTTTCGCTCACGCGTGGCGTTCGTGTCGCAGTCGTCCGGCCCCGGGGTGAGCCTGGAGGGGAGAGCCGTCAGGGCCGACCGGAAGGAATCACGGTGAACAGCACGGCAGAGCAGGCACCAGGCCATCAGGAGGGCCGGGAAGTAGTGGTCGCGGTCACGGGTTGTGCGAAGGAGGACGCGCGGACGGTGTTCGACGTACTGCGCGGCTCCTTCGCCTCCGACCGTGCGGCGGACGACGAGCCCGTGGAGGCGTCGCAGACGCGCCCGACCGTGTGGTTCGCGACCGTCGATGTGACCGAGGAAAGGGCCGCGGACGCACCCCCGCCACTGGCCGCGCCGGTGCTGATGGATGTGCAGGGCGGTTACTGGGCGGTCGAACGGTTGCGCCGGCACCTCGCCGAGGTGTTCGCCGTGCAAGTCGTCGGCACGGCGGCCGGTGACCAGGAGGAAGAGGTACGGCTGAAGCTGGCCAACCGGTAGCCCGAATGATGTCACGTGCCGACCGGCCCGCCCCGGTACTGCGCGGCATCGTCATGGATCTGGTAGGAACCAGGGCAAAAGTCCCAGATCCGGAAGGTGCTCGCGCATGGATCCCACCATCCCGGGGGAGGTCGGCACCGGGCAGCTCCGGTCCGCCTCCGACGACCGGTCGACGCTCACCCTGCGGGTGAACGGCACCGCGCGGACCCTGACGCTCGATCACCGCACCACCGTCCTGGACGCGCTGCGCCAGCACCTCGGTCTCACCGGCGCCAAGAAGGGCTGCGACCACGGCCAGTGCGGTGCGTGCACCGTGCTTGTCGACGGGCGGCGGGTCAACAGCTGCCTCCTGCTCGCCGTGGCCCACGACGGCGCCCAGGTCACCACCGTCGAAGGGCTGGCCGACGGGGACCGCCTGCACCCGGTCCAGCAGGCGTTCCTGGACCGGGACGCCCTCCAGTGCGGCTACTGCACCCCGGGCCAGATCTGCTCGACCGTCGGCATGCTCGGCGAGGCGGCCGACGGATTCCCCTCCCATGCCACCTCGCACGACGCCCTGGCCGCCCCGCCCGACGGCTCCGCAATCCCGCCCGCCCCACTCGGCCGGGACGAGATCCGCGAACGGATGAGCGGCAACCTCTGCCGCTGCGGCGCCTACCCCCACATCGTCGAGGCCATCGAGGATGTGGCCCTGTGAAGCCGTTCGCCTATCTGCGCCCCGCGTCCGTGCCGGAGGCGGTCCGCGCCTGCGCCGATCACCCAGGCGCCCGCTTTCTCGGCGGAGGCACCAACCTCGTCGACCTCATGAAACTCGGCGTCGAGACGCCCGATCTGCTCATCGACGTCAGCCGGCTGCCCCTGGACCGGGTGACCGACACCCCCGAAGGGGGCGTACGGATCGGCGCGACGGTACGCAACAGCGACCTCGCCGCGCACCCCTCCGTACGCAACCGCTACCCCGCGCTGTCGCAGGCCCTGCTCGCCGGTGCGTCAGGACAGCTGCGGAACGCCGCCACCACCGGCGGAAACCTGCTCCAGCGCACCCGCTGCCCGTACTTCCAGGACATCTCCAAACCGTGCAACAAGCGGACACCCGGAGCGGGTTGTTCCGCACGCGAGAGTTCCCACCGCGACCTCGCCGTCCTTGGGTACTCCGAACAGTGCGTCGCCGTCGGCCCATCGGACATGGCCGTCGCGCTCGCCGCCCTCGACGCCACGGTCCACCTGCACGGCCCCGATGGCGAACGGGCCGTCCCCGTCACGGATTTCCAGCGGCTGCCGGGCGGGAGTCCCGAGCAGGACACGGCGATCCGGCCGGGCGAGCTGATCACCGAAGTGGTGCTGCCGCCCAGCCCGGACGGTGCCGTCTCCCTCTACCGCAAAGCCCGCGACCGCGCCTCGTTCGCCTTCGCCCTGGCCTCCGTCGCCGCCGTCCTGAGCGTGCGTGACGGCCGTATCGACCAGGTCGCCCTCGCTTTCGGCGGCCTCGCCCACCAGGCATGGCGCGCCCGCGCCGCCGAAGAGGTCCTGCGCGGCGCACCCGCCACACACGAAACCTTCGAACGCGCGGCGCGGGCCGAACTCGTTGCCGCGCGGGCACTGCGCGGCAACGCCTTCAAGGTGGACCTCGCCCGCAATCTGGCCGTCGGCGCGCTCGCCGAACTCACCGCCCGGGCCACATCGTCCGGCGCCCCCCGCCCCTGAACGAACCGAGGACTCCCCGCATGAGCCACGCCCCCCAGCCCACGGGCGCGCCCGTCGTCCGCCGCGAGGGCCGGGACAAGGTCACCGGCACCGCACGCTACGCGGCGGAACAGTCACCGCCCGGCTGTCTGCGGGCCTGGCCCGTCCCCGCCACGATCGCCCGCGGCCGGATCACCGCGATCCGGGCCACCGACGCCCTCGCTGTCCCGGGCGTGCACACCGTCCTCACGCACGACAATGCGCCGCGGCTCGGGGAGCCCGACGACCCGATCCTCGCGGTCCTCCAGGGCGACCGTGTCCCGCACCGCGGCTGGCCCGTCGCGCTCGTGGTCGCGGACACGCTCGAAGCCGCCCGCGCCGGGGCCCGGGCGGTGCGGATCGAGTACGAGAGCGGCGGGCACGACGTCGTCCTCACCGAGGACCACCCGGGTCTCTACACCCCCGAGCAGGCCAACGGCGGCCACCCGGCCGTCCGCGAACGCGGGGACTTCGACGGGGCCTACTCCGGGGCCCCGGTCCAGATCGATTCCACGTACACCCTTGAGGCACTCCACAACCACCCGATGGAGCCGCATGCCTCCACCGCGCAATGGGCCGACGGTCACCTGACGGTCCACGACTCCAGCCAGGGTTCCACGAAGGTGCGCGACAGCCTCGCGCAGATGTTCGGGCTCGGTGCGGAGCAGATCACCGTCGTCTCCGAGCACGTCGGCGGCGGATTCGGATCGAAGGGCACCCCGCGCCCCCAGGTCGTGCTGGCGGTCATGGCCGCCATGCACACCGGGCGGCCGGTGGAACTCGCCATGCCCCGGCAGCAGTTGGCCGCCGTGGTGGGTCACCGGGCGCCCACCGTGCAACGGGTCCGGATCGGTGCCGACGACGACGGTGTGATCACCGCCCTGGCCCACGAGATCATCACGCACACCTCCACCGTCAAGGAGTTCGTCGAGCAGGCCGCCGTGCCCGCCCGCACCATGTACACCTCGCCCCACAGCCGTACCGTGCACCGGGTGGTCGCCCTCGACGTGCCCAGCCCGTCCTGGATGCGCGCACCGGGGGAGGCGTCGGGGATGTACGCGCTGGAGTCGGCCATGGACGAACTGGCCTGCGTGCTCGGGATCGACCCCATCGAGCTGCGCCTGCGCAACGAACCGGCGGCCGAACCGGACAGCGGACTGCCGTTCAGCAGCCGCAGCCTGGCGGCCTGTCTGCGGGACGGCGCCGAACGGTTCGGCTGGCACGGCCGCGACCGGCGGCCCGCCGTCCGGCAGGAGGGTCCGCTGCTGATCGGCACCGGGGTGGCATCGGCGACGTACCCCGTCCTCGTAACCGGCTCCACCGCATCGGCCCACGCCGCGCCCGACGGCTCGTACCGCATCCGGACCAACGCCACCGACATCGGCACCGGCGCCCGGACCGTCCTCGCCCAGATCGCCGCCTCGGTGCTGGACACACCCGTGGAGAACGTCGCCATCGAGATCGGCAGCAGCGAACTGCCCGGCGCCCCGCTCGCCGGGGGCTCCGCAGGTACGGCTTCCTGGGGGTGGGCCGTGCACAAGGCGGCCACGGCCCTCGCGGGCCTGCTGCGTGTGCACACCGGACCGGTCCCGGAGGCCGGGATCACCGTCACCGCCGACACCGGGCGGGAGGCGGCCGAGGTGCCGCCGTACGCACGGCACGCGTTCGGCGCGCAGTTCGCCGAGGTCGCGGTCGACTCCCTCACCGGCGAGGTCCGCGTACGGCGCCTGCTCGGCGTCTACGCCGCCGGGCGCATCCTCAACGCCCGCACCGCACGCTCCCAGCTCATCGGCGGCATGGTCATGGGTCTGGGCATGGCCCTGACCGAGGGCAGCACCATGGACCCGGTGTTCGGCGACTTCACCGAGAGCGATCTGGCCTCCTACCATGTGCCGGTCTGCGCCGACGTCCCCGACATCCGCGCCCACTGGATCGAGGAGGACGACCCGCACCTCAACCCCATGGGCAGCAAGGGCATCGGGGAGATCGGCATCGTCGGTACCGCTGCCGCCATCGGGAACGCCGTGCGCCATGCCACGGGAGCCAGGCTGCGCGAACTGCCGCTCACCCCCGACAAACTGCTGCCCTACCTGTGAACACGTCCGTTCGGCCCCCTTTCGGGAGCTGCTCCGGACCCTCTGACCTGCCAGAAACACTCATTTGTTGCGGTATGGGCTCCTCCGGGTCACCCTAATGAGTGACCCAGAAGTGATGACTGCTCACGCTTCGTGTTCGGGGGTCGTTGGTTCAAAAAGGCTGAAGCATGTGGGCCTCGCGGTGAGGAGCCTCGACGATGACCGTTCCACTCGACCGGCACTATCAGGTCGAACTGCACGTATCGGCAGAGCGCGTTTCCCAGCTGCGGCGCATCGTCGCCGCACACCTTCGTCACTGGAGTCTCGACCTGCACGTCCGGCCGGTGTGCCGGGCTGCCGAGGAGCTTCTGACGAACGTCCACCGGCATGTCGGCGACGACAACAAGGCCGTAGTCGAACTCCGCTGGACCGGCCGGCACCTCACGGTGTCCGTGGCCGACAACGGCAAGGAGATGCCGAAGCTGCTCAGCGGCGGTGGCGGCGGCCTCAGCCGCGTCATGGCCCTGAGCGACAGCTGGGGCACCTGCCGGACGGACGAGGGCAAGGTCGTCTGGTTCACCCGCTACGCCCAGGCGCCGCGGAGTACCGAGCTCGTGCCGCACCCGCCGCTGCCCGGCGGACGCGAGGCGCGGGAACTGCCGCTCCCCGAAGTCCGGGAACTGCCTGTACCCGTCCCCGTCCTCGTCCTCGTGTGACGGCGCTGTCGGTGACGACCCGGCCGGCGCGGACCGTGTGCACATCGCACGCATGATCCGCGCCGGCCGGGTACGTGTTTGCCCGGGGGGCGCGTTTGCGCGGTGGAGCGCGGCGCGGCACGGTCGAAGTACCCACGCAAGGAGGCCACTGCCATGCCCATCGCGACGGTCAATCCCGCGAACGGCGAGACGCTCAAGTCATTCGACGCACTGGGGCCGGAGGAGATCGAGCGAAAGCTCGCCACCGCCGACAGCGCGTTCCGCCTGCACCGCACCACCGGCTTCGATACACGGGCCGCGCTGCTGAACCGCGCGGCCGACCTCCTGGACCAGGACCAGGAGGAGATCGCCCGCACCATGACCACCGAAATGGGCAAGCCGGTCAAGGCGGCCCGCGCGGAGGCAGCCAAGTGCGCCAAGGCGATGCGCTGGTACGCGGCCAACGCCGAGCGGCTGCTCGCGGACGAACACCCAGCGGACGCCGAAGTGCGCGACGCCGGTGCCTCCCGGGCCTACGTCCGATGCCGCCCACTGGGTGCCGTGCTCGCCGTCATGCCGTGGAACTTCCCGCTCTGGCAGGTCGTCCGCTTCGCCGCCCCCGCTCTCATGGCGGGCAACGTCGGCCTCCTCAAGCACGCGTCGAACGTCCCGCAGACCGCCCTCTACCTGGAGGATCTCTTCCGAAGGGCCGGATTCCCCGAGGGCTGCTTCCAGACGCTGCTCGTGGGATCGGGAGCCGTCGAGGCGATCCTGCGGGACCCCCGCGTCGCGGCGGCGACGCTCACCGGCAGTGAACCCGCGGGCCGCTCGGTCGCGTCGATCGCGGGCGACGAGGTGAAGAAGACCGTCCTGGAACTGGGCGGCAGCGACCCGTACGTGGTGCTGCCCTCCGCGGACATCGCGAAGGCGGCGGCGACCGCGGTCACCGCCCGGGTGCAGAACAACGGGCAGTCCTGCATCGCCGCCAAGCGGTTCATCGTCCACGCCGACGTGTACGACGAGTTCGCCGAGCGCTTCACCGAGGGCATGCGCGCACTGACCGTCGGGGACCCGGCGCGGGAGAGCACCGACATCGGACCGCTCGCCAGCGAGCAGGGCCGCACCGACCTGGAGGAACTCGTCGACGACGCGGTGGAGCGAGGAGCCACCGCGCTGTGCGGCGGCGCCCGGCCCGAGGGGCTCGGCGGCGGCCTGGACGCCGGCTGGTTCTACACCCCGACCGTCCTGTCCGGCATCACACCCGACATGCGCATCCACCTGGAGGAGACCTTCGGCCCGGTGGCCACGCTCTACCGCGCCGCCGACCTGGACGAGGCCCTGGCACTCGCCAACGACACCCCCTTCGGGCTGAGCTCCAACGTGTGGACGCAGGACCCGGACGAGATGGACCGCTGTGTACGCGATCTGGAGGCGGGCGGCGTCTTCTTCAACGGCATGACGGCCTCGCACCCCGCACTGCCCTTCGGCGGAGTCAAGCGCTCCGGCTACGGGCGGGAGCTGTCCGGCGAGGGCATCCGCGAGTTCTGCAACATCACCACGGTCTGGTACGGCGCCTGACGCCGCGCCACCGCTGTCCGACCGCGAACCCGCGGTCGGACAGATCTGCCTTCCGCCGGGGCGAGCCGGGCCGGTCAGCGCACGGTCACATGCACGACGGGCGAGACCGCGCCGCCACCGACGATCCGCAGCGCGTTGTCGCCCTTGACGCCGAGCAGCACGCGCAGGCTGTACGTGCGGTCGCTGTTGGTGTTCATCGAGGCGGGCAGGGACACCCACCGGGTGCCCTGCTTCTGCTGAAGGGTGACCCGGGTGCCCGCGGGGATCTGCCGGGCCGGTCCGTGGACCCGGAACTCCTGCCAGGCCAGGACGCTGTTCGCGGTCGCCTTCGCGCTCAGTGCGGGATGGGCCGCCTGCTGCCCGGCGCTCGGCGGCGCGGCGTGAGGGGTGGGCGGGTCATCGGACGAGGCCGCAGCCCCGCCCGCGCCCGCGAGCACCGCCGCCGCTGTCAGAACGGCGGCCGTTACGCGCCTGTAGCGATCCATGAATGACTCTCCTCTGTGTGCGGCCCGATCGATGGGATCGGCCGTGGAGCGTCAAACCTAGACATAAGTCGCATAATCATCCGACAGGGACACGCGAGGTCATGCTTCCGCCGGACCTTCGCGCGCCCGTGTTCAGTACCGCAGCGCCGCCGCGATCCGGCCGTACTCGGTGAGGGCGCCGTCGGCCAGGAACACCACTTCGGAGCCGTTGTCGAGGGCCGCCTCGATGAGTTCGTCGACGATGTCCTCGCGCACGTTGCCGCCCGCCCCCTGGGTGGCTCCTGGGGTCACCGGCTCCAGATGGTCCCCGGTGACCTCGACCGTCTCCTGGAAGTGCTCCTCCACCGCCACCAGGCCGGCCCGGCCCTCCCGTACCGCGGCCCACACCTCGTCGAGACCGCCGGCGAACGAGCGGCTGCCGCGCGCGACGTCGAGCCTGCCCTCGATCTCCTCGGCGGTCCGCTTGCGGTGGCTGTCGAGTGCCGGGCGCAGCTCCTTGAGGAGTTCGGCCGGTGTGGTGTCGGCCGGAGCGCCCTTGGTGATCCGGCTTGCCGCGGACCTGGACGCCTCGCCCACCTCGTCCAGCATGGCGAGTGCGGGAGCGAGCCCCACCAGGTACAGGGGGCGGGGATCGGCGGCCAGGAGGGTGCGCAGCTGCTCGTTCACGGTGCGCAGGAACTGGCGGGTGTCCTCGTTGCTGAACGTGCTGGGCGTGTCGCCGATCCGCTCCTCGCGCTGCGGGTTGGGCGCCTCGTGCGGAGCCGTCAGCGGGAACCCGGACCGCTCCTCCTGGTGCACCGCGTCCGTCGTACCGCTCCAGAGCGTGGCGTGCTCCGCGGACACGGTCAGTGCCCAGAACGGCTGCGCCTGGGCCTTGGCGGCGACCAGGTTCCGGGTGAGATAGGTGTCGCTGAGGATCACGCGTTCGGGTGCGGTACGCGGCAGTTGCCAGATCTGGTGCTCGTCGGCGGTGGCGAGGACGACCAGGGCGTCCAGGGTGCGGCGCGGGTCCACCTCGGCGACCGCCCGGTCCAGCTGCTCCTTGACGGCGGCCCGGACCTCACGCGTCACAGCGGGGTCGGCCTCCAGCCGGTTGGACGCCTCCGCCACCAGATTGCGCAGCCGTACGGCGTCCTGGGCGTTCTCCGGTGCGCGGCGGTGGGTCGGCATCGTCAGGGACAGGGCCGGATAGGGCCTCGTGGCCCGCAGGTCCTGCAGCAGGCCGGCGGTCAGGGCGTCCGTATCCATCGTTCCCTCCGAGGGGTTCGTGTCCGAGCTGTAGGTGGTTCAACGAGTCAATTCATATCGTTTGATCCTAATATGAGCGAGTTGGTCGTTCCGTGACTCGGAGGTATATGCGATGTCCACGCTGACCGTGTGGAAGTTCCAGTCGGCGGATGCCGCGGAGAACGTCGAGACGACGCTGTTGTCACTCCAGAAGGAGGGGCTGGTCAAGATCCTCGACGCCGCCGTGGTGAGCTGGCCTGCCGACCGGCCCAAGCCCCGGACGAAGCAGCTGCACAACCTGATGGGTGCCGGTGCGCTGAGCGGGACGTTCTGGGGAATGCTCTTCGGGCTCATCTTCCTGATGCCCCTCCTCGGTGCGGCCATCGGCGCCGCGGCCGGGGCGCTGGGAGGCAAGCTCGCCGACATCGGCATCGACGACGACTTCATCGCCGAGGTCAAACAGAAGGTGACCCCCGGTACTTCGGCGCTCTTCCTCCTCACGATGGACGAGGTGCCCGACCGGATCGGCGACGCGCTCCCCGGGGGCGGCGCCGAACTGCTGCACAGCAACCTGGACACCGAGCGCGAGGCCAAGATCCGCGACATCTTCGGTCACGACGCGGAATGACCCACCGGCCCGCCCCCTCACCGAAGACGGAGTGTCCGTGAAACCGAACCGACCCCGCGCCGCCCGCCTGCTGATCCCCGCGGCGCTCACCGCGGCGATCGTCGCCGGAACCGCGGCCTGCGACAGCGACACCACATCGGAAGGCACGTCCAGCAGCGTTCGTACGCTCACCCCCGAGCCGTCCGAATCGCATGCCGACGACTCGGCGACCCCGCACACCCAGGAGAGCCTTGCGGCGTCCGTATCCGCCGACCTCGAACGGGTCAGGGCCGAGGCCACCGAGGTCCTCGAAGGCGCCGAAGGCCGGGGCAACGCCGTCAAGGACGTGTCGGTGACCGGCAGGCCGATGACCGAGTCCGAGGACTTCCGCAGCGCTCTGGTGCGGGTCACCAACTCCACCGAGGAGGCGGCCTTCTACGCCGTGCGCGTGGAGTTCGTCGACGCGGAGGGGAAGGTCCTCGACTCCGTCGTCCTCGGCTTCGAGGACGCGCCGCCCGGCCGTACCGTCAGCAAACAGGCCAACAGTCGCAAGGCCGCGGGCGTCACCACGTTCCCCCGGATCGCCCAGGCCGAGCGCGGCTGAGGGCCCGGCCCGGGTGAGCGCCACCGACGCGGTAACCGACGCGCTGGGCGAACTGCACAGCCGGTTCGCCGGGGTCCGGGACGGACGTCCGGCCGACTACATCCCTCAGCTGGCCCAGGCCGACCCGGACGCCTTCGGGCTCGCCCTCGTCAGCATGGACGGTCACCGCTACAGCACCGGCGACGCGGACCTCGCCTTCAGCCTCCAGTCCGTCTCCAAACCCTTCGTGTACGCACTGGCCCTGTCCCTGCTCGGCCTGGACGAGGTGGGCCGCTGGGTGAACGCCGAACCCAGCGGAGAGGCGTTCAACGCCATCAGCCTGGAGCCCGGCACGGGCCGGCCCGCCAATGCCATGGTCAACGCGGGCGCCATCGTCACCACCGCGCTGATTCCCGGCCTCCCCGGCGCGGCGCCGTTCGACCGGATCCTGGGGTGCCTCGGCCGGTTCGCCGGACGGGAACTGGACGTGGACGAGGAGGTGTACGCGTCCGAGGCCACGACCGGGGACCGGAACCGGGCCCTCGCCTACCTGATCCGCAGCGCCGGGACTCTCCCCTACGACCCGGTGACGGCGGTGGAGACGTACTTCAGGCAGTGCGCGGTGCGGGCCACCGCCGTCGATCTCGCCACGATGGCGGCGACCCTCGCCCACGGGGGCGTCAACCCGGTCACCGGCGAGGCCGTCGTCACGCCGGCCGTCGCGGCGCAGGTCCTCTCGGTCATGGCCACCTGCGGGATGTACGACGCGTCGGGCGACTGGCTGCTCCGGGTCGGACTGCCGGCCAAGAGCGGGGTGTCGGGCGGCCTGATCGCCGCCGGACCCGCGCGCTTCGGACTCGCCGCGTACAGTCCGCCGCTGGACGCCACCGGCACCTCGGTACGCGGGCACGCGGCGCTCGTCGAACTCTCGCAGCGGTTCGGGCTCCACCTCATGAACAACCCGGCGCTCCCCGGCTCGACCGTCACGCTCGCCACCACGGCCGACGACCTGCCCACCGCTCCCGCGGGGCGGCGTGAGCGTGCCCTGCGGGAGCGGGTGGGCGTCGTCGCGGCGCAGGGCGCGCTCGACTTCACCGCCGCGGAACGCGTGCTGTTCGCGCTGGACGATTCCGGTCCCGAGCGAACCGGGTCGGTCGTGCTCGATCTGCGCGAGGTGACCGGCATCGACAGCGTCGCCCTCGCCATGCTGCACGCGGGCCTGGCCCGGCTGTCGCACGACGGCCGGCGCGCGGCCGTGGTCGACCCCGACGGCCGGCTCGGACCGCCGGGTCTCGCCCGGGAGCGGACCGGCCAGGACCTGCCGCGCTTCGGCTCCCGCGAGGAGGCCGTCGAACGGTGCGCACAGGCCCTCGCGGAGCGCGACTGACCGTCCGTGCGGTCCTGCTACCAGATGGCCTCGACCCATTCGGGGTGGTCGATGAACGGGTTCCGGTTGTGCTGGTACCGGTCGAATATGACGTCGTTGCGGCGCTGTTCGAAGCTGTCCGGCGGGTCCTCCTGACTCCACTGCTTGAGTACGGAGAGCCTGCCGATGTACGGGGCCGAGCCGTTGTTCACGTTCTCGTTCGGTTCGAGGTCGGCGAAGGAGTCGTCGCCCTCGTAGCGCACCGCCATGTAGAGGCTCATGCGGGCGACATCGCCCTTCACGGCGTCACGCGGTTCGAAGGAGTCGCCGTCCGTGTAGTTGCCCGGCGCCTCGCCGAGTTGACTGCCGCCGTTGTCGAAGTCCTTGTTGCCCCGGGTGGAGTTGACCGATACGTCCTCGGGGCGCAGATGGTGGATGTCGGTGCCGGGACCCGTCGCGGTGCCGAAGTCGCCGTGCGACTTGGCCCAGACGTGCTCGCGGTTCCACTGGTCGGCGTCACCGCCGTTCTCGCTCTTCGACTGGGAGCGGCCGGTGTACAGCAGGATCACGTTCGAGGAGTTGGCCGGGTCCTGGTCGGTGTCCTTGAGCGCGTCCCAGACCTGGCTGTAGCTCAGCTTTGTCTGGCTGCTGATGATGGTGTGCAGCGCGGATTCGAGTGCGGGTCCGGTCTTGCCGAGTGCGGCCTGGTAGTACGTGTCGTCGAGGGCCGCGGGCGCCGGAGCCGGGGCGGCCGGCGCGGCGGCGGCGCTGCCGGCGAGCACGGCGACGGAGGCCATGGCCGCCAGCAGTGGACGCGCGTAGACACGGGGGCGAATGGACATGTGGGGTGTCCTCTCCGGAAACGGGGGCACCGCGAGTCCGCTTCTGTGGGGCGCGGTCGCGGTGGTCGTGCGAAGGCTGGTCAGCCGGGAGCTTTCCATACGCACCGTGCGTGGTGTGTGAACGCTGCGTACCTATCATGTGCAGGTCAAGTGGGCATGGGATTTCCCTGTGCGTGCGGGCTCGCGGGCATCGGATGCGGGGACGCCGTTGCGGCGCGAGAATTGCCGCAAGGACGAGGAGGCGGCATGAGCGAAGAGCCCGAATCCGTAACTGTGACCGTGCCGGAAGTTCGGGGGGTGACTCCCGACCGACTGCTCCACAGCGGCGGGAGCGACCATCCGAGCGCCGAGGATCTGGTACTCGCCTCCGGGCGGGATCTCACCCCCGAGAATCTGAAGTGGGCGCGAGGCAGGATCGCCGCGGAAGGCCGGGCGGCGATGGACAAGCGGCTTCCCTAGGAGGGTGCGCCAGACCCCGGCAGGTGAAGGCTGCCGGGGTCCGTTCGGGCGGGCGCCGCCGCCGTGGACGGGGAGCGTGTGGGGCGCGCCCCGGTCACTCGGTTAGCCTGAGTGCAATATGAATCGTTTGACGACGTCACAGGGCGGATTCGACCTCGCCCGCTTCCCCGAGAACCCCCGCGACCCGTTCCGTGCGTGGGACGCCGCCGATGAGTACCTGCTGCGGCAGCTGGAGGGGATCGATGACGCCGCACCGGTCGACCTGTCCGGCACTGTTGCCGTGGTGGGCGACCGCTGGGGCGCCCTGACCACCGTGCTCGCGAAGCACGGCCCCGTACAGATCACCGACTCCTACCTCGCGCAGCGCGCCACCCTGGCGAACCTCGCCCGGAGCGGCGCCGGTGAGGACTCCGTACGACTTCTGTCGGCGCTCGACGCCCCGCCGGAACGGATCGACGTCCTGCTGGTGCGCGTGCCCAAGAGCCTTGCGCTCCTGGAGGACCAGCTGCACCGCCTGGCGCCCGCGGTCCACGCCGGCACCGTCGTCATCGGGACCGGCATGGTCAAGGAGATCCACACCTCCACCCTCAAGCTCTTCGAGCGGATCATCGGGCCGACCCGCACCTCCCTCGCGGTGAAGAAGGCCAGACTGATCTTCTGCACTCCGGACCCGGAGCTGTCCCGTACACCCAGCCCCTGGCCGTACCGCTACGACCTGCCCGCCGACGTCGGTGTCGCCTCCGGGCGCACCGTCACCAACCACGCCGGCATCTTCTGCGCCGAGCGGCTGGACATCGGCACGCGCTTCCTCCTGAACCACATGCCCGCGCGGACCGGCCCGCAGCGGGTCGTCGACCTCGGCTGCGGAAACGGTGTCCTCGGAGTCGCAGCCGCCCTGGCCAACCCGGAGGCCGAGGTCACCTTCGCCGACGAGTCGTACCTGGCGGTCGCCTCAGCCGAGGCGACCTTCCGGGACAACCTCGGTCCGGACGCCCGCGCGGACTTCCTCGTCGGCGACGGACTGACGGGTGTGGAGCGGGGGAGCGTGGACCTCGTACTCAACAACCCGCCGTTCCACTCCCACCAGGCGACCACCGACGCCACGGCCCGCAACATGTTCGTCGGGGCCCGTACCGCGCTGCGGCAGGGCGGCGAACTGTGGGTCGTCGGCAACCGGCACCTCAGCTACCACGTCCAGCTGCGCCGGATCTTCGGCAACTGCACCACCATCGCGGGGGACCCGAAGTTCGTCGTCCTGCGCGCCGTCAAGCGCTGACAGCCGACGGGCGCCACGGCCCTTCCGGATTCTTGCAACACGTTCTACTGTGTGCGCCGCCGCACACGGGCGACGCGACCGCGAGACACCTGGAGGGGCCGTGCACCTCGAATACACGCCTGAGCAGCAGCGGTTGCGCGAGGAACTGCGCACCTACTTCGCCGCGCTGGTACCCGACAACGCCTACGCGCGGTACGCCGAGCCCGCCGCGCAGAAGCGCTTCTACCGCGAGACGGTCCGCCGCCTGGGCGCCGACGGCTGGCTCGGTGTCGGCTGGCCGAAGGAGTACGGCGGACGCGGGCTCTCCCCGATGGAGCAGTTCATCTTCTTCGACGAGGCGGCCCAGGCCGGCGTACCGCTGCCACTGATGGCCCTCAACACCGTCGGCCCCACGATCATGCAGTTCGGCACCGACGCGCAGAAGTCGGACTTCCTGCCGAAGGTCCTGGCCGGCGAGATCGACTTCGCGATCGGCTACAGCGAACCCGAGGCGGGCACCGACCTCGCGGCGCTGAAGACACGGGCCGTGCGCGACGGCGACGACTACGTCGTCAACGGGCAGAAGATCTGGACCACCAACGGTGACACCGCCGACTGGGTATGGCTCGCCGCACGCACGGATCCGGACGCCCCGCCGCACAAGGGCATCACGATGCTGCTCGTGCCGACGAGCGCCCCCGGCTACTCCTGCACGGTGATCAACACCCTGGCCTCGCACGACACCACCGCCAGCTACTACGAGGACATCCGGGTCCCCGTCTCCCACCGCGTCGGCGAGGAGAACAAGGGCTGGCGGCTCATCACCAACCAGCTCAACCACGAACGCGTGACACTCGCCGCCCACGGCACCATGGCCGTACGCGCGCTCCACAACGTCCAGAGCTGGGCCGCGGAAACGAAGCTGACGGACGGCCGCCGGGTCATCGACCTCGGCTGGGTCCGCTCCCGGCTGGCCCGCACACACACCCGCCTGGACGCCATGAAGCTCCTCAACTGGCAGATGGTATCGGCGCTCCAGCACGCCACCCTCACCCCGCACGACGCTTCGGCCGTGAAGGTGTACGGCTCCGAGGCGCGCCGGGACGCCTACGCCTGGCTCATGGAGATCGTCGGCTCGGCGGGCCCGCTCAAGGAGGGCTCGGCGGGCGCCGTCCTGCACGGAGAACTCGAACGCGGCTACCGGTCGGCCGTCATCTTCACCTTCGGCGGCGGTAACAACGAGATCCAGCGGGAGATCATCTCCTGGATCGGGCTGGGGATGCCGCGGGTCAGGCGGTGAGTGCCTGGTGACGGACGAACTCAGGCGAAGTTGACCCGGGCGCGGAGCAGCAGCGGATCGTCCACCATCTGCCAGAGCGGCACGGCGTAGTTCCCGAAGCCGTACCGGCCGCCGAAATGGAGGCCGAGGATGCGGTGGTCGGTGAGGTCGAAGACCGGGGAGCCGCTGTTGCCTCCCAGGGTGGAGCAGTCGTGCTTCATGACAGCCTTGTCCGGCACGAGCTCTGTGGTGGTGCCGGGCTGGAGGCGTTTGACGTTGTAGATGTCCATGAAGATTCTGCGCATCGACTCCGGTTCATTGCGGCGGCCGTCCCAGGCGGGATAGCCGACGCAGTACACCGGACGTCCGGGCAGGCCGGCGGGGGCGTCGGCGGCCACGGCCAGCGGGGAGGGCAGCGCACCGCCGCCGTCGGACGGGGCGACCCGCAGCAGGGCCATGTCGACGTCGCTGTGGATGCCCAGCACTTCGGTGATCCCGTAGGCGGGACCGCCCTCAAGGACGGGGCCGTATCCCGCTGCCATGTCGAGCCGGGCGCTCATGCCCTGCTGGAAGGCCCACCCCGTCCCGTTCCCGCGGGCGAACTCCACCGCGACATGACGGTTCGTCATGATGACATCGGGGCCGACGAGGAAGGCCGTGCCGACCCAGTCCAGGCTGACGTGCCCGTCGACCTCCACCCGGCCGACGCGCGCGATCGACTCCTGGATGGCGGCCCTGTGCCCGTCGAGGACCGCCCAGTCGCCCGTCTGAGAGAGGAAGTCGTGGCCCTGGACGAGGATGGCCGGTCTGCCTTCGAGCAGGACGATGGCCTCCAGGCCGAAGGACTCGTCGTCGCTGATCTCGTCCGCGCGGCCGTCGGCGAGCTTCTCCAGTCCGTCGGCGCCGGCCGACAGCACACGGGAGCGTTCCTCCTGGGCGAACCGGGATATCTGCCCGGCGGCCAGCTCTTCCGGAGGGAGATCCTCCGACGATTCGGGGATCTCCTGCGACACTCCGTCCCGTACCCGCTGTGCGACCTCCCGAAGGTCCGTGAAGACCTGCTGGGGATCGGTCGCCACCGGTGATCTGCTCCGGCTGCGCATGGCGCACTCCTCAGTCGTGTTGGGCCGCTGTGATCTCCGCACGAATGGCAGGGCTGTTGGACTCCAGGTGGCGCATGATGGCGTTCATCTGGGTGCCGACGTTGACGAAGGCCGTGGTCCTGCCCTGGAACTGCACGTTCTCCACGCGCCGCGTGCCCCGGTGGAGGGCCACCACGTTCCAGTCGTCCGTGAAGACGGGCGATCCGGAGGATCCGCCGCGGGTATCGGTGAAGTAGCGCACATCCTTCTCGTCCGCTTCGTAGACGAGGTTGTTGCGCAGGGCGACACGCTTCGGCTGCCCGCCGGGGTGCTGGATGATGTTGACGGCCACGAAGTCGCCCTGGGAGACCGCCAGCGAATCCTTCGACAGCTTCAGCACCGAAAGGGAGGGCTCGGCGGCCAGCCGGAGGATCGCGTAGTCGAGTTCGGCGTCAGAGGCGACGAGATCGCTGATGGTGGCATCCTCCGTGTCGAACTCGTCGCTGTCGAAGCCGAAGCGGGCGCCCGCGTGCAGCGCCTGCATACGCAGGTCCGCGGCCTCGGCCAGAGGCCGCGCCCCGCCGGTGCCGGCCCGGGCGTTGACCACATGGTGGTTGGTGATGAGGAGGTCCGGGGCGATGAGCCATCCCGTACCGGAGTGCGGGAAGCCGTTCGGCTGGAGCGGGGCGCCCCCCTGGAAGGGCGGAACCTTGATACGGGCGACTGACGCGCCGGCCAGGTCGCCGCCTCGCAGGAAGCCGATGGGGACGGTGTCGTCGCGGTGGACGATCTCTTCCTTGATCTCCGGGGCCCGCATCCCGGCCAAGACGTCCGGCTCGCCTCCGGCGCTCCTCGCCACGTCGTCCAGGGCGCGCTGGAGGACGGCGAGCGGCGCGCTCTCGGTGGTCTGGGCGACGGCGTTGCGCAGCCAGATCTCCAACGGCACGGAGCCGTCCACGAGCCGTTCCACCCGGTTCATCGCGTTCAGATCCGAGTGCACCTGCAGTCCGGGCGCGGTCAGCTGCGGCAGCGTGCCGCGGTATCTGGCCATGATGCCCTCGAACAGCAGAGGCCGGACCGAGGGGTCGGCGAGCCCGGTCTCCAGAGCCACGTTCCGCAGCTGGAGGATCCCCTCCGGGGAGAGGTACGCGTTCATGGGGTACCAGGCCGCTGGGGGGCGTTCCCTTCGGTTCCGTGTGGTGAACCGGCCGCCGACGTCATGCCGGTGCGGGGCGTCGTGGGACCGGCGGCTCCCGCGCGCATGGCGGCGGCGACCGCGGCGACGATGTCGCCGCTCTCGTCGGGCATGTCCAGCAGCCGTCCGGCGAGTTCGTCGAGCGCGTCGCGGTCGCGGGCCATGCTCACCAGCCCGGTGATGCTCAGGGGCGCGGCACCGGACTGCGGCCCGGACGTGCCCGCGGCCTCCCGCAGAATCTCCACCAGTGCGCCCAGCAGCCCCGGTTTACGGGAGGCGGCGCGGCGGATCCCCTGCCCGAGGACGTCCAGAGCCTCGTCGTCCGCCGGAAACCCGGCCACCGCCAGTGCGTGGCCGAGTGCCTTGGGATCCTGCGTGTAGATCTGCGAGGCGACAGCGCGTACGAGGTCGGGCTGGTCGGCCAGGACGGCATCGGGCAACATCCGCAGCCGCAGGGCGAGTTCGGTGTCGACATCGGTGTCCGGGACCTCGGCGTCGGAGGCCAGCCGGGCCCGGGCCAGCTGCGCCCCCATCGCTTCGAGATCGTGTCCGAGGCCCACCGCGACGTTCTCCGCGACCCGCAAGTCGCGATCGGCGCTCTTGAGGTCGCCGGCCTGCTCCGCGAGGCTGGCCGAGAGCAGCAGCAGTTCCAGCTGCCGTTCGGCGCATCCCGCCATCTGTGTGGGACCGATGGCGTCCGACGCGGCCTGCCGGGCCTCCTCCCGTCGCCCGAGCCGGTTCAGTGTCTCGGCCAACAGGGAGTGCAGGGGGCTGCACGGCGTCCAGGGCCGGCGCTCCCCGAGGCGGGTGAACGCCGCTTCGGTGAAGCCCTGCGCGAGCAGGTCCTCGACCTCACGCCCGGCGATCCGCTCCCAGTCCTCCTGGTCGGCGCCTGCCATGACCTGCGCGGGAGCGCCCCCACCGAGTTTCGCGGTGAGCAGGCCCGCGGCCCTGGGGCTCATGTCCTGATCCGCTCCGATGAGATACCTCTCGATACCGGGCAGCCACCGCTCCTCCACCGAGCGGGGGTTCTCGCCCAGCCGCAGCCGGTGGTAGATCTCCTCGGCGCGTGCCTCCAACCCGTCCCGGACGGCGTAGTACTCCACGGCGCGCCGTTCGACGGTACGCATCAGGTCGGTACGGTCGCTGCCCGGCAGCCGCAGCATGATGGCACGGACGTCGGCGCGGTGCCGTACGGCCTCGGCTCCGGTCTGCTCCACCAGGTCGAGGCGGGTGAGCTCGTCGAACAGGAGGCGGGCATCGTCCAGGGTCTCCACCCGCAGTCCGCAGGGTTCGGCGAGGACATCCTTGATGATCTGGGGAGTGATGATCCGGAGCACCAGTCCCGGGCGGGCGAGCCGTCGTACATCGTCGTTCGCGATGTGGTGGAGGATGCGGTCGTACAGGATGCCCTGGACCAGCAACTGATCGACACGGCGGAAGAGTTGGTCGCGCCGCTCGGGCAGACTGCCGATCAGTTCGCCCGTCCCGCCGATCTTTCCGCCGGCGAGGGCGAAGGCCCGGGCGGCCAGTCTCAGGCTGAGCGGGTGGCCGCCTACTCTGTCGGCCAACGCCCGTGCCACGTCGGCGTCCTTGACACCGCAGGACATCAGGAGACCGACGGCCGCCGATGGATCGAGGTCACGGAGTTCGATCTCCAGCGATGCCATGGTCTTCGCCGGATGGTCGACGGGCGCACGCCCGGAGACGACGACGCGTAGCCGCGGATAGACCTGCTGGAAGGCGACACAGATCGCCCACATCCTGCCCATCACCGGTGATCCGCTGTACTGCGCCTTCTCGAACGAGTCGATGACCATGACGAACGGCGGGTCCTCCCGTTCCGCCACCGCGACCGCCCGGACCAGAACATCGGCGACCCGCCGGACGAGGTCGGTCTCCCGCCCGGTGGCCAGAAGCTGGAACGCCTGCGACGAACTGCGTCCCATCACCGTCCGGGTGGTGGCGAGCTCGTGCAGCTGGGTCACCCGCTCCTCGCCCTCCCGCTGGCTGAAGGCAGCCTGCTGGCACTCGTCCGCCAGTACGCCCAGCTCGGCGCGGAAAGCGGGGTACTGGACGCCGAGCTGCCGGGCGGCCTCGGCGATGAGGGTGACCGGCTCGTGAATCGAGAGCGTGGGCCGCTCGAAGTCGATGTAGGCGAAAGGGAAACAGGGGGAGTGGTCATGGATGGCATCGAGAAGGAACTTGGCGAGCAGCGTGCTCTTGCCCATGCCACCGGGGCCATGGACGACCAGGGGTGGTACCAGCGCCGGGCGGGCGTCCGCCCGGGGGGTGTGGCCGGCCTGCTCAGGAGCGGTCGCCGCCGCGGGCTCGGCAGGCAGACCGACGTAACCGCGCAGCTCACCGAGTTCGCTCGAGCGCCCCTGGAAGTCTCCGCGCACGAGGCGTTCGAGGGGTTGCAGAAGCCTGGCCTGCTCCATGGCGCGCTGCAGTTCCCCGACGTCCGGAAGTCCGCTCATGCCCGGCACCTGGGAGAGCCACTGCACCGCCTGGAGGGTGTCGGCCAGTTCGGCGGCGGTCCCGTCCGCGGGCTGTGGCGGGCTGCCGGACAGATAGGCCAGGCAGATCCCTTCCGGCCCGGACTCCGTCGGGGACAGGCCGACGTTGCACTCCAGAGCGAGCCGGGCGGCTTCCGGACCGGCGAGTCCGCGCAACGCCTCTACCCGGACATCGGACTTGAGAGTCCACACGGCACTGTCCTCCGTGCCGGTTGCTGTGCAGTCGTCGAGGAGTTCCAGGACCGCGTCGCCGCCCGCGGCCTGCTCCTGGCCGGGCAGCCGGAGCAGCATCGGATCGAAACGGGTGAGCAGACAAGCGGCTTCGCGATAGGCCTTCCGGCTGTCCGAGACCGTGGGGGAGTGGTCCTTGCCGCCCCGCAGCTCCTGGCGCAGCCGGGCGCTGAAGCGCTCCCGCGCCTCAGAGGGTCTGGTAGACACGGATGGCCCCCTCCGCTGCCGTGCACAACTTCCGCATATAGCTTTCGCCGCTCTCGCCGTTCTCCTGCGTGGCCCGGAGCACCTCTTGGACTGCCACGTCCACGAGTTCGTCGATGTCGATGGCGAGTTCGCCGGGCTGCCCGGCGTCGAGGAAGCCGGGAGGTGATTCATGGAAGTACTGGTCGAAGAATTCGCGCAGGTCGGCGGGTCCGGCGACGCGGGCCGTGTCCCAGCACATACTTCCCCTCAGGTCGTACGGGAGCTGGCGCATGGAGGGCCCGTAGCCGAGGAGCACCAGTTGGGGTGCCTGGGCGCCCGATACGGCGACGTGCTCGTAGATGGCGAGGGCGAGTTGTCCGATGAAGTCCCACACATCGGAGCTGGGATCGAGTTTGTCGCAGTCGTCCAGGACCAGCCAGAAGCGGTCCTCGGCGGCTGTCGCCCGGCCGACGACCCGGTGCACGGCGTCGTCGATCGGTGTGTCGTTGAGCGGTGAAATACCCGCGTGGGGGTCGGCCACGAACTCGTCCAGTCGGCGGACTACCTTCTCCGCGGTCGAGGTCTGCGACAGCGTGACGCGCGCCGGGCGGAAACCCCTGTGCTGTGCGATGTGGCGAATGAGGTTGTACGTGTACGACCTGCCGCTCTGCGGATCGCCGTCGACCAGGAGCACGGACATCTCGGGGTCCTCGACGAACTGTCGCAGTGTTCCCCGTAGATCCTTGCGATCGATGAAGACCTCGGTGCCATTCTTGAGGACACAGGTACGGAAATGGTCCTGAGAGGCGTGAATGCGATAGTCCTCGCGCAGCCGTTCCAGGAATTCAAGAGCTTTCGAGATCTCCGGGAGCACGGACAGTCCGTCGATCGTCGTGACGACCTCGACGAGTTTGAGCTGATGGTTGATATCCTTGCGTGAAGAATGCACCAGTGCATGCGCGTTCTCCGCGCTGACGGCCGTCAGTCGCAGTGCGGAAATGAATTCTGCGGAGAATCCGTACTGGGCGAGCCGGACATGAGGGTCGACGGTATCGAGGAGATGTTCCCGGACCCATAGTGTGACCAGGTCCCATTCCGTCTCGGCCAACGGCATAAGACACCTACCCAGCTGCTCCGGGGGAGCATAAGCCTGGATAACTCCTACTCACGATGTTTTCACCTGATTTACGCTTGCGCAAGACGGCCGAGCGCTTGCTGGACAGGCTCCCTGACCTGCGGATTTTCCAGGTACTCGGTGATGCCGTGATGGTTCTTGCTGCTGTTGGTCACCAGGAGGTCCGTCACCCGGTCCGGCGGTGCGTATTCAGGTCGCAGGGTGTGGTCGAGGGCCACCAGATCCCTCAGATCCGATGCATTGCGCCAGGCCAGCACGCGGTTCGGAACCGCCGGCGGTCCCGCCAGGTTGTCCTGAACCTCGGTGATGGCCAGGGGCGATCCGACGGTGACGAACAGTTCAATCTCTCGCGCCTGTTCTGCCAGCACCTCGTACGCGATGATCGTTCCGAGGCTGTGTCCGACCATCAGGACAGGGGCGCCGTCCAGGTCCTCCAGTGCCTCGCCGACCACGTCGCGCATCGCCCGTCCCATTCCGCCGAAGAAGTAGGCGTGGACGTCCTTGAACGTGTGCTTGACGAGGGTCCGGAACACCGCCTTGCGGGCGAATTGGGGCAGCGGAAGCGCCTCGAGCGGAGGTTCGGATCCGATTCCGGTGTCCTCGGCCCCGGCGAGCGTGTCCGCCAGGGACGTCATGTCGCGGAGCCAGCCGGCGAGCTGGTCCTGCGTCCCATCGGTGCCGGGCACTCCCTCGGGCTCGATGGCCCCGGTTTCGGACCGTGCTTCGCCCAGGGTTGCCGCCACGAATTCCTCGGGTGTTTCCAACGCCGGCGGAGCCGCTGATTCCTCGAATCCCTCCGTCCCGCCGTCCAGGGGGTCGGGGCGGAAATCGGGCAAGGGGGATTCGTACCGGAGCGGCGCCCAGTACGCCATGCGTGAGACCTCGGCCATGTCCCTGCCGAAGAGTGCCTTGTCCCATTGGGACTTGAGCAATTCCGGGCGGACTTTGTTCCCGTTTCCGTGGACGTAGATCACCCGGGGTTGCATAGCGCCTCCCATGGCCACACGGACGCTGGTCACTGGTCGCTGGTCACTTTTAGGATCGGCCCGCGGCGGGGTGATCGCCACTCGGTCACCTGCCGCGTACCTGCCCATCGGCCATTCGAACGGCTGCGCACCCCAGCTGCGTCCCGATGAGGCCCGTTCAGGCGGTGGGAGCCCCCGCAGGGTTCAGAAGCCCGCGGGCCA
Source organism: Streptomyces sp. NPDC055749 (assembly GCF_053617235.1). Taxonomy (NCBI): domain Bacteria; kingdom Bacillati; phylum Actinomycetota; class Actinomycetes; order Kitasatosporales; family Streptomycetaceae; genus Streptomyces; species Streptomyces sp. NPDC055749. Next base: position 61,500 of record NZ_JBSHFH010000006.1, on the reverse strand, counting down.
CGGAACGCATGCAGGAGACGCCCGTCCCTCAGTCAAAGTCAAGGAGACACCTCATGGCCACCGGCCTCTCCCTTCACGTCGGACTCAACAAGGTCGACCCAGAGAAGTACGGCGGCTGGGACGGTGAGCTCGTCGCCTGCGAGAACGACGCCAACGACATGGCTCGGCTGGCCCGCGCATCCGGATTCGGCGACACGACGCTGCTCACCGCCGACGGCACCGTCAAGAACGTCACCGCCGAACTGCGCAAGGCTGCCAAGAAGCTGACGAGCGGCGACATCCTGTTGCTCACCTACTCCGGCCACGGCGGCCAGGTGCCCAACGCCCTCGGTTCCGACGACGAACCCGACGAGTTCGACGAGACCCTCGTGCTCTTCGACCGTGAGTTCCTCGACGACGAGCTGTACGCGGAGTTCGGTCGGTTCGCCGAAGGCGTCCGGATCCTGACCCTTCTCGACTGCTGCCACAGCGGGAGCGGTATCGAGGTACGGGATGTCCTCAGCCCCGAGGCCATGGAGGCGCAGTTCCAGACCCGTGACCCGAACCTGATCGAGGATGCCTCACGGCTCATGCCGGTTCTCAAGCAGCATGAGATCTACGAACGGGACAAGGACTTCTTCCAGGAGATCCAGCGCGGGCTCGGGGCGGCGAAGCCGCGTGAGAACGGAACGAGTGCGCTGCTCATCTCCGCCTGCCAGGACAACCAGCTCGCTTCCGACGGGCCGGTCAACGGCAAGTTCACCGAGATCCTGCTGAAGGTCTGGGACAACGGGGAGTTCCGCGGCGGCCACCGCGCCTTCCACCGCAACATCCTGCGGCGTATGCCGGCCACGCAGAGTCCGAACTTGCATGTGGCGGGCAGCCCCGGTGATCAGTTCCTGGACCAGAGGCCGTTCACGGTGTGAGCATGCACAAAGCGGAGGCTGGAGCCGCGTCGCCGACTACGCGGCTCCGGCGCCTGGTCACATGCCGCCTCGGCCGGCCGGGGTTCAGCCGGTTTCCTCGGCGGGGGCCGATGGTTCGGGGGCGGGGAGTTCGCTGGTGCAGGTGCTGCGTCCGAAGGCCCCTGATGCGGTGGAGCGTTGGACGTGCTTGCCGTGGACGGCGAGGGTGCAGCTTGCGCTGCCGCCCTTTTCGCCGAGGGTGATGTTGACGATGGGCACGGCGCCGAGTGGCACGTTCACCGTTTTCTTCCAGGGGAGTTCGGCGTTCTCCACGGTCTCGGCCCGGTTGGCTGTGCCGTCTCCTCGGTAGGAGATGTCGGCCGTGCCCTCGCCGAGTACCTCGTACGTCACATCGGCGGTGGGCACTGCGGCCTTGTCCGCCTGCTTGTCGCCGGTGTCGAGGATGCCGTAGGTGATGAGGGCGCCGCAGGCGAGCAGCAGGGCCGCGGCGACGGCGATGCCGCGGCGGTCGGGGCTCCTTGACGCCTTCCCGGTTTTGGAGTCTTCTGCCTCGTCCGGCTGTTCCGGGTCGGTCGGTTCCTGCGTTGTGGGCATGGCCGTACTTTCGGTCGAAGCGAGTTCGCCTGGGTTATACACCATCGGAATCCGCGCAGGCCAGGGCGCGGAAGAAGCGGGTGAATCGGGGCGATCGCTCGCTTCGGGGGAGTCAAATGCCCGAATTGTAAAGTTCCTTGACTGGGGCTCAAAGTATCCGTTAAAAAGCCCCCGACCTCGATCGACATCAGAGGGTGGTAGCGATGGGGAGAGCGAAGTCCGCTGTCGGCGCGCTGCTCCTGGCCGTCCTCCTGACAGGGGCGACCGGGTGCGGTCAGGAGACCGGCGGAAGCCAGGCAGTCACGGGTTCCGGAGCGGACGCGGAGCGCACCATGTCCGAGGGGCAGGGGCGGCTCACTTCGGGCGCCCCGTCGGCGAAGGTCATGGCTCTGCACCGGTTGAGCGTTCCGGCGGGTGCGCAGGACGTGGCCTCCCTCATCAGTGACGGGTGGTCCTCGTACAGCCTGTGCCTCACTTTCCGTCTGCCGAAGCCGGAGATGGAGAAATTCCTGACCGGCATCGGCGTACCGCGAAGTGACATGCGGAAGGGCTTCTACGTCGAGGACGCGGAGGAGGCCGGCTGGTCGAGCCGGCCGGGCCGTAGCTACCTCCAGGGCTCCTCGGACGGAACGAGCGAACCGGGGCCTGCTCCCACCTACACGGTTTCGGTCGATGTGACCGAGGCCGGTGAATTCACGGTGTATCTGCGCTCGGTCGTCGTTCCTTCCTGAGACCGGAACGTCTGAGTCGGAACAGCGGTAAATGAAACAGGAGTGGGCCCCCCGGTTCGTCCGGCGGGGCCCCAGTTCTCGTACCATTGGCGCGTCGCCGAGCCGCCGAGCGGAAGGTGCGAACCGATGAAGGACGCGGACCCGGGGCTCTTCGGCCCCGACTCGGTCACCTGGCAGATGCACGGCGACCCGATGATGTGGATCGCCGGAGTGCGCGCCCTCTACCTCCAGGCACTGCATCCGCGCGCCGTCCGCGGTGTCATCCTGAATTCAGACTTCCGCAACGACGCCTGGGGCCGGCTCATGCGTACGGCCGGTTTCGTCGGCACCCTCACCTACGGCACCACCGAGGCGGCCGAGAAGGCCGGCGCCCGGGTCCGCAGGATTCACCGTCTGCTCAAGGCGACCGACCCGGCGACCGGCGAGGTCTACGGTGTCGACGAACCGGAACTCCTCCTCTGGGTGCACTGCGCCGAAGTCGACTCCTACCTCCAGGTCCAACGCCGCTCGGGCTTCCCGCTCACCGATGCCCAGGCCGACGGATACGTCGCCGAGCAGCGTGAGAGCGCACGCCTCGTCGGGCTCGGACCCGAAGGCGTCCCCGCCACCACCGCCCAGCTCGCCGCCTACTTCGATCGGGTAAGGCCCGAACTCACCGCCGGAGCCGAAGCGGCCGAGGTCGACGACTTTCTGCGCAGTCCGCCGGTCCACGCGCTGCTGGTCCCGGCGCGCGCACTCGTGTGGCGGCGCGTGGCGGCACTCGCCTACCAGTCACTGCCCCCGTACGCCCATGAGTTGTACGGCAGGCCGGCGCCGCCACCGCGCACCGTCGACCGCCGTCTGCGTGCCGCGGGAACCGTGCTGCGCTGCGTCCCCGCCCGGCTGCGCTGGCAACTGCCGCCCCAGCACATTCTCAAAGCGATGGCCCGGCTGGGTGCGGACAGCCGCCCCGCCCCGTACAAACTCCGCAGACAGGCCGCCATACTGGACGGGCCGGGGAGGGCGCAGCGGTAGGCGAAGTGACGGGGGCGACAGCACGCGATGGCGGAGAGCAGGCTGATCCAGAGCCGGTACCGGCTGCTCGATCTGATCGGGCGCGGGGGCATGGGCGAGGTGTGGCGTGCCCGGGACGAGTCGCTCGGCCGACACGTGGCCGTCAAATGCCTCAAACCCATGGGGCCCCAGCACGACCAGTCCTTCACCCGCATTCTGCGGGAACGCTTCCGCCGCGAGGCCCGGGTCGCCGCCGCGCTCCAGCACCGTGGCGTCACTGTCGTCCACGACTTCGGTGAACACGAAGGCGTCCTCTACCTCGTGATGGAACTCCTCGACGGGCGCAACCTCAGCCAGCTCCTGGAGGACAACAAGCAGCACCCGCTGCCCGTGCCTGACGTCGTCGACATCGCGGAGCAGGTCGCCGACGCCCTCGGCTACACCCACCAGCAGGGCATCGTGCACCGGGACCTCAAGCCCGCCAACATCATGCGCCTCGCCGACGGCACGGTGAAGATCTGCGACTTCGGTATAGCGCGGCTGGGCCACGACATCGGCTTCACCTCACGGCTCACCGGCACCGGCATCGCCATGGGCACCCCCCACTACATGTCGCCCGAGCAGATCAGCGGCGGCGACATCGACCATCGCAGCGACCTCTACTCGCTGGGCTGCGTGCTGTACGAGATCGCCACCGGTGTGCCCCCCTTCGACCTGGAGGACGCCTGGGCCGTCCTCGTCGGGCACCGGGACACCCGGCCCGAGCCGCTGCGTACCCACCGCGCGGAACTGCCCGGATTCTTCGACCGGGTCGTCCTCGACCTGCTGGCCAAGACTCCCGAGGAACGCCCCACCGACGCGGGCGACCTGCGGCGCCGCATCACACTGGGCCGGACCGGCGAACAGCCCCAGGCGTCCGGCCATGTCCGCCTCGCACCTCCCGCCCTCGTCGGTCACCCCTCCGCCCGACCGCCGAGGCTCCCTTCCTGGACGCGCGACATGACGACGGGGCACAAGGCGACCGGCACGGTGGGGGCCGGCTTCCCGCTGCCCGACCACTCGGCGGGACTGACCGGCGAGTGGACGACCGGAGCCGATCTGCGCGCCCTCCCCGGCGGCTTCCCGGCCGTCCGCGGCGAGCGGCCCACGCCCTCGCCCGAACTGCTCTCCACCCTCGCCAACCGCCACAGCGCAGGCCTCAACCTGGGCCGCCTCGGCCACTGGGAGGAGGCCGGCGAGGTGCACCGCGCGGTCGCCGCCGAACGCGAACACGCGCTGGGCCCCGACCACCCCGACACCCTCTCCAGCCGCTACGAGGTCGGGTTCACCCTCAGCCGCACCGGCCGCGCCGCCGACGCCCTGCGGGAGTTCGGCCGGGTCGCCGACGGCCGCGAACGGACCCTGGGCCCCGACCACCCGGAGACCCTCGCCGCCCGCCAGGAGACCGCCTATGTCCTGGGGCAGCTCGGCAGGCACTTCGAAGCCCATCAGATGTACGCGGCCGTGCTCGCGTCCCGCGAACGCACCATGGGCCCCGACCACCCCGACACTCTGCGCTGCCGCCACAACCTGGCGTTCAACCTGAGCAGGCTCGGGCGCCTGGAGGACTCGTACCGGATGGCGCACGAGGTGGCGGCGGCCCGCACCCGGCTGCTCGGCTCGACGCATCCCGACACCCTCGTCACCCTGTACGAAGTGGCGTACACACTCGGCCGGCTCGGGCGCTGGGAGGAGGCCCTGCGGACGTACCGCGAGGTCGCGCAGGCCCGTGCCACGGCGTTCGGCTCCGACCATCCGGACACGCTCTCCGCCCGCTACGAGGTCGGCATCAGCCTCGGCCGGCTGGGGCGCAGCGCGGAGGCGCTGGAGCTCTACCGCGCGCTCGTCGACGACCGCACCCGGGTCAGCGGTCCCGCCGACGCCGAAACCCTGCGCGCCCGCCACGGGCTCGGCGTCAACCTGGGGCGGATGGCCCGCTGGGAGGAGGCCCTCGGCGAATCGCGTGACGTGTGCGCGATCCGCGAGCGGAGCCTCGGCCCCGACCACCCCGACACGCTCATCAGCCGGCGCGAGGTCGCCGTCGGCCTCGGCTGGCTCGGCCGCTGGGCCGACGCGCTCACCGTCTACCGCCAGGTCGCCGAGGCCCGGACCCGGGTACTCGGCGCCGACCACCCCGACGCCCTGGCCAGCCGCAACGACGAGGCACACTGCCTGGAGCAGCTGGGCAGGGGCGCCGAAGCGGTCGAGCTGTACCGGCAGGTCGCCGCCCTGCGCCGACAGCGCGGAGCCCCGCCCCAGTAGCCCGGCCACCACCCCTGGCCACGGGTGATCGTCCCGTGTTACGAAGGTGCATGCCCGAACAAGACTCGCCCGCGCAGGACCGCTACGACGCCGTGATCGTGGGCGGCGGACACAACGGTCTGGTCGCCGCCGCCTATCTCGCCCGCGCCGGACAGTCCGTCCTCGTCCTCGAACGCCTCGGGACCACCGGGGGAGCAGCCGTCTCGACCCGCCCCTTCGCCGGGGTCGACGCCCGCCTGTCCCGCTACTCGTACCTGGTCTCCCTGCTGCCCAGGAAGATCGTCGACGACCTGGGCCTCGACTTCGCCGTACGCAAACGGACCGTGTCCTCGTACACCCCGGCCGTGCGCGACGGGCGCCCCACCGGACTGCTCGTCGGCGGCGACGGCACCCGGGACTCCTTCGCCGCGCTCACCGGCGGCGACCGGGAGTACGAGGCGTGGCAGCGCTTCTACGCCATGACGGGCCGGGTCGCCGAGCGGGTGTTCCCGACGCTCACCGAACCGCTGCCGGCCCGGGACGCGCTGCGCGCCCGGATCGACGACCCGGACGCCTGGCGGATGCTCTTCGACGAGCCCATCGGGGTCGCGGTCGAGGAGAACTTCACCGACGACCTCGTACGCGGAGTGGTGCTCACGGACGCGCTGATCGGTACCTTCGCCGACGCGCACGACCCGTCCCTGATCCAGAACCGGTGCTTCCTCTACCACGTGATCGGCGGCGGCAGCGGCGACTGGGACGTACCGGTGGGTGGCATGGGCGCGCTGACCGACGCCCTCGCCCGCGCCGCCCGGGACGCGGGCGCCGAGATCCGGACGGCGCACGAGGTGACCAAGGTCGAGACCGACGGGACGCACGCGGAGGTCACCGTCCGCTCGGCCGGCGCGGAGCAGGTGATCGGCGCCCGGCGGGTCCTCGTCAACGCGTCGCCGCAGGCCCTCGCCGCGCTCCTCGGCGAGGAGCCGCCCGCCCCGGCCGAGGGCGCGCAGCTGAAGGTCAACATGCTGCTCACCCGGCTGCCGCGACTGCGTGACCACGCCGTCGACCCGAGGCAGGCGTTCGCCGGTACGTTCCACATCGCCGAGGGGTACGGGCAGCTCGCCGACGCCTACCGGGACGCCCGGCAGGGGCGGTTGCCCGCCGCGCCGCCCTCCGAGATCTACTGCCACTCGCTGACCGACCCGTCGATCCTCGCCCCGGACCTGGCGGAGCGCGGCTACCAGACCCTCACGCTGTTCGGCCTGCACGCACCCGCCCGGCTCTTCACCGCGGACAACGACGCGGCACGGGCCGAACTGCTCAAGTCCACCCTCGCGGAACTCGACGCCCACCTGGACGAGCCCATCGCCGACTGCCTGGCACTCGACGAGAACGGTGCACCCTGCATCGAGGCGAAGACCCCGCTCGACCTCGAACAGGACCTGCGGCTGCCCGGCGGCCACATCTTCCACCGGGACCTGGCCTTCCCCTACGCGACGGAATCCACCGGCCGCTGGGGAGTCGAGACCGCGCACGCCAACGTGCTGCTCTGCGGGGCGGGCGCGGTGCGGGGCGGCGGGGTCAGCGGGGTCCCCGGCCACAACGCCGCGATGGCGGCGCTGGGCCGGTAGACGCAGCGGCCTACTGACCGAACACGCCGCGCAGGGCCGCCATCTTGCGCGGCAGGTCGTACTCCGCGCCGCCCTCGTGCCCGTTGTACGCGAACACCTCGATCTCGGCGGGCCCCGCGTAGCGGTGGTAGGCGGCGAACACCGTCGACGACGGACAGATCTTGTCCATCAGCCCCACCGAGAACCACGCCGGGGCGGTCGCCCGCGCCGCGAAGTTGGCACCGTCGAAGTACGACAGGGTCTCCATCGCCTCCTCGACCCGGAAACGGTGCCCCGAGAGCCAGCGGGCGACCTCCCAGTACGGTCCCGCGTCCGTGATCTGCGAGCCGCGCCGGAAGTGGCACAGGAACGGCACGTCGGCGACGGCCGCCGCCACGTCGTCCCGCAGCCCGGCGACGGCGAGCACGAGCCCGCCGCCCTGGCTGCCGCCGAGTACCGCGACCCGTGAGGCGTCGACGGCCTCATGGGCCTTCGCCGCGTCCACGGCACGCACGGCGTCGGTGATGAGCCGGCGGTAGTAGTGCTGGTAGGGGTCCTCGATCCCGCGGGTGAGGAAGCCGGGGGAGGACGAGCCGTGCCCCTCGGGATGGATGTCCGGGGTGTCCGCGGTGTTCTTGCCGCCGCCGCCCTGGCCCCGGTTGTCCATGATCAGGTGGGCGTACCCGAGCGCGCTCCAGGTCAGCCAGGAGTACGGGATGCCACGGCCGCCGTTGTAGCCGATGTACTGCACGACGGCGGGCAGCGGGCCCGTGCGTACGCGCGGCAGCATCAGCCAGGCCTTGACCCGCTGGCCGCCCCAGCCGCTGAACGTCACGTCGAGGACGTCGACGGTCGCGAATCCGGCGTCGTACGGGACGAATTCGGCGTCCAGATCGTGCCGGGCCGTCTCGGTGAGGGTCTTCTCCCAGAAGGCGTCGAAGTCGGCCGGTTCCTCCGGTTCCGGCCGGTACTCGCGCAGCCGCTCCAGGGGCATGTCGAACAGCAAGTGTCTAGCTCCTCTTCAGGGTGAGGTTGAGAGTCGCGCCGCGGCGGCCCGCCGTGTCGGCGGTGATCCGGATGCCGTTCGTGACGGGCACGGCGCTCACACCCGGGTCCGAGGAGGCGAGCGTGAGACTGCGGCCTGCCAGTTCGACGGAGACGGTGGACCGCAGCTGCGTCGGATCGGACAGGGACACCGTCAGAGTCCTGCCTTCCGGGCGCACCAGAACCGATGCCGGACCGTCGGCCTTCAGCTCCTGCGCCGAAGCCGCGGACCAGAAGTTGGCGGCGAGGAGCCCGTCCGCGCAGCGGCGTACCGCGTGCACGGCGGTGGACCGGGCGACCAGCTTCACCGGCGGGGAGGCCGACCACAGCTTCGTACGTTCGGCGGATGCGGCGGGTGCCTGGAGCCAGAAGTAGCCCGCGTCGGCCGGTGCGATCCCGTGGTCCTGCCACAGCGTCAGATACGGGCGGGTGACCGGTGTGTCCGTGCCGTACTTGAGGTTGATCTCCCGCCAGGTCGCGGTGCGCTCCTCACGGAGCCCCTTGAGCGTGACGGGTTCGGGGAAGACGTAGCCGCCGGTCCCGGCGATATGCAGCCAGCGGACCTTGTCGAGCTGCGCCGACCAGCCCGCACCCGTGGGGGCCGCCGTACCGTTGACGAGGAGCGCCGCCGCCGGGTCGCGCAGCTTGCGGTTCTCGACGACCGTCTCGGCCGTTCCCGCGTCCGCGCTGATGCCGGAGCCCACACAGGCGATCACGTCGTCCAGACAGAACCAGCTCTTGAGGCCGTGCAGCGAACTTCCGTACGCCCGCAGCTCCATGCCGTACGCGCCGAGCGTCGTCCCGGGCAGTGCCGTGCCGCCCGCCCAGTCCGCCGTGCTGGTGGTGCGCTGTCCGGCCGCGTTCGCGGGCCGGCCGGCGATGACGGTGGTGCCGGGCAGCCGCGTCGGGTCGACGGTGGGCCAGTAGTCCTCGCTGTAGTGACCGAGGTCGTCGGTGTGGAGCAGCACCATGCCGTCGGAGAGGTGCCAGCCGTGCAGATTCTCGTTCTGGATCGACTCGTAGTTGTAGATCCGGGTCGAGTACGCGGAGATGCCGAGGGCGAACGAGGGGCGGTGGTGCGCCGCCTTGTCCATCCGGGGGTGCTGCTTGTGCGCGACCAGCGGGCCGCGCGCGGGGACGGGCGAGTCGATGACCTGGCGGGCGGCGACCAGCGATGCGAGGTCGGTGACCGCCAGGAAGTCCCGGTAGGTGTCCTCGGCGATCCACTGCTTGACCAGGGCGGTGAAACGGTCGGCGGTCTCACCGGGGAAGCCCGGGATCAGCCGCAGGACCGCCTCGATGACCGTCTGCGCCGAGGCGTGGCCCTGCTTGCTGGGGCGGGCGATCTCCCGTCCGCACACCGAGGCCAGCACATCGCCCCTGGCGAGCAGCGGGTCGAAGCCCTCGTCCACCCAGACGCGTACGTTGTCGAGATCGGGGTCGGTGACCGTCCACGCCGTACCGGCCAGCAGATTCAGCAGCCGGGAGAGGTTGTTCAGCAGCTCCTTGCCGTAGCCGCCGGTGTACGGGTGCTTGTAGTGCTGGAGGAACGAGCCGTCGGAGTAGAACCCCTCGCCCGTGCCCGCCGCTGCCGCGCTCGCGTCGTTGAAGGCCAGGACGCTGTTGGCGCCTGAACCCTCGACGTCCGAAAGAGCGTCGCGGACCCGGGCCAGGGCGTCCCCGTCGTCGCGCAGCACCGCGTTGACGGCGACGACGGTGGAGATCCACACCCGGTTGGCGCCGGTCGCGATCTGCCGGTCGGCTCGCCACAGGTTGGGGTCGGGCGTGTAGTGGAGCACGGCCGCCGTGATCCGGGCCAGCCGCTCCGCGCCGAGGCTGTCGTACAGGAGCACCGTCGCGTCGTTGAGCGCGAGCGCCGAGCCGATCTCCCAGTCCCAGTCGTTGTCGAAGCGGGTGTGCCCGGGGCCGTAACGGTTCGTCAGCATCCAGTCGATGCCGCCGAGCAGCAGATCGCGCAGGGCGGTGTCGCCGTACTGCGGGGTGCCGGGGACGGCCCACGCGGTCGCGACCGTGGCGATCCGCTTGAACGACGTCGTGACGTGGTTGGACAGTGCGGTGCTGGTCAGGTCGGGGAACAGACCGTCGGCGGCGGCCGGGTCGAGGCCCTTCGCCGCGGTGGTTCCGGCCCTGCCGATCCGGGCGACGGCCGCGGCGATCCGCTCGTCGGTCAGGTCGAGCCCGGGGCCGCCGGTGAGCAGGGTGTGCCAGCGACCGCGCAGCGCGGCGGCGTCCGTGGCGGCGGCGTGCGCGGTGCCCGCTCCGGTCAGGTAGAGGGGCAGGGCGACGGCCGCGCCGAGCGCGGCCGCTGTGGCCAGGACGGTACGCCGGGTGGTGCCTGGGTTCATGATCGGTGCCCTCACAGGAGGTGTCGGCGGTCGACGGCCGCGGCGAGCGCGGTATGACCGGAGGAGTTGGGGTGCAGGCCGTCTCCGCTGTCGTACGCGGGCAGCAGGTGCGCGGGCCTCGCGGGATCGCGCAGCGCGACGTCGAAGTCCGCGAAGGCGTCGAAGACGCGCCCTGTACGCACCGCACGGTTGATCTCCTGCCGGACGGCGTCGAGCTCCGGCGTCCAGCGGACCCACCCCTCGAACGGGGCGATGGTGGAGCCGACGATCCGCAGTCCGGCGCCGTGGGCGCGCAGCACCAGTTGCCGGTAACCGGCCACGACGAGCGTCGGGTCGGTCTGGCTCGGCGGCTGCTGGAGGTCGTTGATGCCCAGATGTACGAGGACGGTGCGCAGGCCAGGCAGTGAGAGGACGTCACGGTCGAAGCGGGCCTGTCCGCCCGGCCCGAACCGGGCGTCGTTCAGCAGCAGCCGGTTGCCGCTGATCCCGAGGTTGGCGACCGCCGAACCGGGAATCCTGCGGGCCAGTTGGTCGGGCCAGCGCAGATCGGCGTCGTCCGGGGTGCCGACGCCCTCGGCGATGGAGTCGCCGAGCACGGCGAGCACCGGTCCCGCGGCGCCCGTCGTCTCGACGCCGGTCAGCAGCAACACGGACGTGGTGCGCACACCGTCGACCGTGTGCGAGGCGTGCGTGTTGCGGTGGAAGGACAGCGGACCGGTGGGACCGGGCAGCCGTGTCTCCACGGAGAGTTTCGCCCGGTCGGGGACCCGCAGCCCCTCGACGGGGTCGCTGATCAGCGAGGCGCCGGCGGCCAGCCACGCCTGCGGCAGGCCGCCGAACGTCACCGCGCGCCCGTCGGCCGTCACCGGGCCGACCAGGATCGGCACGGCGCCGAACGCGTTCCCGTACCGCAGCCGCACCTGCCCGCCCGCGGACAGCCGGACGGCCGCCGTGTGTACGCCGTCGGTCAGACCCGCGCTCGCCACGATGTCGCTCGGTGTGGGCGCGGTCTGCGCCGTGGCCCAGGACGTGGACCAGCGCGAGCCGGCCGCCGCGGTGCGTTCCGCCGCCTGCGCGCCGGGAGCGGCCACGGCCACCGCCGCCACACCGGCCATGCCTGCCGCCGCTGTCAGAATCCCGCGTCTCGCGGGTCTCCGGCCGGTCACTGCGGGCACGCACCGGTCGGGTTGTACTCGGCCGCGTACGTCCCCACCGCGTTGCCCCCGGTGTTGCCGCTCATCGTGTTGGTGCACACCGGGCCCTGCGGGGTGCGCATGAACTTGATGCCGCCCCCGGCGTTCCCGGTGATGGTGTTCCCGTACACGCTGGTGTCGATGCCGTCCGTGGCGGTGTCACCGCCGAGCCGGATGCCCGCGCCGACGTTGTCGTGCACGGTGTTGTAGCGGAAGATGTTGCCGCTGCCGCGCGCGTCGAGGCCGCCCGAGCTCGGGTCCTTCTGGCCGGCGCAGTCGTTGTACTCGACGTAGTTGTTGGTCGAGTTCTCCTTCACGTCGACACACTCGTTGCCCTGGGTGTCGATGGTGTTGTGGTGGATGCGGTTGTTCCGGCTGATGTCGGCCGCCGCGTCCGGGGCCCCGTTCGCACCCTGCTGTTCGGGAGCCGTCCCGAGGTAGATGCCCTCACCGTTCTTGCCGCCCCCGCCGAACTTGAAGTCGGCGACGCCGCAGTTGGTGACGGTGTTGTCGTTCACCTCCGCGCCGGTGACGAGGTAGCGCAGCCGGAGACATTCGTCGGCGGCGTTCTTGAGCGTCATACCGGTGATGTGCAGTGCGCCCACCCCGTTGCTGGGAGTCGTGCTCATGACATAGATGAGCTTGAGGCGGTAGCCCGACACATCGGTGGACGAGCCGTGCAGTCCGTCCACGGTGAAGCCGCTCAGCGTCGTCGAGTCGTGCTGGACCTGAATGATCCGGGCGTCGCCCGCCCCCTTGACGACCGCGTTCGACGGGCCGGTGAGCGTGACCCCGGCGCGCTTGGTCACCACGTCCTGCCGGTACGTGCCCGCCGCGAGGTTCACCACCGCACCCGTCGGGGCCACGTCCATGGCCTTCTGGATCGTGGCGAACGGGGCGCCCGCCGACGTACCCGCGTTGGAGTCGCTGCCGGCCGGTGCGACGTAGTACGCGGTCGCCGCCTCGGCCGCGACCGACGTGACCGGGAAGACGAGCGGCGCGAGACCCGCTGCCAGCGCGGCGGTGAGAACGGTGAACGAGTGTTGCCTCATGGGGTGTGCCTCCTGGGATCTGCGAAGGACAGAGCGAGCAGTACGGGGATGCTGGGGCCGAGAAGCAGCGGCCCCAGCGGTACGACGAGCGAGAGCAGCACGGCGGAGACCACCGCGCCGAGCAGAGCGGTGCCACGCGCCGCCGAGCCGAAGCCCAGGGCCAGTGCGCCGAGGGACCAGGAGCGGACCGAACCCTCCGGCGCCAGACCGGCCGAGGCGGCGAGAGCCACATGGTGGATGACGAGCGCGGCGGCGATGCCCACCTGCGCGGCGAGCACCACGAACGTCCAGGGCTCGGAACGGCCCAGCAGATAAACGATGTTGGCTGCGAGGACGGCCGCCGCGACGGTGGACAGCAGCCCGTGCCGCCACAGCGCCCGCCAGTACCGGGGGAACGCGGAGAACGCGTTGGTGAAGCAGCGGCTGTCCCCCTCCTCGCGCCACCGCTGGAGTGCGTGGCCCATGGCGGCGAGCGCCGGAAGCCAGGTCACGACGCCCAGCGACAGCACGGCGAACGCGGCCCCGGCCGCGGCCGGGTAGGCCACGAACTCCAGCCGCCGCAGCAGCGTCGGCCAGGCGGAAGAGAGGGTTGCCTGCATGGTTTCAGCCGACCTTTCCTGTGTACGGCTCCGGGACTTCGAGGAGCACCCGGCCGTTCAGCTCCAGACGGGTGGCCCCCACGACGTAGGGGACACCGGTCGCGGAGAGCAGCACGGCCGCCGCGTCGGCCACGACCGTGCCGGTGCGGAGGCGGCGCGCGAAGGGGGACAGCAGCACGGTCTCCTCCCCGCCGTCGAAGGTGACACCGTGCCCCTCGGCGCAGCCGGCCCGTTCGGCCCGGCACGAAGCACCGGGGGTGATCGCGGTGAGGAAGTGGCCCTCCGAGGACCGGGCGGTCGTCGAACGCAGGGTGTGCAGCGTGCGGGTGAGGCGCAGCTCCGGCGTGCTGGACGTCGGGTTGGCCTCCACCTCCGTGACCCCGGAGACGACCGTCCCGCCGGGCGGCGCGAACTGCGTTACCAGGGCCACGGCCGCGCCCGAACGGATCAGCCGGGTGCCATCGGGCCGCGGCTCGGTCGGCCGGTCGGTCTGGAGCAGGAACGTCCACTCCCGCTCCTCGTCCGCCTCGGCGAGATCGAGCAGCACGAGCCGCCCGGCCGGGGTGAACACCAGGGTCCGGTCGAGCCGCCGGACACCCAGAGCCGGGTCGTACATCGCGGCGATCTCCGCCGTCGAGTGCGCCCACTCGCCCCCGGCGTCCACCAGCACATCGCGCTGCCGGGCCTGCCGCTCGAACGGGATGTCCTTGTAGACGTGGTAGCGGTCCTCGTCGGCGTACCCCTGGCCGTCCACCAGGAGCAGATTGTGGTGGGCGGCCCGCTTGCGGTTGCTGTACCCCTCGTCGACCGCCAGGAACGCACCCTGCGAGACCAGCACGAAGGAGCCCGAATCCGGATGGTGATGCCCCTGGTTCAGGGTCTCCCAGCCCAGCTCCGCCCGGTGCTTCTCCGCCGTCTCCCACGCCTTGTGACCGCCGCCGGGACTCGCCTTGAACGACACAAGCGTGGCGTCCGCGTCCCAGCCGGTCCTGGCAGCGAGCAGCCCCAGATCCGGGAAGAACGCCCGGGTCTCGGTCGGACGCACGGCCGGCACCGCCGGGTCGTACCAGAGGTACTCCAGATACGCCTCCGGCAGGATTCCCGGCCGCACACCGCTCTCGGCAGCCTCCTGCCACAGCAGTTCGCCCGAGGCCAGATCACCCATCCACTGGGCCTCGCCGATGCCGTACTGCGAGGCCAGCCGGTAGTACAGCCCGGCGCTGTGACCGCTGCGCCGGTCGTGACAGTCGCCGTGGTCGACGTTGAACGCGAAACCCGGTGCCGTCTGGTGCAGTCGGTAGCGGAAGGTACGGGAGAGGAAACCGCCCCGCCCCCACCAGTCGATGCCCTCGGCCTCCTGGAGGAGATCCAGATGGGCGGCCAGGAACGGGACCCCGTAGCGCCAGTACACGACGCCCTCGGCGTGCGAGCCGTCCTCGGGCATCAGGTCCAGGACCCGGCCCAGATTGTCCTTGGCGCGCTCGGTCCACTCCTCCTTGCCCAGCACGTAGCCTGCCGTCGCCAGACCCGCGTAACAGATCCAGTTGTGGTTCTGCCAGTACGAGGACGACCACCAGCGGCCCTCGCTCGCCACCGCGAACTCGTACATCCGCCGCCCCTGGAGCAGCAGTTTGTACCGCAGCAGCGCCCTCAGCCCGTCCGGCAGGTCGTCACCGATCCACCGGTAGGCGAGCGCCAGATGGTGCAGCAGCCAGCCCGCGTCCAGGTCGTGGTCCGGCATATGGGCCTTGCCCCAGTGCGGCAGCCGGACCGCCGCCTCGATCCAGCGGATGCTCTCCGTCAGATGGGCCCTGTCGCCGCCGACCCGGTGGGCGAGCGCCGGGTTGGAGGCCGCGGGACCCAGCCAGGTGATGCTGGCCAGGGGGTGCGTACGGGGAGGGGTCAGCCCGCGGTGACGGGCCGCCTCCTCGTACAGCCGGTTCTCCTGCGCGGGGCGCGGTCCGGGCGGCGGGGTCGCCGACAGCAGCAAGGGTCAGCCCTCCGTCCGGAATCGTGCCGTGGAGCCGTCCGCCAGTTCCACTGTCAGCTCCTCGCCCTCCAGCCGTACCGCGCTCACCGCCGGACCCGCGGACGCCGCCTGGTAGACCGAGGCGAAGATGACCCGATCGGCGTCCGCGGTGAAGTCGACGCGAGTCCGCGTCCGCTGGGGGTCGTCGGCCGGGCCGGGGCCCGGCGTCGTCACCGGACGCACCGGCACCCCGTCCGTGTGGGTGTGCCAGCCGTGCAGGGTCTCCTCGCCGTACCAGGTCGTCCGCACCGGACCCGCGGCCTGTACCTGGACGTCCAGTGCGGTGCCGGGGCGCAGCTGCGCCGTGACGCGGCGGGGCTCCGGCCCCGTCACCGTCAGCAGGTCCACCAGATAGCAGTCGCCGAGCGCGATACGCCTGACCGCGCGCACTCCTTCGTACGCGGTCGTCACCTCGGCCGTCACCGAGCCGGCGTCCGAGCCGAGCAGCGTGCCCGTGCACTCGGCCTGCTCGCCGCCGTCCACCCGGAACGCCGGATGGGCGAGCGTCGAGGCGTACAGCTCGCGGAACTCGGCATGGGCGTAGGGCACCTGGCCCGGATCGGGCTGCCACGGGGTGGTGTCCCCGTACAGGTACAGCGACAGCTTGTCGCGATGCCCGTGCGAGCCGCCGTGCGGACCGAAGTCCAGCAGGGCGTGGATGCCCGCGCCGCGCAGCACCCCGTATCCGGCCCGCGCGAACACCGTGACGGGTGCGGGGGAGGGGCGTTCGCCAAGAGGCGGTCCTGCGAACCAGCCGCCCAGCTCGGCGTCGAGCCCGTCGTCCGCCGCACCGAGCTCGTTACGGGCCCGCGCGGACACCGCTTCCAGCGCGGCCGAAGGCACCAACTGCTGCGCCAGCGAAACCAGTTCGAGCCACTCCAGGGCCAGGGGATTACGCAGATACGGCCCGTCGTGAAGCGCGGGCAGGATACCGCCGGGCGTCGCGATCGCCGCCAGCACGTCCGTCATCCCGGCCAGCACGCCCACCACGTCGGACGGGATGTCCGAGGGATCGGTGGAGCGCAGCGCCAGCAGCGCGGCCCGCAGCACGAACCCGTGATAGTAGGTGCTGCCCTCCCACTCCCAGCCGTCATCGGCCACCGCGACCCGCAGATGCGCGTACAGACCGTGGTCGCCCTCCAGCCACCGCTTCCCGCCGTCCCAGTCCCCGCCGCGCACGGCCGAGGCCGCCCGACTCGACGCGGCACCGGCGGCGTTGAGCCACGCCGTGTAGTTCGACGCGAGCTGTCCCTTGCCGGTCAGGACGTCACGGGCGTCCAGCGCCGCCTGCTCCAGATCGTCCAGCAGGGGGAGGACCGCGTGCAGTCCGTCCGTCCCCTTCTCGGCGAGCGTGATCACCGTGTGCCCGATGTTCACCGCCCAGATGGCGTCGGTCAGCGCCTGGTGGAAGAGCCGGCCACGCAGCATCCAGGTCTGCGCCTCGCCGTGCCGTTCGGTGGCGAGCTCCGCGTACAGACCGGCGTACTCGACGAGCCGCGCGACCGTCTCCGCGCGCTCGCCCCGGTGGGCGAGCACCCGCAGGTGCCGCGCCCACGCCTGGTGCGACAGCACCAGCCAGGCGCCGCGCACCGCCTCGTCGTCCACCCGGCAGCCGTGCGCGCACCGCGCACCGCCGTCCGGGAAGACCCCGGCCAGCAGATCACCGTGGTCGAGCTCCACCCCGTGCGCGGGGCAGACGTACGCGTGCCACCAACCGCCGCGCTCGCGCGCTATCCGCCTCAACGCGGCCATGCGCCACCGTCGATGTCGACCGTGGTGGCCGTGAGGAATCCGGACGCGGGCGACGCCAGGTGGACGACCGCCGAAGCGACGTCCTCGGGGGTACCGGCCCGGCCGACCGGAATCCCGGCCTCCATGGACTGCTGCGCCTCGGGCGCGGTGAACGTGTCGTGGAAGGCGGTGCCCTTGATGAAGCCCGGCGCGACGGTGTTGACCGTGATGCCCGTACCGGCCAGCTCCTTCGCGAGGCCCTTCGTGAAGCCGCGGATGCCTGCCTTGGCGGCGGCGTACGCGACCGATCCGGGGCCGCCGCCGTTGTGCGCTGCCAGCGACGACATCGTGATGATGCGGCCGGCGTTCGACTTCGTCAGGTGGGGGAGAGCGGCCCGTACCGTACGGAAGGCCGACGTCAGATTGACGGAGACGACCTGCTCGAAGTGCTCGTCGGTCATCTCGGCGATCTTCGCGCGGCCGATCAGATGTCCGGCGTTGCAGACGAGCACGTCCAGGCC
Source organism: Streptomyces sp. NPDC055749 (assembly GCF_053617235.1). Lineage (NCBI taxonomy): Bacteria > Bacillati > Actinomycetota > Actinomycetes > Kitasatosporales > Streptomycetaceae > Streptomyces > Streptomyces sp. NPDC055749. Next base: position 43,852 of record NZ_JBSHFH010000006.1, on the reverse strand, counting down.
GCCGAGGAATCCGGCCGCCTCCTCGACGAGGCGGTCCACGTCGGACGTCACCGTCACATCGGCCTTGAACGCCTTCGCCCTGCGGCCCAGCGCCTCGATCGCGGAGACCGTCTGTACGGCCTCGTCGGCGGAGGAGTGGTAATGGACGGCGACATCGGCGCCGGCCTCGGCAAGGGCGACGGCGATGGCACGGCCGATGCCGTGGCCCGCCCCCGTCACCAGTGCGCGGGAGCCGTTGAGATCAGCAGACATGGGTGAAGCCCTTTCGGTCATTCGAGAGCCGGTCACAGAGGGACCGGCGCCGGTCACTTGAGACCGGCGGTTGCGAAGCCCTGCACGAAATAGCGCTGCCCGATGAGGAACAGCAGGACCATCGGCAGGGTGGCCAGCGTGGTGCCGGCCATCAGGAAGTGCCATTGGGTGCCGTTCTCCGTCTTGAAGACGGAGAGCCCCACCTGGATCACCCGCAGACTGTCGGTGCGGGTCACCAGCAACGGCCACAGGAAGTTGTTCCACGAGGACTCGAAGGTCAGCAGCGCCACCGTGGTGAGAGCGGGCTTGACCTGCGGCGTCATGATCTGCGCGTAGATCCGGAATTCGCCGAGCCCGTCGAGCCGCGCCGCTTCCTCCAGTTCCACCGGCAGGTCCAGATAGAACTGCCGGAAGAGGAAGACCGCGAACGGAGTGACCGCGCCCGGGATGATGAGCGCCCACCAGGTGTCCAGCCACCCGCTGCCGCCCTGGCCGAGGATGTCGTTCCCGCCGGCCAGCGGCATGAAGCGGACGATCAGGAACTCCGGCAGCACCTTCGTGTACGTCGGGATCATCAGCGCCGCGATGAAGAGAAGGAAGATCACCTCGCTGCCACGGAACTTGATCCGCGCCAGCGCGTAACCCGCCATCGACGCCACCAGCACATTGAGCACCGTGTGGCTGATCGCGATGATGAAACTGTTGCGGGCGTACGTCGCGAACGGCGCCGCCTTCAGCGCGTCGACGTAGTTCCCGAACTCCCAGTGCTCCGGCAGCAGTCCGGCGTCCTGCGAGGCGATCTCCACCGGCGTCTTCAGCGAGGTGAGCACCATCCAGACGAACGGCACCACCATCAGCAGGGAGATCACGGAGAGCGTCACATAGAGCGCGATCCGTCCGACGGAGACAGGCTTGCGCCGTGTGTGGATCTCAGCTGTGGCCACGGGTGCCTCCCATGATCCGCCGGTTCACCAGGGTGAAGCCCATCAGCAGCACGAAGAGCACCAGTGACTGCGCGCAGGCGTACCCGACGCGGAACTCCCGGAAGGCGGACTTGTAGATCTCGTACGTCATCATCGTGGTGCTGTTGGCGGGGCCGCCGTCGGTCAGGATGTAGATCTGGTCGAACGACTGGAACGCGGTGATCATCGAGGTGATGAGCACGAAGAACGTGGCGGGCTTCAGCAGCGGCAGCGTGATCGAGAAGAACTGCCGCACCTTGGACGCGCCGTCCACCGCCGCCGCTTCGTACAGCTCCCTCGGCAGGGACTGCAGGGCGGCCAAGTAGATGAGCATCTTCATGCCGATGCCCTGCCAGATGCCGACCAGGATGACCGAGGGCATCGCCCAGGTCGTGGAGTTGAGCCAGGCCGGACCGTCGATGCCGAGGAACGAGAGCAGCGCGTTGAGCAGCCCGTTGCCCGGGTTGTAGATCCACAGCCAGACGAGGGCGATCGCGACGGTCGCCGTGACCTGCGGCAGGAACACCGCGGTACGGAAGATGCCGCGCGCCTTCAGACCGGTGTGCAGGGCCAGTGCGAGCAGCAGCCCCAGCAGCATGCCGAACGGCACGGTGAAGAAGGTGTAGATGACGGTGTTGACGATGGACTTGCGGAAGACCGCGTCGTCCAGCATGTCCCGGAAGTTGTCCAGACCCACGAACTGCGGCGCCGTCAGCACGTCGTACTTCGTGAAGGCCAGGGCGACCGAGGCCACGACCGGCAGACCGATCCACAGCGAGGCGTGCAGCAGCGCGGGCGCCACCATGAGCATGCCTGCCCTGCGCCTGCGCCGGCCCGGACCCGTGGGGGTCCGGCCGGTGCGCTTGGGCGCCGCTTTCTCAGGGAGTGAAGGGGGCCGCGCGGGCCGTGCCTTCACCACGGATGTCGCTCCCACAGGTACGGGTCCTTACATCCGGCCGATCGCGGCCTCGGCGAGGCGGCCGAGCTCCGCGATGGCGTCCTTCGCCGACTGGTCGCCCACGATCGCGGGCTCCAGCGTCGGCTTGATCTTTTCGCGGATCTCCATCCAGGCCGCGGTGCCGCCCTCGGAGACGGCGTGCTCCAGGTTCTGCAGCGAGAGATCGACGAACTCGTTCTCCTTCACATAGCCCGTGTCGTTCAGGTCCCGCAGACCGGGCACCGAACCACGCTGCTCGGCCGCACCGAGGATCGACTCGGGCGACGCGAGGTACTCGACGAGCGCGAGGGCCGCGGCCGGGTGCTTGGAGCTCGCGGAGCGGGAGGCGAGCGTGCCGCCCTGGAGCATCGCGGGCTTGCGGTTGGCGAGGATGAACGCGCCCAGCTTGTCTTCCTCGATCAGCTCCGGGTTCTGCTCCGTGACCTGCTTCCAGAGGGCGCTGGTCGACATCATCATCGACGCCTTGCCGGTCTGGACGTTGGCCGGTGCGCCGGCGTCCGTCTTCTTCGCGTAGTCGGCCGAACCGTCCTTGACCAGGTCCTTGAAGAACTGCAGCGCCTCGACCCCGCGGGAGTCGGTGAACAGCACCTTCTTGCCGTCCTCGCTGAACAGTTGGCCGCCGTTGGCGAAGAGGAAGGTCTCCCAGCACTGGCGCAGGTCGATGGAGAACGGGTCGAAGCCGACGCGGCCGTCCTTCGTCAACTGCTTGGCCACCGCGCGCAGTTCGGCCCAGTTCTCCGGGGTCTTCTTGATCCCGGCCTCCGCGAAGTGGTCCTTGCGGTAGACCACGATGCGGGTGTCGAGGACGACGGGAAGCGCGTACAGCTTGCCGTCGTGGCGCGACGGGTCGAGGACCCGCTCCTCGTAGTCGTGCGCGGTCGCCAGCTTCTCGGGCAGCTCGGCGATCGCCTTCTTGGCGGCGAACGGGGGTATCCAGCCGACCCCCATCATGAGCACGTCGGGCAGCAGCCCGCCCGCGAGGCCGGTGGTGATCTTCTCGTTGAGCTGTGCGTACGTGGTGTAGTCCACGTTCACCTTGACGTCCGGATACTTCTTCCGGAACCCGCCGAGGATCTTCTCTTCCAACAGGGTCTTGCCGTCGGCGCCTTCGAAGATCGGGGTGAGCAGCGTGATCTCGCCCTCGGCCGGGCCGTCGGCCGAGCCGGACGCGGTGGAGCCGGTGCCGCAGCCCGTGAGGGCGGCAGCGGTGCCCGCGCCGATGACAGCGAGCAGTGACCGTCTGTTGAGTTCCATGGGACACCCCTTTTGAGGTGGAGGTAGTGGATCGATCCAGTCATGTCACCCCAGGTATGGCTGGGAAGTGCTGGTAAATCGATGCACTGAGAGTAGGAACGCTGTGAGAGCGGCGTCAACAGCTGATGCACAAGAATTTTCAGGCTTGTTAACAGGTGTACCGGTGGAGTGCGTTCAGTAAATCGGTACACTAGAGTTGGAGTGCATTCCGAACCGGAGGTGGCATGAGCGGGGTAACGATTCATGAGGTCGCTGCGGCGGCGGGGGTGTCGGCCAGCACGGTCTCCAACGTCCTCAACGGGCGTACCGACCGTATGCAGGCAGCCACCCTGGCCCGCGTCGAGCAGGCCATTGAACAGCTCAGCTACCGGCCGAACCGGGCGGCGCGCATGCTGCGCACCGGCCGGATCAAGGTCATCGGTCTTATCGTGCCGTCCGTCGCGAACCCGTTCTGGGGCTCCCTCGCCCGTGAGCTGGAGGCCATCGCGCTCACCGAGGGCTACCACGTACTGCTCTGCAACAGTGAGCGCGACCCGGCCCGTGAGCTCAAGTACGGCGAGGAACTGCTCGCGGACGGGGTGAGCGGAGTGGTGCTCTGCTCCTCACTGCCCTCGCTCGACCATATGACGCCGCTGCTCAGCCGTGGTCTGAAGATGGTCGCCTTCGACCGCACGGCGCAGGCGGGGGACCCGCCGTCGCTCGCCAGCATCAGCGTGGACAACGCGATGGGCGCCGAGCTCGCCACGCGTCATCTCATCGAACTCGGCCACCGGAGGCTGGCGTTCATCTCGGGGTCGGTGAACAGCGTCAACCGGCGTGAGCGGCTGCGCGGCTTCCGGGCGGCGCTGGAGTCGGCGGGCCTCGACCCGGCCGACGCGATCGTCTGGCCCGGGGCCGGGACGACCGAGTTCGGTGACAAGGACGCCGCCGAGCTGGGGCGCAATGCCGCCCGGGAACTGCTCTGCGGGCCGCGTCCGCCCACCGCGTTCGTGGCGATCAACGACATGTGCGCGATCGGCATCTGCCGGGGTGCGAAGGACGCGGGGCGCACGGCGGGGCAGGACGTCTCGGTGGTGGGCTTTGACGACATCCTGCTCGCCGACCTCTTCGAGCCGCCGCTCACGACGGTCCGTCAGCCGCTGACGGAGATGGCGGCGGAGACGTTCGCGCAGCTGAGGGCGAGAATCGACTCGGCGCCTTCGGCGGGGCGTTCGCTGCTGATCCGCCCGCGTCTGGTGGTACGGGAGTCGACGGCGCCGGCACCGGTGACGGTACCGACGCCGACGCCCGAACCCGTGGCGTGAGGGCGCGGGCCCGCCCGTCCGCTCGCGCGGTCGCCCCGGGCCGGGTCCCGCCCCTCCGTAACCTCAGTCGGCCGACACCGTCCACCCCACCGCTTCGATGCGCCGCGCGTCACTCGGCCGCGCCTCGTTGAACACCGTGTGGTCGCCGTCCTCGACCCGGATGGAGTCCACGTACGCACCCCGCCCCACGTACAGCCGGTCCGTGGCGTAGCGCCAGCGCAGGCGCACCTCCGTCCCGCGCCAGGGCGCCAGGTCCGCGTCGAGACGGTGCCAGACCCGGCCCGACCAGCCGGACACCGCGCCTGTCGGGTGCGGTTCGGGGGCCGCGCCGTGGCCCCCGCCTGTGCGTTCCGTCGTGAACGGCACCGGCTGCCAGCTCGCCCCCGCGTCCGCCGAAGCCTCCAGATACAGCCCGTCGGCACCGGGCTCGGTGTCCCACCACAGCGCGCAGCTCAGCCGGACCCGGTCGGAGACCGGCCGCAGCGCGGGCAGCGAGAGGGTGGTGGTCGCGCTGCTCGCCATCCCCGAGAACCAGGCCGTGCGCCCCGCGGCGGGCGAGACGGCGACGGCCCGCGCCATCTGGTTGGCGGTGGCCACCCGGGGCGCGCTCCCGGACCGCCAACTGCGCACCGGATGGACCGAGTTGCCGAGGACGATCAGGAAGGAGTCCGTCGACGGGTCCAGGACCAGGCTGGTCCCCGTGAAGCCCGTGTGTCCCGCGCTGCGCGGAGTGGCCATCGCGCCCATGTACCAGTGCTGGTAGAGCTCGAAGCCCAGACCGTGCTCGTCACCCGGGAACGCGGTGTTGAAGTCGGTGAACATCAGCTCCACCGAGTCCTCGGACAGGATGCGGGACCTGCCGTAGACGCCGCCGTTGAGCAGCGTACGGGCGAGGATCGCCAGATCCCAGGCACAGGAGAAGACGCCGGCGTGACCCGCGACCCCGCCGAGGCTGAACGCGTTCTCGTCGTGGACCTCGCCCCACACGAGGCCGCGCTCCAGGCCGGACCAGGGCAGCCGGGCGTCCTCGGTCGCGGCGATCTTCGGCTTCCAGGATGCGGGCGGGTTGAACCGGGTGCGCTGCATCCCGAGCGGAGCGGTGATCTCATCCCGGAGCAGCACATCCAGAGCGTGACCGGTGATCTTCTCCAGGACCAACTGCAGGGAGATCAGGTTGAGGTCGGAGTAGAGGTACTTGGTACCCGGCACGCTGGCCGGCACCTCCTTCCACAGCAGCCCCAGCTTTCCTTCCCGGGTCGGCTCCTTGTAGAGCGGAATCCAGGCGCGGAAGCCCGAGGTGTGCGTGAGCAGCTGACGGACCGTGATGTCCTGCTTGCCACCGCCCGCGAAGTCGGGGAGATACGAGGCGACCTTCCCGTCCAGCTCCAGCGCACCCCGCTCGATCTGCTGCACCGCCAGGATCGAGGTGAAAAGCTTCGAGACCGACGCCAGGTCGAAGACCGTGTCCTCGGCCATCGCGATCTGCTGGTCCGCCGGGAACTCCACGCCGCTGTCGGTCTTCTCGTCGTACGCCGCGTAGCGCACCGCCTTGCCGATCGGCCGGTGCAGCGCCACCGTGCCGCCCCGCCCCGCGAGCAGCACCGCGCCCGCGTACCACGGGTGCTTGGGGGAGTCGGCGAGGTAGGCCTCGGCATCGACGACGAGCTGATCCAGCGGTTCCCGCAGCAGCCCGGCGCTCTCGGCGGAACCGCGACGCAGCGTGGGCCGCTGCCCCGGAGCTGATCCCATGCCCGTACCGGCCTCCGACCCTGTGCCCGACACCTTCGCGCCGGACGCTCCCGCGTTCCGCTGCGCGCCGACCGCCGTCCCCGCGAAGGGGATCGGTGCGAGGGCGAGCGCGCCGCCCAGGGCCAGTATCCCGCTGCTCAGCCTCCGACGGCTGATTCCCGCGTCCGTGGCGCTCTCCGCGTTCCTCGCGTCCGCATTCCTCGCGTCCTCGGTCATCCGGAACCCCTCTCCCACCTGTAGAAGCACGTGCGCGAAAGTAACTTTCGAAATCTCGGCCGACAGTGAAACTTCCTGCCGCCGCAGAGATTACTGTCACCTCCGGCGCCCCGTACGCCCCTGACGGAACAAAGAATCTGACAAGGCGTCAGAAAAGCTCTTCCCTCGCCCGCTTCGCTGCGGCATCCTGCCGCCCATGGAGACGGAGCTGAGCAGGAACCTGGGGATCGAGCACGCCATCTTCGGCTTCACGCCGTTCCCCGCAGTGGCCGCGGCCATCAGCAGAGCGGGCGGACTCGGCGTACTCGGAGCGGTGCGCTACACCGCCCCCGACGACCTGGCGCGCGATCTCGACTGGATGGACGCCCATGTGGACGGCAGGCCGTACGGCCTCGACGTCGTCATGCCGGCCAAGAAGGTCGAGGGGGTGACGGAGGCCGATGTCGAAGCGATGATCCCGGAGGGGCACCGCAGATTCGTCCAGGAGACCCTGGCCAAGCACGGAGTCCCCGAACTCGCGGCGGGCGAGGTGTCCGGCTGGCGCATCACCGGCTGGATGGAAGAGGTGGCCCGCAACCAGCTCGACGTGGCCTTCGACTACCCGATCAAACTCCTCGCCAACGCCCTCGGCTCCCCGCCCGCCGACGTCATCGCCCGCGCCCACGCCCACGGCGTCCTGGTCGCGGCCCTCGCCGGAAGCGCCAAGCACGCCCGGCGCCACGCCGAGGCGGGCATCGACATCGTCGTCGCCCAGGGGTACGAGGCGGGCGGCCACACCGGCGAGATCGCCTCCATGGTGCTCGTCCCCGAGGTCGTCGACGCCGTCGGACCCCTCCCCGTACTCGCCGCGGGCGGCATCGGCAGCGGCGAACAGATGGCCGCAGGACTCGCCCTGGGCGCCCAGGGCGTCTGGCTCGGCTCCCTCTGGCTCACCACGGAGGAAGCCGACCTCCACTCCCGCGCACTCACTCGGAAGCTCCTCGAAGCGGGCTCCGGCGACACCGTCCGCTCCCGCGCCCTCACCGGGAAACCCGCACGCCAGTTGCGTACCGAATGGACCGATGCCTGGGACGACCAGGAGGGACCCGGCACCCTGCCCATGCCGCTCCAGGGACTCCTTGTCGCCGATGCCGTGTCCAGGATCCAGAAGTACGAGGTCGGGTCCCTGCTCGGCACACCGGTCGGCCAGATCGTCGGATCGATGAACAGCGAGCGGAGTGTGCAGGCCGTCTTCGACGACCTGACGCGCGGTTTCGAACGCGCCGTGGACCGCATCAACCGCATCGCAGGACGGAGCGCCCGATGAACCAGCCACCCAACGGCTTCTGGGCCCAGGCCACCGCCACCCCCGACCGCACGATCCTCGTCGCACCCGACGGCCAGGAATGGAGTGCGGGCCGGCTGCACGCCGCCGCCAACCGCATGGTCAACGGGCTGCGCGCCGCGGGGCTGCGCCAGGGAGACGCGTTCGCCGTCGTCCTGCCCAACGGCGCCGAGTTCTTCACCGCCTATCTGGCCGCCACCCAGGCCGGCTTCTATCTCGTTCCCGTCAACCACCACCTCGTCGGCGCGGAGATCGCCTGGATCGTCTCCGACTCCGGCGCCAAGGTGCTCATCGCCCACGAGCGTTTCGCCGACGCCGCGACCGCCGCGGCCGACGAGGCGCAACTCCCCGCGAGCCACCGCTTCGCCGTGGGAGAGGCCGAGGGATTCCGCCCGTACGAGGAACTGCTCGACGGACAGCCGGACACCCCGCCGGGTGACCGCACCCTGGGCTGGGTCATGAACTACACCTCGGGCACCACGGGCCGGCCGCGCGGCATCCGCAGGCCGCTCTCCGGCAGGCTCCCCGAGGACAACCACCTCGGCGGCTTCCTCGCCATCTTCGGCATCAGGCCCTTCGACGACAACGTCCACCTGGTCTGCTCACCGCTCTACCACACGGCCGTACTCCAGTTCGCGGGCGCTTCCCTGCACATCGGCCATCCACTCGTCCTGATGGACAGGTGGGCCCCGGAGGAGATGCTGCGCGCCATCGACGTACACCGCTGCACGCACACCCACATGGTCCCGACGCAGTTCCACCGCCTGCTCGCCCTTCCCGCCGAGGTCAGGGAGCGGTACGACGTGTCGGCCATGCGGCACGCGATCCATGGGGCGGCCCCCTGCCCCGACCACGTCAAACGCGCGATGATCGACTGGTGGGGGCGGTGCGTCGAGGAGTACTACGCGGCGAGCGAGGGCGGCGGCGCGTTCGCCACGGCGGAGGAGTGGCTGAAGAAGCCCGGCACCGTGGGAAGGGCCTGGCCCATCAGCGAACTCGCCGTGTTCGACGACGAGGGCAACCGCCTCGCGGCCGGTGAACTCGGCACCGTGTACATGAAGATGAGCACGGGCGGCTTCAGCTACCACAAGGACGAGACCAAGACGGCGAAGAACCGCATCGGTGACTTCTTCACCGTCGGCGACCTCGGCATCCTCGACGAGGACGGCTACCTCTTCCTCCGCGACCGCAAGATCGACATGATCATCTCGGGCGGGGTCAACATCTACCCCGCCGAGATCGAGGCCGCCCTCCTCACCCACCCGGCGGTCGCCGACGCGGCGGCCTTCGGTATCCCGCACGCCGACTGGGGCGAGGAGGTCAAGGCGGTCGTCGAAGCCGCCGAGGGGCACGAGCCCGGCGACGGCCTCGCCGCCGAGATCCTCGCCCACTGCGAGGAGCGGCTCGCCGGGTACAAGCGCCCCAAGAGCGTCGACTTCATCACGGCGATGCCCCGCGACCCCAACGGCAAGCTCTACAAACGACGCCTGCGCGAGCCGTACTGGGAGGGGCACACGCGCGCGATGTGAACCCCGGCCGGACTCACGCCCGTTCGCCCAGCGGTCCTCCACCGGCGAAGGCCAGCGCCGCGAAGCGTTCGCCGATACGGAGATGGGTGGCGGCGTCCGGGTGGAGCCGGTCGGGCAGCGGCAGTTCGACGGCATCCGCCTCCCCGTACAACTCGCGGCCGTCGAGGTAGTACAGGTTCGGGTCGTCAACCGCCCGCTGCTTCACGATGCGGTCCAGCTCGTCCCGGATGACGTTGAGCGTCAGCTTCCCGGCGGCCGATTCGTCGGGGTCGCCCATGGCGACGAACGTGAGCTTTCCCTCGCCGATGTCGCTGAAGTCCGGGGCGATAGGGCCCGGGGTGTCCTCCTGGATGGGGCACAGGATGGGCGAGACGACCAGCAGCGGCGCGGTGGGATGCCCCTCGCGGACGGTGTCGAGGAAGCCGTGCACCGCCGGGGTGAAGGCGCGCAGACGCATCAGATCCCGGTTGGCCAGATTGATGCCGATCTTGACGCTGATCAGGTCCGCGGGGGTGTCCCGCAGCGCGCGGGCGGTGAAGGGGTCGAGCAGGGCGTTGCCGCTCAGACCGACGTTGATCAGCTCCACACCGCCGAGCGAGGCGGCCAGCGCAGGCCAGATCGTGGTGGGACTCGCGGCATCGGAGCCGTGGCTGATCGAGCTGCCGTGGTGGAGCCACACCTTGCGGCCACGGTCCGGCACGTCCTCGACGGGGGCATCCGTGCGCAGCGCGATGAGCTGGGTGATCTCGTTCCACGGCAGCCAGATCTCGACGTCCTTCAGCCGGTCGGCCAGACCGCTGAAGCGGATCGTGCCGACCGGCCCGGTCCGCGCCTCGGTGGCACCGGTGAGCATGTCCACCAGCAGGACGTTGCCGCCGGTGGCGTCCGTCTGCCCGGCGAGCCGGCCGTCGACGACCAGGTCGTACACCCCGTCCGGACGGGGCGGGGCGCCCTCGTAGGCCATCTTGGTGCGCAGCGTGTCCAGCTCGACGACGGTGGCCCGGGTGCGGAACACCACCCGTACCCCGGAGGGCTGGGACTCCGCCATGGCCAGCTGCCCGTCGGGGAACTGCGCGCGGGCCCACGCGGGCAGCCGGTGCGGCAGCACACCGTGCTCGGTCCGCTCCACGTCGAGTGCGCCGCGCAGGAGGCCGGCCGTGACGGGCGTGGTGATCCAGTCCGTCGTCCGCGAGGAGGCGGGACCGGGGACGGAGTCGTGCTGAGAGCTCATGGTCCCAGGCTGTCAACCGAACATCTGATCCGCAATCGATTTCGCTGCGCGCCGCGCGGGAGAGGCCTGCCCGGCCGTTCGTGCCGGACAGGCCCCGCGAGCGTGGCTACCGGCTACCGGCCCTCACGCACCCGCACCACCCGCAGGTCGGGCGAGCGTGCGATGTCCTTCTCGCAGAAGCGGGACGTCACCCAGCGCTCACCCGAGAACAGCTCCGTCTGGTCGCTGTAGTGCGGCGACCGGGCGTTCGAGGACTGGGAGTACGTGAGCAGGGTGCGCGCCACCGGGCACGCGCTGCCGTCCCAGCCGACCGCCTGGATATAGCTGGAGCCGGCCGACACCTCGGTGTAGCCACCGGCCGCCGCGTTCCACACGGGCTCGGTCTTGTTCCAGATGCCCAGTGACTCCGTACCGCCGCCGACCGGGATGCGCTTCCCGTTCCGTACGACGAACTGATGGTCGCCCAGCGGCGCGTCCAGAGCGATTCCGGCGGTCCGCAGCTCCTTCACCGTGTCGGCGAACGCCGCGGTGACGCCCGGAGCCGAGGTGTTGAGGGTGTTCGGCGTGCGGACCGGGTCTGCGGGGGAGAAGGGCACCTTCCAGAGCTGGGCGGCGGGCACTGCCGCCGCCTTCCGCCAGAAGCGGTCGAACAGCAGCGCGCCCCGGCTGTCGGTGTTCACGCTCCGGTCCCAGTCCCGCAGCACGGGGCAGGCCGCCGAGACATCGACGGGCGTGCCGTCGCTGCCTGTCGCGACTCCGCCCGGCAGTGCCGCGCAGGCACTCGCCACATCGGCGGCGGCCAGATCACCGGCCGGCGCCCGGTTCGCGAACTGCTGGTCCTGGAGGTCCGCGACCGTCAGCCGCCCCTTCTCCGCCATGCCCGCCACATCCTCGACCGCCCCGCGCGTCCGCATGGACCGGGTCGTACCGATCGTGCCGAAGATCCGCTCATAGCCCGTCAGCGGCTGCCCGGCGTGCGTCAGCCAGGCGCTGTCGTTGGAGTTCTCGACGTACGAGGTGTCCTTCAGCGTCGGCATGCGGCTCGGGCCGAAGATGCCCGGCTGCAACGCGTCGGGGTCCGAGCCGAGCGCACACTCACTCCTCGATCCGTCGAGCACCGCGAGTCCGGACGACGGATAGGTGGCCTTGCCCAGCGCCGTGGAGCAGCGCTGCGCCAGCTCGTCGGTGATCCGCGGCAGCACCTGCGACTGGGAGAAGAACGAGTGCCCCGCGGAGTCCGCAGCGATCGTGTTCACCCAGGGCACGCCCTGCGTGCGGCGCAGCGCGGCGTGGATGCCCTCGGTGCTGCGGGCCTTGCTGAAGCCGAGGGCCGTGTCCGATGCGCGCATGTTCTTCGCGTTGGGGTCGTTCAGCGCGTACGCGGTCGTCGCCGTCCAGGGCAGCGGCAGCCCGGCGCCCATCGCGGTGACGACCGGCCCGTACCGGGTCCACCACTGGGTGCGGGTGACCGGGGCACCGTCCTTGACCGGCACCGTCACCGTGCGCTTCGTCATCCGCTCCGGCTTGCCGTCCACCAGATAGGCGGTCGGGTCCGCCGGATCGAGGGTCAGCTGGTGCAGGTTGAGGGTGACTCCCGTCGCGACGGTGTGGCTCCACGCGATGTGCTTGTTGTGGCCGATCGACACGGTCGTCGTACCCAGCAGCGAACCGCCCGCCACGTTCAGCTCGCCCGGGATGGTCTGCTGGGACTGCCAGAACCGCCGCCCGCCCTGCCACGGGTAGTGCGGGTTGCCCAGGAGCAGCCCGCGCCCGTTCGCCGTCGTCGCACCGTTGAAGGCCACGGCGTTGGAGCCCATGTCCGCGTTCTCCGTGGACAGCAGGCGCTGCGCCGCATCGGCCGCCTCACCCGGCGACACACCGGGTTCCGTCGGAGCGGCGGACGGCGGCTGTGCTGCCGTGATCCCGTCGATGCCACGCCCCTGGCCGCCGAGCACGGATATCGCGAAGCCCCGTACAGCCACGTCCAGTTGGGTGACTGGCCGTACCCAGGAGGCGTCCCGGCAGGCCGGATCGGTGATCCGGTTCTGTGCGATCCAGGCGTTGTAGCCGGCGGCCCAGCCGCGCATCGCCTCCTTGACGTCGCGGCTCGGGCCCACCGGTGCGGGCACCTTCAGCAGCTTCTCCACGGTGCCGCTGTCCCGCACCCCGCGGAAGTACAGATCGCTGGAGAGGTTCTTCGTCGCCGAGGACAACGAGCCGTCCGGCGCGGCGTCCTGACCGAAGAACCGCGACCGCTCGCCGCGCACCGTGACGAAGCCGTCGGCCAGCGTGCACACCTGGTCGGCCGCCTGCGCCCAGCCGGTGCCGAAGCCCAGATTCGCGTAGTCCTTCGCCACGATGTGCGGGATGCCGTACTCGGTGTACCGGATGACGGCGGACAGCCCGCCGCCCGAAGGATGCCGGCTCGGCGAGGTGCCGGCCGCGGCCGGCGGCAGCGATGCCGACACGGTCAGCAGAGCGAGACCGGAGACCGCGAGAAGTCTCAGACGGTTACGGAGGGGCAAGGGTCCTCCCAACTGTGCGGGTGAGATAGGAGGTTGCCCGGGTGTTCCGGGCAGCCACACGCCACTCAGCCAGCACACCCATGTACCTGTCAACCGTCTGGTCGGTATGCAGGACACTTGACCACCGGAGCGGGGCCGCCCAGGATCACGGCATGAAAGAGGTACGCAACAGCACAGTCGACGGTGTCCTGCGGCTCAGCGCCCGGCGCGTCCCCGACCGCACCGCCCTGCGGTACGCGGACCGGACCTGGACCTATGCGGAGCTGGACGAGGCGGTGTCCACGGCTGCCGCGGCACTGGTCGGCCAGGGCCTGGAGTGCGGGGACCGGGTCGCCACGTACGGCCACAACTCCGATGTGTACCTGATCGCGTTTCTGGCCTGCGCACGCGCCGGTCTCATCCATGTGCCGGTCAACCAGAACCTGACCGGTGCGGACCTGACGTACATTCTTGAAGACTCCCTGAGCGCCCTGGTGCTCGCCGACCCCGACCTCGCCGACCGGGTCCCCGGGGACTTCGCCGTACGTCCGCTGCGCGGCTCCGCCGATTCGCTGCTGGCGGCGCTCGGCACCCCTGAGCCCTTCGACCCGGACCGAAGTGCCCAGGACATTGTGCAGTTCCTGTACACCTCGGGGACCACCGCGCTGCCCAAGGGCGCGATGATGAGCCACCGCGCACTGGTCCACGAGTACGTCAGCGCCATCACCGCACTGGACCTGAAGGAGACCGACCGGCCCGTCCACTCGCTTCCTCTCTACCACTCCGCGCAGATGCACGTCTTCCTGCTGCCCTACCTCGCGGTCGGCGCGGAGAACATCATCATCGACGGGCCGGACGCGAAGACCGTCTTCGACCTTGTGGAGACCGGGCAGGTGGACAGTCTCTTCGCGCCGCCGACGGTGTGGATCGGCCTCGCCAATCATCCCGACTTCGCCACCCGCGAGCTGAGCGGCCTGCGCAAGGCGTACTACGGGGCCTCGATCATGCCCGTACCGGTACTGGAACGGCTGCGCGCACGGCTGCCCGGGCTTGCCTTCTACAACTGCTTCGGGCAGAGCGAGATCGGCCCGCTCGCCACCGTGCTGGGCCCCGACGAACACGAGGGGCGGATGGACTCCTGCGGCCGGCCCGTGCGGTACGTCGAGGCGAAGGTCGTCGACGAACGGGGGCGCGATGTCCCGGACGGGACCGAGGGCGAAATCGTCTACCGGTCACCGCAGTTGTGCGAGGGATACTGGCACCGGACCGCGGAGACCAGGGAGGCCTTCCGGGACGGCTGGTTCCGCTCGGGGGACCTCGCGGTGCGCGACACCGAGGGGTACTTCACCATCGTCGACCGGGTGAAGGACGTCATCAACTCCGGCGGTGTGCTGATCGCGTCCCGGCAGGTCGAGGACGCGCTCTACACCCATCCCGCGGTCGCCGAGACAGCGGTCGTCGGACTGCCCGACGAGCGGTGGATCGAGGCCGTCACCGCCGTCGTCGTCCTGCGCGGCGAAGCGACCGAGAGCGAACTGATCGCGCACGCCCGCGAGAAGCTCGCCCACTTCAAGGCCCCGAAGAAGGTCCTGTTCGTGGACGAGCTCCCGCGCAACGCCAGCGGGAAGATCCTCAAGCGCGAGCTGCGGGACCGGTTCGCCTGAAAGCAGCGGTCACCGTCGAGGACCTGTCCGGATCGGAACGATGCAACAGGCGTTGTGGCAGGTGATCGAGCGTCATCCCAGCAAGTGGCCGAAGTTGACCACAGACGGATTCACACCCAGGCTTGCCTCGCCGAAGGAGACGCTGCCCTGGGTGACCGGGCCCGAGCTGCTGCCCTTGAACAGCCACACGCCGCCCTGGCCTGCGTTCTCGTTGGGGGCAGCCACCGCGAGTGTCGCCGGTACACCCTTCGCGGCGGCCACGATGTGGACCTCGCCGCCGAACGCGTCGCCCTTCTCGTCGACGCCGGGGACGTTCTCCGTGGACTGGCCGATCACCTTCGTGTCGGCGCCCGTGATGCCCGAGGCGCGGCCCTTGAAGATCAGGACACCGCCGGCGTCCGGGGCCGTGCCCACGTCCTCGCCGGGCACGCCCACGACGACCTCGCCGTAGCCGTCGCCGTTCAGGTCCTTCACCGCCGCGCTCGCACCGAGGTTGTCGCCGGCCTCGTCGGCGCCGAGCACCCCGGTCGTGCTCTGGGTGATCCACTTCGGCTTCGTGGTGGTGTTCTGCCCCGTGGGGCCGCCGTAGGCGACCGCCACCGCGCCGCCCTTGCTCGGGAAGTCCACGTCGCTGTCCAGCCCGGTGGGCTGCCGGGTGAAGACCAGGTCCGGATAGGCGTCCCCGTTGACCGAACCGACGGTCACCGAGGAGTGGTTGAGGTACGTCCCGGCGGCGGCGAGGATCGGCGTCTTCTTGAAGCCCGTGCCGGTCGACAGGTACAGCGTCGTCCCGTCGCAGTCCGGCTCGTCGGTGCACCCGGTGCGCACCAGCAGGTCGTCCTTGCCGTCATTGTTCATGTCCACGGCCTGCACGCTCGTGAAGTCGGTGGCGCCGTCGGCGGTGAGGACCGTGCGGGTGCTCCCGACCGAGCCGTCCGCACCGACGTTCTCACTCACCACGACCTTGCCGAAGCCGGTCCGGTCGATGCCGGCCACGTCCGTCCGGCCGTTCCCGTCGAAGTCGCCGACCGCGTCACCCGGTCCGTGGAACTCCGCCGCCCGGGTCGCCAGCCCGTTCGTCCCGCCGAACAGGATGATCCGCGGGCCCTGGCCGGCCGACACGAGCAGGTCGGTGTATCCGTCGCGGTCGATGTCGGCGGCCGTTCCCGCTCCGAACCGGGCGTTCGCCGTGACCACGCCCGGCACCCCGGAAGAGTTCTGGCTGATCACGTGGTGCCGGGCCGGGCTGATGCCCTTCGCGTCACCCGGGTACACCGCGATGTACCCGGCCTTCGCGATGCCGGAGACGGTTCCCTCGTACACCGAGGCGAACATGTCCT
Organism: Streptomyces sp. NPDC055749; assembly: GCF_053617235.1. Classification (NCBI taxonomy): domain Bacteria; kingdom Bacillati; phylum Actinomycetota; class Actinomycetes; order Kitasatosporales; family Streptomycetaceae; genus Streptomyces; species Streptomyces sp. NPDC055749. Next base: position 27,565 of record NZ_JBSHFH010000006.1, on the reverse strand, counting down.
CGTATCCGTCCCCGTTGAAGTCGACGTGCTGTCCCGACACCGCCGCGGACCCGGCGGCCGCAGCCGTACCGGAGAAGGCGAGCGGAACAGCGCCCGCGGTGGCCGCAAGCGCCACGAAGACAGCTGACGCGGTACGGAACCGGGAGTCCAGCATGTATATCCCCTGTTGTTGTGCGAAGTGGTAGGAACGAACAGTGGTCGGCGGCGGTACCTGGGCCACCGCCACCGCAGCCTTTGCAGGCCGGTTGCTCTGCTCTCCCAAGAAGACCACTCGCACGGCGAAGGGTTGTACGGCACCCGAACATCTCGGGGGCTGACGGCCCGCCTCAGGTCGGCCCTGAGTGCCGTTTACTTTCGCCAGAACAGGTGGTGTGTTACTCCGCTCGGGCTGGGGACGACGTCCAGGTTGAAGCGGTCGAGCAGTTCGTCGGGGGATTCCCAGAGTCGTACTCCGGACCCGAGCTTCACGGGTGAGACCGCTACATGCATGGTGTCGACGAGGTCGGCGTCGAGGAACTCCCGGATGGTGGTGGCCCCGCCGCCGAGTCGGACGTCCTTGCCCTGTGCCGCCTCCCGGGCCTGCGCGAGGACCGTGGCAGGGTCTGCGTCGACGAAGTGGAACGTGGTGTCGGAGAGCGTGAGCGAAGGACGCTTGTGGTGGGTCATGACGAACACCGGCGTACGGAAGGGGGGTTCGTCACCCCACCAGCCCTGCCACTCATGGTTCTGCCAGGGCCCGCGCTGGGGACCGAACTTGTTGCGGCCCATGATCTCGGCGCCGATGTTGCGGGCGTAGTCACGCGTGAGGTAGTCGTCCAGGCCCCGGCTGCCTCCGGGGTCGGTGCGCATGGGCCAGCTCGCCGTGGCGCCGGCCCAGGCGAACAGCCTCTCGGGATCGACATGACCGAACGGCCTCTCAAGGGTCTGGTCCTCACCGGCACCGATGCCGTCACTCGAGACGTTGAAGTTCTGGACCCTCAGTAACTGAGCCACGCGTTCCTCCTGTGATGGGGCAATGACTATGGCGTATCGCTGAGCGGGTTGTCTGCCGCTGGACGAGGAATCTAGAACTGTATAGACTTTCTGTCTAGAGGTAGATTAAAAGTCAAACTGGTTCAGCAGCACGGAGTAGTCCGATCAACGGGGAGAGGAGACCTGTGAACGACCTGGCGGGCCGTCAGCCCGAACCGAGACCTGCCGTCACCGCAGGCACCGAGGACGCGGACGAGCACCTCATCCGCGAGGCGGAGAAGATCGCAGTGGCCCTGGGCAAGACGCTGCCCGGCCTGTGCGAGGTCGTCCTGCACGACCTGCGGAACCCGGACCACGCCATCCGGGTCATCGAGAACAACCTGTCGGGACGTCAGGTGGGCGACTCCGCCACTGAGCTGGGCCTGGCCAGGATCGGCGACCCCGAATACCCCAGCGTCATCCAGAACTACGCCAACCACTTCCCGGACGGCCGGCCCGTCAAGAGCACCTCGATCGGCATCAAGAACGCTGCGGGCGACTACATCGCCGCCCTGTGCCTCAACCTCGACGTATCGGTGCTCTCACCCCTGGCACTGACCCTGGCGAACCTGGTCGCGACCGAGACCGAGACGGAGACCGAGCGCCGCCAGGAGCCTCTGGAGACTCTGCGCAACCGCAACGCCCGGGAGCTGCGCCTGATCGTGGAAAGCCACGCGGCCGAGCGGGCGGTCAGCCCCCGCGCCCTGCCCCGCGAGGCCAAGCGAGAACTGGTCCGCCGGCTGCACCAGGACGGCTACTTCGAGTCCCGGGACGCCGCGCAGGTGATCGCGGAGCTGCTCGGCATCTCCCGAGCCACCGTCTACAACTACGCAAAGTGAACCTCCAGAACCCAGAGCCCTCCCTCCGGCCCACCCCCGCACACACACAGTGGAGGCACCATGAACACCGCAGGCCCCACCACCCCGCGGCGGCCGACCGCGTGGCCTGCACTGGTGGACCGAGCAGGCCACCAGTACCCCGGTGACCAGCCGCGCTGGTGCGGCGACGACAGGTCACCGCTGACCGTCGCACCGCACCGCGGAATCACCCGAGCCGACATCGACTCCGGCGTACCTTCGCAGTGGCGCTACGCCGCCGCGCTGGGCATGCCGGGCCTCACACCCGTCACCCTCGGCGAGGGCCGCACGCCGCTGCTGCCCCGCCACCTGGCCGGGCTCGACGTCGCCGTGAAGATGGAGACACAGAACCCCACCGGAAGCTTCAAGGACCGTGGCAGCTCGGTCATGCTCAGCGTGTTGCGCGCCCAGGGCGTGACCGCGGTCCTGGAGGACTCCAGCGGCAACGGCGGCTCGTCCGTGGCGGCCTACTGCGCCGCCGCCGGCATCCACGCGCAGATCCTCGCGCCCGCCACCACCTCACCGGCGAAACTCCTGCAGAGCCGGTTCCACGGCGCCGAGGTCGAACTGTGGCCCGGCACCCGGCAGGACACCGCCGACGAAGCGCTGCGCCGTTCCGGCGAACGCTTCTACGCCAGCCACAACTGGCAGCCGCACTTCCTCGAAGGCATGAAACTGATCGCCTACGAGATCTGGGAGGACCGCGGCTTCACCGCCCCCACCGCGGTCGTGATTCCTGCCGGCGCCGGAAGCCTGGTCCTCGGATGCGCGCGGGGTTTCAACGAGCTGTACCAGGCCGGCGAGATCGCCCGCCCTCCCCGACTCCTGGTCAGCCAGCCCGCCCGCTGCAGCCCTCTGGTGCGAGCCTTCGAGGCGGGCCTCGACCACGTCGAACCAGCCCCATGGCACTCCACGCTCGCCGAGGGCACCGCCATCACCCGGCCGGTCCGCGACCGAGAGGTACTCGCCGCCATTCGCGCCAGCGGCGGGGCGATGACCGCGGTGGACGAGGCAGACCTCGGCCCAGCCGTCCTGGCACTGGCCCGGACCGGCCTGTACGCCGAACCCACCAGCGCCCAAGTCGTCCCGGCAATAGCGCAGTTCAAGGCTGCGGGACACCTTCATCCGGATGACGACGTTGTCGCGGTCATCACCGGATCGGGACACAAAGCTGCGGCGGCAATGGCCGGGCTGCTCGACCCCGGCTCGAAGTGAGCCGGTCCGCCCGCGTTTCAAGTGCGTTCAGCGGACAGGTGACGTCCTCCTGGCCCGAGATCGCCCGGGAAAGGTCCTAGCCGGCGTCCCTGAGGTCCACGATCCGCTTCAGCTTGCCCACGGACCGCTCCAGCGTCTCGGGGTCGACGATCTCGACCCCGACGGACACCCCGATCCCGTCCTTCACGGCCGCCGCGATCGACGCCGCGGCGGCCGAGCGCTGCTCGGGCGAGGCGTCGGACCGCGCCTCCGCGCGCACGGTCAGCGCGTCGAGCCTGCCCTCACGGGTCAGCCGCAGCTGGAAGTGCGGAGCCACCGACGGCGTACGCAGCACGATCTCCTCGATCTGGGTCGGGAAGAGGTTCACCCCGCGCAGGATCACCATGTCGTCGCTGCGCCCGGTGACCTTCTCCATGCGCCGGAAGACCCGTGCGGTCCCTGGCAGCAGGCGGGTCAGATCCCGGGTCCGGTAGCGGATCACCGGCATGGCCTCCTTGGTGAGCGAGGTGAAGACCAGCTCGCCCTCCTCGCCGTCCGGCAGGACCTCACCGGTGAACGGGTCCACGACCTCCGGGTAGAAGTGGTCCTCCCAGATGTGCAGCCCGTCCTTGGTCTCCACGCACTCCTGCGCGACACCCGGGCCCATCACCTCGGACAGCCCGTATATGTCGACCGCGTCGATCGCGAATCGCTCCTCGATCTCGCGGCGCATCGCCTCGGTCCACGGCTCGGCGCCGAAGATGCCGACCTTCAGTGAGGTCGTACGCGGGTCGACGCCCTGGCGCTCGAACTCGTCGAGGAGTGTCAGCATGTAGGAGGGCGTGATCATGATGATCTCGGGCCGGAAGTCCTGGATCAGCTGCACCTGGCGGGCGGTCATCCCGCCGGACGCGGGGATCACCGTGCAGCCGAGCCGCTCCGCCCCGTAGTGCGCGCCGAGCCCGCCGGTGAACAGCCCGTATCCGTACGCCACATGGACCTTGTGGCCGGGCCGGCCCCCGGCGGCCCTGATCGAACGGGCGACGACATCCGCCCAGGTGTCCAGATCCCGGTCGGTGTACCCGACGACCGTGGGCCGCCCGGTGGTCCCGCTGGAGGCGTGGATGCGCCGTACCTGGTCCTCCGGTACGGCGAACATCCCGAAGGGGTAGTTCTCGCGCAGATCGGCCTTGGTGGTGAAGGGGAAGCGGGCGAGGTCGGCGAGCGTGCGGCAGTCCTCGGGCCGGAGCCCCGCCTTGTCGAAGGCCGCCCGGTAGAAGGCGACGTTGTCGTACGCATGCCGCAGCGTGGCGCGCAGCCGCTCCAGCTGCAACGCCTCCAGCTCGTCGCGGCCGAGTCGTTCCGAGGCGTCAAGCAGTGCCGACATGCGCATATTCCTCTCCCGAACGGACGACCGATCATTCGGTCGATTCTCCTGGGAGCAGTAATTCAGGCCATCGCGGGAGATGGCAAGGGGGTGACGCGGTCGAGTCGCGCCGGGCGGTCAGAAGCCGAGCTCCGTGAGGCCCGGGTGATCGTCGGGGCGGCGGCCCAGCGGCCAGCGGTAGCGCCGGGCCGATTCCTCGATGGGTACGTCGTTGATGCTCGCGTGGCGGACCCGCATCAGCCCGTGCTCGTCGAACTCCCAGTTCTCGTTGCCGAAGGAACGGTGCCAGCGGCCCTGCCGGTCGTGCCATTCGTAGGCGAAGCGCACCGCGATCCGGTCGTCGCCGTACGCCCACAGTTCCTTGATGAGCCGGTAGTCGAGCTCCCGGGCCCACTTGCGGGTCAGAAAGGCGACGATCTCCTCGCGCCCGGTGGCCCACTCGGAGCGGTTCCGCCAGCGGGAGTCCTCGGTGTAGGCGAGGGCCACCTTGGCGGGGTCCCTGGAGTTCCAGCCGTCCTCGGCCAGACGGACCTTCTCGACGGCGGATTCCCGGGTGAAGGGCGGGACAGGCGGTCGTGCGCTCATGGGGGCTCCTGGCTGCTGAGAGGTGTCCGGACGGAGAGAACGGTCGTTCTCCCTGAGGTGACGTAGCCTAGGAGAACGCACGTTCTCACGCAAGGTTCTTAAGACACGAGGGAGGCCGCGGATGGATGCCGCCGAGGCGCGGACCGGGCTGCTCGACGCCGCGGAGGCGTTGTTCTACGAACGGGGCATCCAGGCCGTCCCGATGGACGAGATCCGCGCGGCCTCGGGCCTCTCGCTCAAGCGTCTCTACGGGCTCTACCCCTCGAAAACGGAGCTCGTGCAGGCGTATCTGGAACGCCGGGACATCCGCTGGCGCGGTGGGCTCGCCGCGTACGCCGACAGCGCTCCCACTCCGGACGGGCGGATCCTGGCGGTCTTCGACTGGCTCCATCAGTGGTTCTCGCAGCCGGACTTCCGAGGCTGTGCGTTCGTCAACGCCTTCGGGGAGCTCGGGGCCGTCGACCCGGCCGTCGCCGCCGTCGCCCGCGCCCACAAGCTCGCCTTCAGCGACTACCTGGCGGGCCTCGTCGTCGCCTCCGGCCGCCCGGCAGCATGCGCGGACGCCTTCGTCCTGCTTGCCGAAGGTGCCATCTCCACCGCCGCGGTCTCCGGCACGCCCGACGCCGGTAGCCGGGCCCGGGAAGCGGCGTCGCTGCTGCTGTCGGCCACCACCCCCGCCTGATTCGCTACGGGCGGACGTGCCTGGACAGCGGGTCCGGAACCGCGCATTTCGCCCGCCAGGGCGCTCCTGCCCGCTGCGCGTGCGCGGCCCGGCTGTTTGGATGGCACGCATGCCGATCTTCCGCGCGTACGACGGGACCGAACTCGCCTACCACCTCGTGGGGGAGGGCGACCCGGAGGGCAGCCCGCTCATCTGCCTGCCCGGCGGACCGATGCGGGCGAGCGCCTGCCTCGGGGACCTCGGCGGACTGTCGGCCGGCCGGCGGCTCGTCCTGCTCGATCTGCGCGGCACCGGTGACTCCGCGGCCCCGGCCGACCCGGCGACGTACCGCTGCGACCGGCAGGTCGACGACGTAGAGGCACTGCGCGAACACCTCGGACACGAGCGGATCGATCTGCTGGGGCACTCCGCCTCGGGAAACCTCGCCGTGCTCTACGCGGCCCGGTACCCGCACCGCCTGCGCACCCTCACGCTCATCACGCCCGGCACCCGCGCCGTCGGCGTCGAGGTGACCGGGCAGGACTGGCACGAAGCGGCCGAGCTGCGCAGCCACGAGCCCTGGTACGCGACGGCCCGGGCCGCGCTCGACGAGATCCGGGCCGGACGCCCGGTGGACGAACTGCGCTCCGCCGTCGAGCCGTTCGCGTACGGACGCTGGGACGAGGCGGCCAGGGAACACGCCGCTTCGGCCACCGGGCAGACCAACCACGAGGCGCGGCAGCTCTTCTACGGGGAGGGCGCCTTCGATCCGGCGCCCACGGTCGCCGCCCTGCGGGAACTGGCCGCTCCGGTGCTCGTTCTCGCGGGGGAGTACGACGGGGGCCCGAGCCCCGACCGTGCCACGGAGCTCGCCGCCCTCTTCCCGCACGGCGAGTTCGTCGTGCAGCGGGGTGCTGCCCACTACCCCTGGCTCGACGACCCGGGCGCCTTCGCCCGTACCGTCACCGCCTTCCTCGACCCCGATGTGCACAGCGTGCAGGCCGGAGGCATCCGGCTCGCCTACCGCGTCCTGGGCGCACCGTCGGCCCCGCCCGTCGTGCTCGTCCACGGCCGGGGCGGAAGCAGCCTCGACTGGACCCTCGTCGCCGAGCGGCTCGCCGACGAGTACCGGGTGTACGCGCTGGACTTCCGCGGTCACGGCCTCAGCGACTGGCCGGGCCGCTACTCCTTCGAGCTCTTCCGCGACGACCTCCACGCGTTTCTGGAAGCCCGCAATCTCTACGGCGCGACCGTCGTCGGTCACTCGATGGGCGGCGTCGCCGCCTGTCTGCTCGCCGAGCGCGAGCCGGGACTGATAGGCGGACTCGTCCTGGAGGACGCCCCGCTGCTCCTTCCGCTCGACCCGCCCCGGCCGCCGGCCGAACGGCCCGACGGGCAGCTCGACTTCGACTGGCCGGTCGTGCCGTCCATCGACGCACAGCTGAACGCCCCGGACCCGACGGGCCGTGAACGTCTCGCCGAGATCACCGCCCCCACCCTCGTCATCGGCGGCGCCGACAGTCACATCGACCAGGAGCAGCTGGCCTGGATGGCGGAACAGATCCCCGACAGCCGTTTCGTCACCATCGACACGGGACACCTGGTGCACAGCACCAGGCCGGAGGAGTTCCTGGCGGCGCTCAGACCGTGGATTGCGAACCCCTCCGGCGACTGAGGAGCGGGGGCCCGGGGCAGAGCCCCCCGGCCTCAGTCCTGTGCCGCGACCGCCTTCGCCCACCGGTAGTCCGCCTTGCCGCTCGGTGACCGCCGGATGTGGTCGGCGAGCACGACACTGCGCGGAATCTTGTATCCGGCCAGCCGGGTGCGGCAGTGCGCCTGTACGGACTCCAAATCCAACGGTGCCGCTCCCGCGCGCAGTTGAAGGACAGCGGCGACACGATTGCCCCATCGGACGTCCGGGACCCCGGCGACCAGCGCGTCGTACACATCCGGATGGGCCTTGAGCGCCTGCTCGACCTCCTCCGGATAGACCTTCTCCCCGCCGGTGTTGATGCACTGCGAACCGCGACCGAGGACCGTGACGATGCCGTCGCCGTCGACGGTCGCCATGTCACCCAGCAGCACCCACCGCTCGTCCCCCTTCTGGAAGAAGGTCTCGGCCGTCTTGACGGGGTCGTTGTAGTACCCGAGCGGCACATGGCCCCGCTGTGCGATCCGCCCCGGCTCGCCGGGCACCACCGGTTCGTACGTCGCCGGATCGACCACGGCCGTACGGGAGTTGACCTGGACGCGGAACCCCTTCTCCGGCCCCGAGTCGGCCGTCGCGGTGCCGTTGAAGCCGGACTCCGACGAACCGAAGTTGTTGAGCAGCAACACTGTCGGCACGAGCGCCTGGAACTCCGCGCGGACCGAGTCCGACATGATCGCGCCCGAACTGGAGACGGAGAACATCGAGGAACAGTCGACGCCCTTCAGGGGCCCGTTGAGTGCGTCGATCAGCGGGCGCAGCATCGCGTCGCCGACCAGGGACACACTCGTGACCTTCTCCTTCTCGATCGTCCGCAGCACCTCTTCAGGGGCGAACTTGCGGTGCACGACGACGCGCTGGCCGAAGTTGAACCCGATGAACGCGGTGAGCGTGGAGGTGCCGTGCATCAACGGGGGAGTGGGGAAGAAGGTGATGCCGTCCCCGCCGGCGGCCACCCGCTCGGCCAGCTCCTGCGGGGTCTTCACCGGCTCACCGGTCGGAGCGCCTCCTCCCAGCCCGGAGAAGAACAGATCCTCCTGGCGCCACATCACGCCCTTCGGCATTCCGGTGGTGCCGCCGGTGTAGATGATGAAGAGGTCGTCGGCCGAGCGCGGCGCGAACCCGCGGGCGGGCGAGCCGGCCGCCTCCGCCTCGGTGAACGGCACGGCGTCCGGGCCGCCCTTCGAGCTCGCTCCGACACGTACGAGATGGCGCAGTTTCGTGGCCTGCGGGGCGGCGGCCGACACCCGATCGTCGAACTCGGCGTCGAAGACCAGCGCCGCCAGATCGGCGTCACGGTAGAGGTAGACCAACTCCTCCTCCACGTAACGGTAGTTCACGTTCACCGGCACGATGCGGGCCTTGAGGCAGGCCAGCACGGTCTGCAGGTACTCGATGCCGTTGTACAGGTGCAGGCCCAGATGTTCGCCGGGGCGTATACCCGCGTCGATCAGATGGTGGGCGATCCGGTTGGCCGCCGCGTCCAGTTGGGCGTAGGTGAGGCGGCGTTCGGCGCCCGTGCCGGGGTGGTCGACGTAGACGAGCGCCTCACGGTCCGGGACGGCGTCGACGACCGACTCGAACAGGTCGGCAAGGTTGTACTCCACCGTTCCTCCTGACCCCGGGGTGACTGACGACTCGGCGTCATTAGAGCGCCGACCGGCGCAAGTGGGAAGAGGGGGCGTAGAGATAATCTGACTGACTGTCAGAAAACTATTGAACTGCGGCCCCTCCTACTGCAACCTGTTCTAGGTCTTGAGACTGGAGGCAGGTAATGGGCGGTACGGAACACCTGACCGTGCGGCGCGAGGGCGCCACGCTGGTGCTCACCCTGAACAGGCCGGAAGCGAAGAACTCACTCTCGCTGCCGATGCTGGTGGGGCTGTACGACGGCTGGCTCGCCGCGGACGAGGACGACACGATCCGCTCCGTCGTCCTCACCGGCGCGGGCGGCACCTTCTGCGCCGGCATGGACCTCAAAGCCCTGGCGGGCGGAGGGATGGAGGGCGAGGAGTACCGGGACCGGATGAAGGCCGACCCCGATCTGCACTGGAAGGCGATGCTGCGCCACCACCGCCCGCGCAAACCCGTCATCGCGGCCGTCGAGGGGCACTGTGTCGCGGGCGGCACCGAGATCCTCCAGGGCACCGACATCCGCATCGCCGGAGCCGGCGCCACCTTCGGCCTCTTCGAGGTCAGGCGCGGCCTCTTCCCCATCGGCGGCTCCACCGTGCGCCTGCCCCGCCAGATCGCCCGTACCCACGCCCTGGAAATGCTCCTCACCGGCCGCCCGTACAGCGCGGCGGAAGCCGCGGGAATCGGCCTGATCGGCAGGGTCGTCCCCGACGGCACCGCACTGGAGCAGGCACTCGACGTCGCCGAGCAGATCAACGCCTGCGGACCGCTCGCGGTCGAGGCGGTCAAGGCGTCGGTGTACGAGACCGCTGAGATGACCGAGACCGAGGGCCTGGCCGCCGAACTGAAGCGGGGCTGGCCGGTCTTAGCCACCGACGACGCCAAGGAAGGCGCCCGCGCCTTCGCCGAGAAGCGCCCGCCCGTCTACCGGCGCTCCTGAGCCAAGGAGACAAACGTGCCCGAAGTCCTCAGCGCACCGCTGGTGGTCGAATTCCCCTTCACCCGTTCCCTGGGCCCCGTCCAGAGCGCCTTCCTCACCGGACTGCGCGAACGCACCGTCCTCGGTGTGCGCACCGGCCGCGGAAAGGTCCTCGTCCCACCCGTCGAGTACGACCCCGTCACCGCCGAGGAGATCGGCGAACTCGTCGAGGTCGCGGCCACCGGCACCGTCACCACCTGGGCCTGGAACCCGTCACCGCGCCGCGACCAGCCCCTCGGTATCCCGTTCGCCTGGGTGTTGGTCCGGCTGGACGGCGCCGACACGGCGCTGCTCCACGTCCTCGACGCACCCGGCCCCGAAGCGGTACGCACCGGCATGCGCGTCCGTATCCGCTGGGCGCCGGAACGCACCGGCGCCATCACGGACATCGCCTGCTTCGAACCGTACGAAGGGGAGAGCGGGCCGGCGCAACCCACCCCGCACAGTGGTGAGTTCGCCGACCCGGTGACCGGCATCGTCGCACCCGCCCGGCTCGACTACACCTACCACCCCGGCCGCGCGCAGAGCGCCTACCTCGAAGCGCTGGCCGGGCAACGCGTCGTCGGCGAACGCTGCCCCGCGTGCCGGAAGGTCTACGTCCCGCCCCGCGGCGCCTGCCCGACCTGCGGAGTCGCCACCGACGAACGGGTCGAGGTGGGACCGCGCGGCACCGTCACCACGTTCTGCATCGTCAACATCAAGGCGAAGAACGCCGCCATCGACGTCCCCTACGTCTACGCCCACATCGCCCTCGACGGCGCCGATCTCGCCCTGCACGCCCGGATCGGGGGCATCCCCTACGACCAGGTGCGCATGGGGCTGCGGGTCGAACCCGTCTGGACCCCGGGCAGCCGCCACCCCGACCACTACCGGCCCACCGGCGAACCCGATGCCGACTACGACGCGTACAAGGAGCTGTTGTAGATGCGAGACGTGGCGATCGTCGCCTTCGCGCAGACCGACCACCGGCGGCGCACCGACGAACTCTCCGAAGTCGAGATGCTGATGCCCGTCCTGCATCAGGTCCTCGACGCGACCGGCCTGAAGGCGAGCAGTATCGGCTTCACCTGCTCCGGCTCCAGCGACTACCTCGCGGGCCGCGCGTTCTCCTTCACCATGGCCCTCGACGGCGTCGGCGCCCACCCGCCGATCTCCGAGTCCCACGTCGAGATGGACGGTGCCTGGGCCCTCTACGAGGCATGGGTGAAGATCCGGACCGGTCAGGCGGACACCGCCCTCGTCTACGCCTACGGCAAGTCCTCACCCGGTGAGGTCCGCGACGTCCTGACCCGCCAGCTCGACCCGTACTACGTGGCCCCGCTCTGGCCCGACTCCGTCGCCCTCGCCGCGCTCCAGGCGCAGGCGCTGATCGACAAGGGCGTCACCGACGAACCGGCGCTGGCCGGCATCGCCGCCCGCAGCCGCACCACCGCGACGGCCAACCCGCACGCCCAGCTCAGCGGCACCGTCCCGGCAGGCGACTACCTCGTACAGCCACTGCGCACCGGCGACTGCCCGCCCATCGGCGACGGCGCCGCTGCCGTCATCCTCGCCGCGGGCGACACGGCCCGCGCCCTGTGCGCCAGGCCCGCCTGGATCCGCGGGATCGACCACCGCATCGAGGCCCACGCCCTGGGCGTCCGCGACCTGACCGACTCGCCGTCCACCCGGCTCGCGGCCGAACGCGCCGGAGCCTTCGAACGGCCGGTGGACACCGCGGAGCTGCACGCCCCCTTCTCCTCCCAGGAGGTCGTCCTGCGCAGGGCGCTCGGGCTCGGCGACGAGGTCGACGTGAATCCGTCCGGCGGCGCACTCGCCGCCAACCCCGTCATGGCCACCGGCCTCATCCGGCTCGGCGAAGCCGCCGCGCGCATCCACCGTGGCGAGTCCGACCGGGCCCTCGCCCACGCGACCTCGGGTCCCTGTCTGCAACAGAACCTGGTCGCCGTACTGGAAGGGGAGAGCGCTCATGTCTGAGGAACCCGTAGCGGTCGTCGGTATCGGCCAGACCAAGCACGTCGCCGCCCGGCACGACGTCTCCATCGCCGGACTGGTCCGTGAGGCCGCCGTGCGCGCCCTGGAGGACGCGGGGCTCGGCTGGGCGGACATCGACGCCGTCGTCATCGGCAAGGCGCCCGACTTCTTCGAGGGCGTGATGATGCCGGAGCTCTATCTCGCCGACGCCCTCGGCGCCGTCGGCAAACCCATGCTGCGCGTCCACACCGCCGGATCGGTCGGCGGTTCCACGGCACTCGTCGCCGCCAACCTCGTCGCCGCCCGCGTCCACCGCACGGTCCTCACCCTCGCCTTCGAGAAGCAGTCCGAATCGAACGCCATGTGGGGCCTCTCGCTCCCCGTCCCCTTCCAGCAGCCGCTGCTGGCCGGCGCGGGAGGCTTCTTCGCGCCGCACGTCCGCGCGTACATGCGCAGGACCGGGGCGCCCGACACGGTCGGCTCCCTCGTCGCGTACAAGGACCGGCGCAACGCGCTGCTGAACCCGTACGCGCACATCCGTGATCCGGACATCACCCTGGCGAAGGTCCAGGCCGCGCCCATGCTCTGGGACCCGATCCGCTACTCCGAGACGTGCCCTTCCTCCGACGGCGCCTGCGCCATGATCCTCACCGACCGGGCCGGGGCGGCCCGTGCGCCCGCGCCCCCCGCCTGGGTGCACGGCGGAGCCATGCGCAGCGAACCGACGCTGTTCGCCGGAAAGGACTTCGTCTCGCCGCAGGCCGGCAAGGACTGCGCGGCCGATGTCTACCGGCAGGCGGGCATCACCGATCCGCGCCGTGAGATCGACGCCGTCGAGATGTACGTCCCGTTCTCCTGGTACGAGCCGATGTGGCTGGAGAACCTCGGCTTCGCGGTCGAGGGCGAGGGCTGGAAACTCACCGAGTCCGGGGTCACCGAACTCGACGGGGACCTGCCGGTGAACCCTTCGGGCGGCGTCCTGTCCACCAACCCCATAGGCGCCTCCGGCATGATCCGCTTCGCGGAGGCCGCCCTTCAGGTACGCGGACAGGCGGGCGAGCATCAGGTCGACGGGGCACGGAAAGCACTCGGCCACGCGTACGGCGGCGGGGCGCAGTTCTTCGCGATGTGGCTCGTCGGCTCGGAGCCCCCGACGACGTGAGCGCGACCGCACGTGACTCGCGCTAACGGTTGAGGCCGACGCTATCGTTAAAGCCATGCCCGACACCCGGCTCGCTCTCGACCTCGCCCTCACCATCCGCCACGACGGACAGGGCGGAGTCGCCGACGACCTGGACACCACCGCGGGACTCACCCGATGGGTACGGGAACACCCCGATGCCCTGGGTGAGGTGTCCGGCGACGACTGGCAGGCCGACGAAACCGCCCTCGCGGCCGTCCGCTCACTGCGCGCGGCCGTGCGCGCGCTCTTCGCGCATGCCGTGCGCCCCGGCGAACCGAGCCCTGCCGACGCGCGGCGGCTGCTCCCCGTCGCCGAGGCACTGGAACGGCTCAACGCCGCCGCTGCCGCCGTCCCCACCGTCGCGGTCCTTGCATGGCCGCAGGGCGGCGAACCGGAGGCCGCCGCCCGGCCGGCCTCCGCCGCCACCGGGCCCGACGCCCTGGCCGCCACGCTCGCCCGCGCCGCGATCGCCTTCCTCACCGGACCGGACCGGAACGCCCTGCGCGCCTGCCACGCGCCGAGGTGCGTGCGCTACTTCCTCAAGGAGCACCCCCGGCAGGAGTGGTGCAAGCCGTCCTGCGGCAACCGTGCCCGGGTGGCCCGCCACCACGAGCGGCACCGCGTGCCGCAGCCGTAGCCTGGCGCCCATGACTGGCGAGCGCGATCTGCGGACCCTGCTGAAGAGCATGCGACCCGAGCTCAACCCGGGGCGCTACGTATTCACCACGGCGCCGGACCGGGTGGTGCCCGCGGGCACCAACCCCGTGGTCACGGTGACGGAGCGCGAGGGGCTGACCCTCGTCCTGCCGGAAGCGGAGGCGGACGCGGCAGGTCTGGCGCACGACTACGTGGCCGGCTGGATCACGCTCCGGGTCCATTCGGCGCTGGACGCCGTCGGGCTCACCGCCGCGGTCGCTCTGGCCCTGACGGACGCGGGCCTGTCCTGCAACGTGGTCGCCGGCTACCACCACGACCACGTGTTCGTCCCCCACGACCGGGCCGCCGAGGCCGTCGGCGTACTGGAACGGCTGGCCGCCGAGTCGGCCTGAGCCGTGCCGGGTCCCGGCCCGTTCCGCCCCGTCACCCGAAGCCCGTCCAGCCCCCGTCACCCGAAAGCGCCGGTCACGGCTGCCCGACGCCCGGGCCCGGCTCCGCAACGTGAGCCGGGACACGTAACATGTCCGCATGTCCTTCCTCCGCCGCCGTAGCGCCGCCACACCCGCGGGCCCGGACTTCGACGTCCTGGCCATGGACCCGGGGGACTGGCCCGGTAACCTCGGCGCCGGTCTGCTTCCTGCCCCCGACGGCACCTGTCAGGGCGTGTTTCTGCGGTACGACCTGTTCGGCGGGCGCGGCCCGGCGATGATCATCGGCAATCTGCCCGAGGGCTCGCCCGCCCGCGAGACCGAGGAGGGCCAGGTCCCCTTCGAGGTCGCCCAGCTGCTCCTGGCGCTGGAGAACGACGAGCCGGTCGAGGTGACAGGCACCGAGGACTCCCCGGTCATGCAGGGCGACAACCTGCTGATCGTCCGGCGCGTCAAGCTCTCCGAGAGCCGCATCTCCTGCGTTCAGTTCGACCGCAGCGACGGCGTCCTGGTGACCATCGCCAGCTGGGACCGCCCGATCACCGACGACCTCTACGCACTGCTCAAGCCGCTCCCCGCGGAGCTCTTCCAGCAGGGCTGAAACGTCCCTGCCGGAAGAGGTGCGAACCGCTACGCGGTTACCGGCTGAGGCATTAGCAGCGAGACCACCCGCGCCGCCGAAGTGCCGATCCCCGTGGGGCCGTTGAGGTGCCACGGGGCTCCACCCGTCCCCGCCCGCAGATCCGCGTCGTAGTAACGGACGCAGTCCCGGTGCCAGTTCAGGATCCCGGCCATCCAGTTCTGCAGATCGAGCACATAGGTGTCGAGGATCTCGCGGGCCTCCGCGTCCAGCGCGAAGTCCTCGTAGAGCAGAGGGAGTTCGTGCTCGATGACGTGCTGGAACTGCCGCAGACGGCCCTGCATCAACTCGTGCACCATGGACACGCCCGTCGGGTAGTCCACCCCGAAGAAGTTCTGCACGACGAGGACGGAGTTGTGCACCTCGCCCTCGTACTCGATCTCCTTCTGGTACGAGAAGAGGTCGTTCAGCAGCGCCGCGTAGTCGGCGGCGGCGTTTTCCAGTGGGCGGATCGGCCCGCTGCGGTAGACGTCGGCGGGCACCCGGTCACCGTGCGACAGCCGGCTGAGCCGCATCGTCATGTCCGCACCGAAGGTGAACCTCCGCATCTCGATGTAGTCGACCGGGTCCGGAACACGGTTCTGCACCTGATTGGCCAGTTCCCAGAGCCAGCTGTCCAGCATGTCGTCCACCGACTTGCGGAACGAACGCTGCGAAGCCTCGTCCAGCGGCCCCACCGTTCGCGCCCACAGATCGGCGAGCCCGCGCTCCATCGCATCGGTGGGCTCGGGAACGGGCGCCCCGTCCAGCGGCATGAACAACCGCAGCCGCTCATTGGCCGACCAGGCCCCGGCCAGATCACGCGTGCGTCCGTAGATCACCGGATAGAGGTCGTCGCCGTACGTTCCCCAGGTCAGCCAGTTCGACGACAGGTCCAGCTCCTCAGGCGTCGCGTCCGGATCGATGCCCGCCGAGCAGAGCGGCAGATCGATGTTGCGCGCCCGCTGCTCGTCCCAGACGTGCGAACCGGGCCGTCCCGGCACCGGATCGAGGATGCCCATCCGCCGTGCCCACTCGATGTTCCGGTCCCGGGCGCCCGCCAGATGCGGACTCAGCTGGAGGGGGTAGGGGAGGTCGAACTCGGGAAGCAGCGACGGGCCGACATGCTGGAACGGCACATGGGCATGGCTGCGCAGGCGTGCTGCCTCGGCCCGCGGGGTGAAGCGGATCGAGGCCGCTGCCATGCCGAACGCCGAATCGGTGGGCCCGGCGGGCACCCCGCCGCCGTTCATGTAGCGGCTGGAGCGCATGTGCCACTCGTGCCCACCGGACTGCCAGTCCTGGAGCCCCTTGGTGTACGCGAACACGGACGCCGTCTCGGTGGGCGTGAGCCCCTTCTCGGCGCAGAGCGGGCCCACCTCCGTCAGCGCGGTGTTCTCGAACTGCTGGAGCCGCGAGGTCAGCAGATCGTTCACGGCCTCGGCGGCCTCCTGTGTCGTGCACCCGAGGAAGTGTTCGAGGACCAGCACGCCATTGCTGTTCTCCTTCTCGTCCTCCACCTCGCGCTGGTACGAGAAGAGGTCGTTACGCAGATGCACCGCGTCCGAGAAGGCGTCCCGCAGCACCCCGAGCGGCCGTGACCCTGCCACCGAAGCCGGTACCTCCGCGTCCGCCGCGAACTCCACCAGGCCCGCCGACCAGGGCGCCCCGCCGACCTTCCGGCGCATCTCGATGTACTCGACGGGGTTGGCGATCCGCCCCTCGTCCATATTGGAGAGTTCCCACAGGGACTCGTTCAGGAGATGCTCGGTGTTCTCGGCGAACCTGGCCCGCCAGGCATCCGACATGGCCGGAACCGTACGCGCCCACAGGTCGGCGAGTCCCGCCTCGACCGGGTTCTCGGGCTCCGGCATACCGTCGGCGAGATCCATCGGCATGAAAGCCGGCAGCCGGTCCAGATACCGCTTCCCGCCCTCCCGGTCCAGTGACCTCTTGAAGGTCTCCAGGAAGTGGTCGTCGAAGAAGAAGACCCACACATACCAGTCGGTGACCAGCGAGAGGACATCGGCCGAGCAGTCGGGATGGGTGTACGCGCAGAGCAGCGCGTAGTCATGGGCGTCGAGGTCGCTCTCCTCCCAGATGCCGGACCCCTCCAGCATGTTCATCCGGCGCGCCCACTCCTTGGTATGACGCCGGGCCTCCTCCACATGAGGGTTGAGCCGTGCCGGATACGGAACATAGAAGTCCGGCAGTGAGAAGGGCTGTGCCATGTGCGTGCGGCCTTTCCGAGTACATCCGCGCGCTGTCCGCGCCGGACCGGTCCTGTCCGCGCCAGCACTACCCCTCGGCCATCCGGGGCACGCACGGCGCGAATTAGTCACACAAGTCCGGCGGGTCGCGGAGCGCCGCGTAAAACTCAGGTAACGGGACCCGGCAACACTCCGGGCTGATCTTTCCGTTCGCAGGTCAGACCGGCTGACAAGTGTGCCGCAGGCAGGGGGCCGGGGGAGTCCCCCTGCCCCCTGCCCCGTGCGCCTCCGCGCCCCTACCCCCGCCCCGCCCCCGCCACCTCCCGGTCCACCTGCTCCGGCGACAACGCGTGCTCGATCGCCAGAATCCCCGCCCCCACGGCCGCCGCGTTCTCCCCCGTCCGGCTCGGCTCGATCCGCAGGACATGCGTGGCCAGCGGATGCGACCGCCGGTACACCGCTTCCCGTACCCCCGCGAGCAGTTGGTCGTGGACGGCGGCCAGCGCACCCCCCACCACCACCGTGTCGGGGTTGAAGAAGTTCACAAGCCCCGCGAGGACCTCACCGACCGCCCGCCCCGCCTCGCGAACCATCCGTACCGCGTCCCGGTTGCCGGACTTCACCAGCCGCACCACATCGCTGCCCGAGGTCGCCTCAAGACCCAGCCCGGACAGCTTCGCCGCCAGAGAGGCCCCGCCCGCGACGGCCTCCAGGCAGCCCGAGTTGCCGCACCGGCAGGGTTCGTCCAGCTCGGCGACCCGGATATGGCCGATATCGCCCGCACAGCCCTGCGCCCCCCGGTGCAGCCGGCCGTCGGAGACGATCCCGCAGCCGATGCCCGTCCCGACCTTGATGTACAGCAGATACCGGCAGTCGGGGAAGGCCCGGCGCTGTTCGGCCAACGCCATCACGTTCACGTCGTTGTCGACGAGCGCACGCACCCCGAAACGGGCCGCGAAGAACTCCGGGATCGGGTACTGGTGCCAGCCCGGCATGATCGGCGGATCGACCGGACGGCCCGTGGAGAACTCCACAGGTCCCGGCACCCCGACCCCGATCGACCGCAGCGTGCCCGGTGCCCGCCCCGACGTCTCCAGCAGCCCGCGCAGAGTCCGCTCCACATGGCGCAGTACGGACTCGGGGCCGTCACCGATCGACAACGGGTCCTCCTGCGCCGCGAGCATCGTGCCGCCGATGTCCATCAGTGCCACCCGGCAGTGCGAGGCTCCCAGATCGACGCCCGCGACAGCGTGTTCCGCGGTTCGCAGGGCCAGCCGTCGCGGTGGCCGTCCCCCCGTCGAGCTGCCGTCCGCGTCCTCGTCCACGAAGCCGTGGGCGATCAGCGCGTCGACGCGCTGGGACACCGTCGAACGGGCCAGGCCGGTGATCCTCGCGATGTCCGAACGGGTCGCGGCCGACCCCGAACTGATCAGCGCGAGCACCTCGCCCGGCGAGTGGGAAACGGCGGAGAACTGGCGATCCGGCGACGAAGGCATGGCAGTCACCATAGGGACGACTTCTGCTGCTCACAAGGCATGTGTTGTTCGATCGTCGGCATAAGTCCGGTCCAATTCGCCCTGAAAGAAAGATGCTTGACACCTTGACAGGCCAAAGCTCTGTCACGACTCTGCTCACTGCAGACCGCTGACCGAGGAGCCAGTCGATGCTGACGATGCAAGGCGTGTCCAAGAGCTTTCTCGGGGTGCGTGTGCTCCACGATGTGGGGCTCGACCTCGAAGCCGGAGAAGTGCATGCCCTGGTGGGCGAGAACGGTGCGGGCAAGTCGACGCTGATGAAGATCCTCGCCGGTGAGCACACACCCGACTCCGGCACCATCACGATCGACGGGGTGGCGCATTCCTTCAGCCACCCCTCGCAGGCCCAGGCCGCGGGTATCGGCATCATCCACCAGGAGTTCGCGCTCCTCCCGCACCGTACGGTCGCAGAGAACGTCTTCCTCGGCCGTGAACCCACCCGCCGCGGACTGGTCGACCGGCGCACCATGGAACGCCGGACCGCCGAACTCCTGGCCCGGATCGACGAGACCGGCATCACCCCGTGTACCCCCGTCCACGAGCTTTCCGTGGCCCGCAGGCAGACCGTGGAGATCGTCAAGGCGCTCGCCTCCGACGTCCGCGTCCTCGTCATGGACGAGCCCACCGCCCCCCTCGCCGGCCACGAGGTCGCCCAACTCGCCGCGCTGGTACGCCGACTGGCCGCCGGCGGCCTCGGCATCCTCTACATCTCGCACCGATTACCCGAGGTCTTCGACCTCTCACAGCGCATCACCGTCCTCAAGGACGGCCGGCACGTCACCACCCTCACCACCCGGGACACCGACGCCGACGAGGTCGTACGGGCCATGGTCGGCCGGGAACTCGGCGCGTACTACCCGCCACGCGCCCGTCCCAGTGACATCGGCACCGCGAAACTGACGGTCACGGGCGGCGCCAACGCCCGTATCTCCGGGATCGATCTGACGCTCCGGGCCGGTGAAGTCGTCGGCGTCGCCGGACTCCAGGGCTCGGGCCGCACCTCCCTCGTCCGCGCCCTCTTCGGCGCCGCCCCCTTCACCACCGGTGGCATGACCGTCGGCGGAAGACCCTTGCGGCCCGCCCGGCCCATCGACGCGATCCGGGCGGGGATCGCGCTGGTCACCGAGGACCGCAAGACGGAAGGGCTCGCCCTTCGCCAGTCCGTGCGGGACAACACACTCCTCGTCACCCGGGCCGTCCCCGCCCGAGGCGGACCACCCGCAGGCCGGGAGGTCACCGCTCTGCTGGAGCGCGTACGCCTCCACGCCAGCGGCGAGGACCAGCAGGCGCAGTACCTCTCCGGCGGCAACCAGCAGAAGGTCGTCATCGCCAAGTGGCTCGCCGCCCGCCCCGAAGTGCTGCTCTTCGACGAGCCGACCCGCGGGGTCGATGTCGGCGCCAAGGCCGCCATCCACACCCTCGTACGAGAACTGGCGGGCGAGGGCCTGGCCGTACTGATCATCTCCTCCGAACTGCCGGAACTGATCGGTATGAGCGACCGCATCCTCGTCATGTCCGACGGCCGTCTCGCGGGCGAACTCCCCGCCGGGGCGGGCGAAGAGGCCATCATGCGCGTCGCTACCGGCGGCGGCCGTGCACAGGAGGGCGCCGCATGACCGCGGTCAGGACCGGCCAGAAACCCCCCGCGGCCCGCGCCCCGGCGAAGGCGACCGCCGGAGCGCGCCTCACCGGACCGGTCACCGGCGTCTGGCTGGCGGCACTCGCCGTCACCGTCCTCGGCTGGATCGTGGTCGCGGCGCGCGGCGGAGACTTCCTCACCGTCACCAACGTCGTCGCGATCCTCCAGAACTGCGTGGCCCTCGGCCTCGTCGCCGTCGGCCAGTCCATCGTCATCCTCAGCGGTTCGCTCGACCTCTCCGTCGCCTACCTCATCAGCCTGGGCACACTCGTCGCCGCCGAGACCATGGAGAGCGGCAGCGTCCTCGTCGCGATCCTCGCCGTGCTCGCACTCTCCGCCGCCGTCGGCCTCGCCAACGGCCTCGTCGTCACCGGCCTCAAGGTCAACGCCTTCATCGCCACCCTCGGCACCGCCTTCATCCTGCGCGGCTGGATCGAGGACAACTACACCGGACCCGCAGGGGCGGTACCCGACTCCTTCCAGCGCCTCGGCTACGACCGGATGGGACCCGTCCCGGTCTCCCTCTTCCTCCTGCTCGCGGTCGCCGCCGTCATTTGGCTGATCACCCGTCGCACACGGCTCGGCCACCACATGTACGCCACCGGCGGCGACGAGCACGCCGCCCGGCTCTCCGGCGTCCGCACCCGCCGCACCGTCGTCGCCGCACACGTCCTGTGCTCCCTCTGCGTCGGCGCCGCCGCCCTCTTCCTCGCCGCCCGGCTCGGCGCCGGAGCCCCCTGGGCGGGCACCGAGGCCCGCTACGACCTGGAGTCCATCGCCGCCGTCGTGCTCGGCGGCACCGCGCTCGCCGGAGGACGCGGGGGAGTGTCCGGCACCCTCGGCGGCGTCCTCGTCCTCGCCGTCCTCGACAGCGTCTTCAACCAGCTGGCCGTCGACCCGTTCTTCAAGAACGTCGTCCGGGGGGTCGTCATCATCGCCGCCGTCGCCCTCTACGCCCGGCGCCGCCGCACTCCGCTGGGGAGGACCGCATGACCACCGCAGCCAAGGCGCCGCCGGCCGGCCGCCGTGTCCTGCAAGCACTGGGCACCGCCGCACCCGTGTACGCCCTGCTCGCCGTGCTCCTCGCCGCCCTCGCCCTCACCGACCCCGGCTTCTACGAGCCGGACCGCTTCCTCGCCTTCGTCAAACGCGCCGCCCCGCTGGTGATCCTCGCCGCCGGCCAGTACCTCGTCATCGTCTGCGGCGAGTTCGACCTCTCCGTCGGAGCCGTCGTCACCGCGGGCGTCGTCGTCGCCGCCGAACTGTACGGCTCCTTCCCCGACGCCCCCTGGCTGCTCGTCACCGCGATCCTGCTGCTCGCCGGAGCCCTGGCCGGACTCGTCAGCGGCCTGATCACCACCCTGCTGCGCGTACCGTCCTTCATCACCACGCTCGGCATGATGCTGATCCTCGAAGGCGCCGTCTTCTTCTGGACGGGCGGCTCCCCGCACGGCGCCCTGCCCACCGCGTTCCGCCAGCTCGGCCGGGGCAGCGCGTTCGGCTGGCTGCCCTGGGCGGTCCTCGTCTGCCTCGCCACCGGGCTGCTCGCCGTACGCCTCATGCGCTCCGACTTCGGCCGCACCCTCCTCGCGACCGGCGACAGCGAACGCGCCGCCGCGCTCTCGGGGGTGCGGGTCGTCCGTACCCGCACCATCGCCTTCGTCCTCTCCGGCGCCGCCGCCGCGCTCGCCGCCGTACTCGTCGGCGGCTTCTCCGGGGTCTCCGCGCAGGCGGGCCGGGGCTACGAGTTCGAGGCCATCACCGCGGTCGTGCTCGGCGGGGTCGTGCTCGGCGGAGGCCGCGGGTCCGTCGTCGGCGCGATGGCCGGAGCCTTCTCCCTCCAGGCCCTGTTCACCCTGCTCAACCTCCAGGGCGTCTCCGGCGCCCTGGAATCCACCGTGCAAGGCGTCATCGTCATCGCCGCCGTCGGACTCGGCGCGGCCGACTGGTCCCGGTTGCGGCGGCGCCGCACCGAACCTCCGGGAGGGAAACCCATATGAGCACCCGACTGACCCGGCACACCCTGCTCCCCCTCACCGCCCTGCTCGGCGCCGCGCTCCTCGCGGGCTGTACGAGCGACGCGCCACCGGACACACCCGCCGCCTCCCAAAGCGGCAGCGGGACCGGAGACGGCACCGGGGAACAGTCGAAGTTCTTCGACCAGGCCGAGTACGACCGGCAGATCGCCCTCGGCAAGGAGACCGCGCAGGGCCCCGCCGACAAGCCGTGGGAACAGATGCTCCGGCCGGAGCTCGTCGACACGACGACGTACAAGAAGAAGGACACCGGCTCCGTCCACCTCTGCTTCTCCAACGCCGGAGTCTTCAACCCCTGGCGCCAGGTGGGCCTGAAGAACATGCGGGCGGAGGTCGCGCTCCACAAGGAGATCACCGACTTCACGGTCCTGGACGCGCAGGGCAAGGACGACAAGCAGATCTCCGACATCCAGGAACTCACCGGCAAGGGCTGCGACGCCCTGATCGTCTCCCCGAACACCACGGCGACACTCACCCCGGCGGTCAAGCAGGCATGCGCGAAGCTGCCCGTCATCGTCTTCGACCGTGGTGTGGAGAGCGACTGCGCGGTCACCTTCGTCAACCCGGTCGGCGGGTACGGATACGGGGCGGTCGCCGCCGACTTCCTCGTCGAGAAGGTGAAGCCGAAGGGGAAGATCCTCGCCCTGCGGATCTCGCCCGGCGTCGACGTCCTGGAGACCCGCTGGTCCGCCGCGAAGGTCGCCTTCGACAAGAGCGGACTCGATGTCGCCGACGTGAAGTTCACCGACGGCGACCCGGCGAAGACCAAGTCGATCGTCACCGACGCGCTGACCCGTCACGGAGACATCGACGGCGTCTGGATGGACTCCGGCGCGACCGCTGTCGCGGCCGTCGAGGCGTTCGAGGACGCAGGCAAGGACGTACCGCCCATCACCGGTGAGGACCAGCAGGACTTCCTCCAGGCATGGAAGGAGAAGGACCTCACCGCCATCGCGCCGTCCTACCCCACCTTCCAGTGGCGCACGCCCGTCATCGCGGCGCTGAAGATCCTGAACGGACAGCAGGTCCCCAAGGAGTGGAAGCTGCCGCAGCCCACCGTCACCCAGGACACCCTCGACCAGTACCTCAAGCCCGGCATGCCGCCCCTGCACTACGCGATGTGCGGCTGCGAGAACCTTCCCGGCTTCCCGGAGAAGTGGGGAGGCAAGAAGTGAGTGCCGCGTTACTGCCGCTCGGGGCCAACCCCTGGATCTGGCACTCCCCGGTGACGTACGAAGCACTCGGTGACGTCCTGCCGCGCCTCTCCGGCTGGGGCTTCGACTGTGTGGAGATCCCGCTGGAGAACGTACGGGACTGGGAGCCCGCGGCCGTCACGAAACTCCTCGACGCCTCCGGACTCGCGCCCGCCGCGGTGATCGCGGTGATGCCCCCCGAGCGCAACCTCGTGCACACCGATCCGCTGACCGTCCAGGTCACCCAGGACTACCTGCGGCGCTGCGTCGACGCCGCCCACGCCCTGGGAGCCCCGACCGTCGCCGGTCCCGTGTACACGGCGGTCGGCCGGACCTGGCGGATGAACCGGGCCGAACGGGCAGCGGCGTACGAGGAGTTACGGGAGAACCTGGCCCCGGTCGTCACGCACGCACGGGCCGCGGGCGTACGCATCGCGGTCGAGCCCCTCAACCGTTACGAGACGAGCCTCCTCAACACCGTCGAGCAGACCCTCGACGCACTGGCCGGACTGCCCGAGGACACCATCGGCATCGCCCTCGACACCTATCACCAGAACATCGAGGAACGCTCCCTGCCCGGTGCCGTACGCAGCGCGGCCGGCCGCATCTTCCATGTCCAGGTCTGCGCCAACGACCGCGGCACCCCGGGTGCCGACAGCCTCGACTGGCCCGGCTTCCTCGCCGCGCTCCTTGGGACGGGCTACCGGGGCCCCCTGTGTATCGAGTCCTTCACCGCGCACAACGACGCGATCGCGGTCGCCGCCTCCGTCTGGCGCCCGCTCGCCGCGAGCCAGGACACCATCGCCACCGACGGTCTGGCCTTTCTGCGCCGGGCCCTGCCGACCACCCCCTGATCCGCACCCGTCCCACCGTCTTACCGCAGAGAGGACCCATCGTGAGCTGTCATGCTCGTGACATACGGCGGATGGTCATCGCGTTAGCGAGCGCACTGCTCCTCGCGCTGACCGCGCTGCCCGCCACCGCCGCCACCACGGCCAACGCCCCCGCCTTCCGAGTCCTGCTCTTCACCCGCGCCGTCGGCTATGTGCACGCCTCCATCCCCGCCGGCATCCAGATGTTCAAGGAGGAGGCGGCCGAGAACGACTTCGAACTCGTCCAGACCGCAGACCCCACCGTCTTCGACGACGCGAAGCTCGCCGGCTTCGACGCCATCGTCATGCTCCAGAACTCGGGCATGGTCTGGGACACCGACGCCCAGCGCCAGGCGATGCAGACCTATGTACGCGGCGGAGGCGGCGTCGTAGCCCTGCACAACACCCTCGACATGGGCGTCGAGGAACAGTTCCCCTGGTGGGACGAGGTCATCAACGGCGGCGCCCACATGCCCGCCCACTCACCAGGCGTCCTCAAGGGCACGGCCAAGGTCGCCGACCGCGTCCACCCCTCCACCGCCGGCCTCCCCGAACGTTGGGAGCGCCCCGAGGAGTGGTACAACTTCGACGCCAACCCCCGCGGCGACGTCCACGTCCTCGTCACCGCCGACGAGACCACGTACAACCCCGGCGGCTCCGCCATGGGCGCCGACCACCCCATTTCCTGGTGCCGCAACACCGAGGGCGGCAAGGTCTGGGCCACCGCGATGGGCCACGACATCCCCTCGTACACCGAACCCGCCTTCCGTGACCATGTCATCGGCGGCCTCAAGTGGGCGGCGGGCAACAAGCCCGGGGACTGCGGCGGCACCGTCTGGAACGGCTACGAGAAGGTCACCCTCGACGACAACACCGCCGACCCGATGGAGCTCGACGTCGCCAAGGACGGCCGCGTCTTCTACATCCAGCGCAGCGGCGAGGTGAACATCTTCGACCCCGCCACCCACGCCACCACCACCGCGGGCAAGCTCGACGTCTACTCAGGCGGCGAGGACGGCCTCGTCGGCATGGAACTCGACCCCGCCTTCAAGGACAACCACTGGATCTACCTCTACTACGCACCCGCCGGCGCCACCGAGGACGTCAACCGGCTCTCCCGCTTCACGGTCAAGGGCAACACCCTCGACCCCGCCAGCGAGAAGAAGCTCCTCGACGTCCCCGCCTACCGTGACCGGACCTTCCCCGAACCCGGACACACCGGCGGCGCCGTGGAGTTCGGCCCGGACCGCACCCTCTACCTCGGCGTCGGCGACGACACCCCGCCCAACCTCGACCCGAACTGGCAGGGATACGCCCCGCTCGACTGGCGCGAGGGCAAGGAGATGCTCGACGCCGCACGCACCTCGGGCAACACGAACGACCTGCGCGGCAAGATCCTGCGCATCAAGCCCAAGGACTCCGGCGGCTACACCATCCCCAGGGGCAACCTCTTCGAGCGGGGCACCCCCAAGACCCGCCCCGAGATCTACGCCATGGGCTTCCGCAACCCCTTCCGCTTCACCGTCGACCAGAAGACCGGCTACGTCCACGCCTCCGACTACGGTCCCGACCGCGGACTGCCCACCACCGACCGCGGACCCGAGGGGCTCGTCGAGTACAACGTGATCAAGAAGGCCGGGAACTTCGGCTGGCCCTTCTGCCACGGCAACAACCAGGCGTACGCCCCGTACGACCCGGACACCAAGGTGGTCGGCGCGAAGTTCGACTGCGCCAAGCCCGTCAATCCCTCGCCCAACAACACCGGTCTGACCGAACTGCCCGCGATCCAGCAGCCGGAGATCTGGTACGGCTACGGCGCCTCCAAGGAGTTCCCCGAGGTCGGCAGCGGCGGCTCGGCCCCGATGAGCGGCCCGGTCTACCACTACGACCCCAAGAACCCCTCCACCACGAAGTTCCCCGCCTACTTCGAGGGCGCGAGCTTCTTCTACGAGTGGTCACGCAACTACGTCAAGGAAGTCCGCTTCGACAAGGACGAGAAGCTGCTCAAGATCAATGACTTCCTGTCCTCCCAGAAGTTCAACAAGCCCATGGACATGACCTTCGGCCCCGACGGCTCGCTGTACGTTCTCGAATGGGGCTCCTCCTTCGGCGGCGGCAACAACGACTCGGGCCTCTTCCGCATCGACTACGCCCAGGGGCAGCGCATCCCCGTCGCCAAGGCCACCGCCTCCGCCACCGACGGCCCCGTGCCGCTGAAGGTCGACTTCTCCAGCCGGGGCAGCAACGACCCGGACGGCGACTCGCTCAGCTACGCCTGGGACTTCGACGGCGACGGCACGTTCGACTCGAACGAGGCCGACCCCACCCACACCTACACCACCAAGGGTGACTTCTCCGCCCAGCTGAAGGTCACCGACTCCACCGGCAAGTCCGGCTACGCCAACATCCCCGTCACCGCAGGCAACACCGCACCGAAGGTCACCATCGACTTCCCGGTCAGCGGCAAGCTCATCGAGTTCGGCGACAAGATCCCTTACAAGGTCACCGTCACCGACCCCGAGGACGGCCCGGTCGACTGCACCAAGGTGACGGTGAACCCGGCCCTCGGACACGACGACCACGAACACCCCACCACCGACATCCCCGGCTGTGAGGGAACCGTGGACACCGGTGACCTGGGCGGTCACCCCGAGGGCGCCGACCTCACCTACGTACTCAACGCCAAATACACCGACAAGGGCGGTGACGGCGTATCGGCCCTCACCGGCTACGGGCGCTCGGTGCTCCAGCCGAAGCACAAGCAGGCGGAGTACCACGACGCCCAGTCCGGCACCCGGATCGTCGCCCAGGCAGGCGCCGAGAACGGCAAGCGGATCGGGGACGTCTCCAACGGCGACTGGGTCGCCTTCGATCCGATGAGCCTCGAAGGCATCGCGACCGTCGGCTACACCCTCTCCTCGCCGTACGGCGTGGGCGCGATCGAACTCCGCGCGGACGCCCCGGACGGTGAGCTGATCGCCACCACACCCGTCCCCAACACCGGGGGCTGGGACACCTACCAGGCGACGGCGGCCGTCCCGGTCAAGGAACTGGCGGGCACCCACAGGCTCTATCTGGTCTTCACGTCCCCGCAGAACAACTCGTTCGACGTGGACGCGGTGGAGTTCAAGAGCCCCTGACAGCAAACAGCGTGCTGCGGGACCGGTGTGTAGGCACCGGTCACGCAGCACGCTCATCCCCG
>NZ_JBSHFH010000005.1:0-240208 GCF_053617235.1 Streptomyces sp. NPDC055749 | reverse complement strand
CCTCCTGAAGAGGCGCGGCCCACAGCCGTTCTGCGGCTCCCGAACGGGACTGCTCCGGCTAGCTGTTGCCGCCGGTGAAGTAGTTCGACAGTCCGGGCACCTTGAGCGAGCCGCCGAACTGTCCGGCCTGCGTCACCTTCACCTTGGTGAAGAAGGCGAAGGGTACGTTCAGCGGCGGCGGGGTCTCCGGGCTGAACGTGACCGGGATGAGGCCGAAGAGGTTGCCCTTCAGCTCCTCCGTGTACATCGTCACCTCGCCGTTGCGGATCGTGGACGTGGAGCCCTTGTCCGATGTGACGTGGCCCGTCGTGCCGGCCGGTCCGACCGTCAGCTGGTGGAGGTCCTTGATGTCGATGGAGCTCGCGGTGAACTTCAGCACCTTCTTGATGCTGCCGTCCGCCCGCTTCACCTCGACGATGCCCTTGTAGTCGAGCCCGTTGAGCGTGAGCATCGTCGATTCGAGGACCCACGGCTCGTTCGGGAGCAGCGGGATGCCCGGCTCCAGCTCGGCCGCGGCGAGCGCCTCGGGGTCGGCTGTCGGACACGGGAAGCGCTCCTTGGCGCCGTCCGGGATGTCCTCGTCCTTCACCGGGTCGAGGCCCTTGACGCCCTCGTCGAGCTCTTCGACCTGCTTGCCGGCCCGGTCCGCCGCGTCGCGGATGGCGTCGGCGGTCTTGTCGACCGTGTCCTTCGCACCCTCGGTCGCGTCCTCGACCGGCTTGGTCACCGGCTCGCTCGCGGGGGTCTCCGAGGGCTTCGGGGCCTCGGTGGTGGGAGTCGGGGACGGGCTCGCCGTCTCCTCGTCCGGTCCGTCGAAGATGTCCTTGAGCGCGTCACCGACACCGAGGGGGTCGAGCGGGTTCTTCGTCTCGGTGGGCTCGGGCGTCGCGGTCGGCGTCGTCGCGGCCTTGCCGTCCTGCGCCGAGGTGGCGGGCGCGGTCGAACTGGCGGAGGGCTTCGGCGCGGCCGATTCGGTCGCCTCCGGCTCCTCGGCCTTGTCGGTGGCGCCGGCGCTCGGCGTGGCGCTCGGAGTCGGAGTCGCTGTCGGCTTCGGCTCCTGCGACTCGCTCGGCTCGTCGGAGCGGGTGACACAGGGCCCGGGAGCGAAGGGGATGTCCGAGGCGTCGTCGGCCATCGCGAGCTTGGGGGTGAGCCCCATGCCGACGAAGACCGCCGTGGGCATCGCCGCGAGGGCGAAGGCCTTGCCCGCGGGTATGTGAAGCTTCGTCAGCAGCGACTTCCTCGGGGCCGCGTGGCGCGGTCCCTTGCGCTCGTGGAGGTCCTCGCCGGTGACGGTGTTCATCGGCTGTCCGTCGTCACCCCGCACGATGCCCCCCGCCCTCGGCCTCGGCTGCCGTGTCGTACGCGGCCGGCTGCTGCTGGGGCACAGCCGCCGCCCTGTGCAGCGCGTCGTCCTCGGAGTGCGCGTCCTGAGGCTGCTCCTGCGGCGCGGCCTTCTCGTACGGGTCCTCGGCCGCCGCCGGCTCGCCCGGTGCCCAGGAGATGGACAGCGCGCCACCCAGCATGGAGAGCAGGAAGCCGATCAGGAAGCCGCCGATGTTGGCGACGGGTATGGAAATCAGCGCCAGCAGGATCGACGCGACACCGGCGAACACCCGCACGATGTGGTGGAACCACATCGTCAGACCCAGCGTGATCAGCAGGACCCCGATGATGAGGGATCCGGCGCCCGCGGTGGTCGACATCGCGATCGTCATGTTGCCGAGGTGCATGTTCGCGTACGGGAAGTAGGCGATGGGTGCACCGCCGACGATGGTGAACAGGCCCGCCCAGAACGGCCGGTTACCCCGCCAGGTGCGGAATCCCCGCCGGAAGACGGTGAGGTAGTGCTCGTTCTGCCCTGTGGACTCGGGGCTCATGGAAAACAGCTCCCTGGAACCGGTACTGCTGTGAGAAAGAGAAAAGGGTGGGCGGCCGGAGGCTCTCAGGGAACGTTCCGGCCACCCGGGCGAGTGCTTAGAAGCACTCCTTGACGCCCTTGTGCAGCTTCAGACTCAGGTTGCTGAGCCGGAAGGTGCCGGCCGTGGTCGCCCAGGCCGTCTGCTCCACATTGGTCAGCGTGGCCTTGTCGGCGCGCTGCCCGAAGCCGTTCGGGTTGGCCTGGGTCTTGGGCTGAATGCCTATGCCCCCGGGCTTGTTCGGGTCGTCCAGGGAACCCGCCGCAACACCGATGTCGATCTGCTCGAAGTACGCGTCGGCGTCGAGCTGAGCGATATCCAGGTAAAGGTTGGTCGCCTTCACCGGCTTCTTCGGGTCCGTACCGGCGCTCAGCTCCAGGCTGACGCTGCCGAGACCGAAGGGCAGGTTGGGCGTGACCACCGACTGGCACATGTTGGTGATCGTGGCCTTGCTGAAGCCGGACACCGCCACCGGATGGGCGGCCTTCTTGCCCTCCAGGTCCGTACCGACAGCGACGCTGCCGTACTGGACGAAGTCCTCACCGACGAGCTTGTCCGTGCTGACCTTGAAGCTCTGGCCGGACACGGCGAAGGACGCGGCGAGCGCACCCTGCGCGAGACCGACACCCACAGCGGCGGTCGCGACGACGCTCGGCACCATGACCAGAGCGAAGCGCTTCCATCTCGTCCCACCGCGGACTTGGGAACTCATAAATTTCCTCCTTCTCGGACGTACATCTCCGGTCGGGCTCGTGCCCGTCCTGGGATGGGAGAAGTGCTACGTCCTCGGGAAGGAGAGCGCCCGGACCGGAGGCGCGTACCGCTTCCGAATCACCGGCGATCACCCCCGAGCGACAACCACTGGTCACGCTTCTGCGCAACCGGTTCCGGACAGGCCCTGCCGAACGGCAGGAACCCCCCTGTCCGCGATCGGCGCCACTGCCGCCGACCCACCCGGTGGGGACCCAACAGAGCCGCAGGTCCCGACTGGCCGTCGGGCTGGCGGTATTGGACCGAGCCTGGCCGATCGTGGTGCATTCACGCCCGTGACACAAGGGGGTTCGTTACTCGCTAGTAACGGCCCGATAACCGAGCCGCGACAGGGGGGCATCGACCGGCCACACAGGGTGGTGTCAAGCGGACACCGGAATAAGGAGAATGGGGCCCTTAAGCGGACAGATCCCAGGGTGCGACTTACTACGAGTAACAGTTCGCATCTTTGTCAAGATTTGGTAAAGCGGAGGGGTCTCTTAGCTCCCCGGACGCGAAAACGGCCGTGGTGCCCGAGGGCGCCACGGCCGTGTTGTCACCTCAGAACAAGACGCGTGCGAGGGCCGCGCGCGCGGCGGTGACCCGGGGGTCGTCCGGTCCGATGACCTCGAACAGTTCCAGGAGCCGCACCCGCGCGGCGTCCCGGTCGTCGCCGAAGTTGCGGCGGACGGCCTCCACGAGGCGCCCGAACGCGTCCTCGACGTGACCGCCCACGAGGTCCAGGTCGGCTGCGTCGATCTGCGCCTTCACGTCGTCCGGCTTCTCGGCGGCGTCCTTGCGCACCTGCTGCGGGTCCATCTTCTGGACGCGGCCCAGCAGGTCGGCCTGGGCCAGGCCGAGCGTGGCCTCGACGTTGGCCGGGTCGTCGGCGAGCACGTTCCTGTACGCCTGGACGGCGCCGCCGAAGTCGTTGGCGTCCAGGGCCTGCGCCGCCGCCTCCAGCAGTGCGTCGTACGGGCCCGCGGGTACCTCGGCCGGCGCCTGGCCCGCCGCGTCCTCGCCCTGCGCCGAGGGGTCGACGACGATTCCGGTGAGGCCGAAGCGCTCCTCGCCGACCTGGATCAGCTGGTCGAGGGTCTCGCGGATCTGGGCCTCGGGGGCCGCGCCCTGGAAGAGCGGGAGGGCCTGCCCTGCGACGACTGCGAAGACCGCCGGGATGCCCTGGATGCCGAACTGCTGCATCAGCATCTGGTTGGCGTCGACATCGACCTTGGCCAGCACGAAGCGGCCGTTGTACTCGACGGCCAGGCGCTCCAGCAGCGGCCCGAGCTGCTTGCACGGCTCGCACCACTCGGCCCAGAAGTCGATGACGACGGGAACCTCGGAGGAGCGGGTCAGCACGTCGCGCTCGAAGCCCGCTTCGTCGACGTCGATCACGAGGGAGCTGGGGGCCGCGGCACCGCCGCCGCCCTGCCGGGAGGCCTCGGCACGGGCCTGCTCGGCCTTGGCCCTGGCCTCACCGGCCGCTTTGACGGCGCCGAGGTCGACGACGCCGCTCATGGACATGTTCCTAGGCTGCATACGTACATCCTCCCCCCTGGGCATGCCGTTCCGGAAAGCGATACGAGAACCGGCTCCGTCCGCAGCCTCCGCCGGTGTGCGTGGCGCGCGGACAGACACGGTCCCGGGGCTACTGAAAGCCCCTGTTTCGGTGCCGGGTCCCCACCCGGCTCCTGTGGCTGTCGATCGGTCGTGGCGTGAGGCCGGTGTGAACCGTCGTCCTTACGCTACGACCCGTAGCGTAACTGCCGGGTACGCCTCCGGGGCAGGAGGTACCGGTGATCTGTCTCACGCCGACCGCGCACAACCGTCCGTACTTACCGGCGGGTATGGTCGCGGGATGCTCAGCCACAGCCACCCGACAGCCGCTCGAACCGGGCGTCCGCGCAGTGCAGCGGCGGACGAGGCGATCCTGGAGGCGACCCGTGCGTCCCTCGTCGATCTCGGCTGGTCCAAGCTGACGATGGGCGATGTGGCCCTGCGCGCGGGGGTCGCCAAGACGACGCTCTACCGGCGCTGGGCGGGCAAGAACGAGCTGGTGGTGGATGCCGTCGCGGTCCTCTTCGACGAGCTGGAACTCCCCGATCTGGGCAGCCTGTCGGCCGATGTGCAGGGAGTGGTGCTCCAGTTCGCCAACCTGCTGGAGCGGCCGGAGACCAAGACCGCGCTGATGGCGGTGGTCGCGGAGTCCACCCGCGACGAGGCGCTGCGGACCCGCATCCGGGACTCGATCGTGGAACGGCAGAAGCGCCTGGTGCTCCTGGGGCGGGAGCGGGCCCAGGCACGCGGCGAGCTGCCCGCCGAGCCCGACGCGGCCACGGCGGCGCGGACCGCGGATCTGATCTTCGATGTGATCGCCGGGGCCGTGGTGCACCGGGCACTGGTGAGCGCCGAGCCCGTCGATGCCGACTGGGCCCAGCGCTTCACCGTGCTGCTGCTCGCGGGGCTGGGCGCCGCCGCGTCAGGTCAGGACCGGACGGGTCAGAAGCCGGGCGGCTCCGTGTAGGTGCCCCACTCCTCGCGCAGGACTCCGCAGATCTCGCCGAGGGTCGCCTCCGCGCGTACGGCGTCCAGCATCGGCGCGATCATGTTCGAGCCGTCGCGAGCGGCGGCCAGCATCGCGTCCAGGGAGCTGCGGACCTTGGCGTCGTCACGGCGGGCCTTGCGGCGGCCGAGCTCGGCCACCTGCTCGCGCTCGACCTCGTGACTGACCCGCAGGATCTCCAGGTCGCCGGTGACGGAGCCGAGTGCCACGTTGACGCCGACGACGTGCTTGTCGCCCTTCTCCAGTGAACGCTGGTACTGGAAGGCGGACTCGGCGATCTCGCCGGTGAACCAGCCGTCCTCGATGCCGCGCAGAATGCCGGAGGTCATCGGCCCGATGGGGTGCCGGCCGTCCGGGTGCACGCGCGTGCCGCGTTCCTTGATCTGGTCGAAGATCTTCTCGGCGTCGGCCTCGATACGGTCGGTGAGCTGCTCGACGTACCAGGAACCGCCCAGCGGGTCCGCGACGTTGGCGACGCCGGTCTCCTCCATCAGCACCTGCTGGGTGCGCAGCGCGATCTCCGCGGCCTGCTCGGAGGGGAGCGCGAGGGTCTCGTCGAGGGCGTTGGTGTGGAGCGAGTTCGTGCCGCCGAGTACGGCGGACAGGGCCTCGACCGCGGTCCTGACGACGTTGTTGTACGGCTGCTGCGCGGTGAGGGAGACCCCGGCCGTCTGGGTGTGGAAGCGGAGCCACTGCGCCTTGTCGGTCTTCGCCCCGTACACCTCCTTCATCCAGCGGGCCCAGATCCGGCGGGCCGCGCGGAACTTGGCGATCTCCTCGAAGAAGTCGAGGTGCGCGTCGAAGAAGAAGGAGAGTCCGGGGGCGAAGGTGTCGACCTCCAGACCGCGGGACAGGCCGAGCTCCACGTAGCCGAAGCCGTCGGCGAGGGTGTACGCGAGCTCCTGCGCGGCCGTCGCTCCGGCCTCGCGGATGTGGTACCCGGAGACCGAGAGCGGCTTGTACGCGGGGATGTCGCGGGCGCAGTGCTCCATCAGGTCGCCGATGAGGCGCAGGTGGGGCTCGGGCTGGAAGAGCCACTCCTTCTGCGCGATGTACTCCTTGAAGATGTCGGTCTGGAGCGTGCCGTTGAGCACGGCCGGGTCGACACCCTGGCGCTCGGCGGCGACCAGGTACATGCAGAAGACGGGCACGGCGGGGCCGCTGATCGTCATGGACGTCGTGACGTCGCCGAGCGGGATGTCCTTGAACAGGACCTCCATGTCGGCCGCGGAGTCGATGGCCACACCGCAGTGCCCGACCTCGCCGAGCGAGCGGGACTCGTCGGAGTCGCGGCCCATCAGGGTCGGCATGTCGAAGGCGACACTGAGTCCGCCGCCGCCGGCGGCCAGGATCATCTTGTAGCGCTCGTTCGTCTGCTCGGCGTTGCCGAAACCGGCGAACTGGCGGATGGTCCAGGTCCGGCCGCGGTAGCCGGTCGGGTAGAGGCCCCGGGTGAAGGGGTACTCGCCGGGCCAGCCGATCCGCTCGAACCCCTCGTACGTATCGCCGGGGCGTGGCCCGTACGCGGGCTCCACCGGGTCTCCGGAGAGCGTGGTGAAGTCCGCGTCGCGCTTGCGGGCCTTGTCGTAACGGGCCTGCCAGCGTCGGCGGCCTTCCTCAATCGCGTCAGCGTCCATGGTTCGAATTTACTAGGACGTCCTAGTAAATGTCGATGGCAAACCGCCCGGTGCTTTGCACGGGGCGGTTCGGGGTGGTGCGGATCAGGCCTTGACGTACTCGGACGAGGCCCCGGCGATCAGCGGCTCGACCTCGCGGACGACCTTGCGCTCGACGAAGAAGGCGGCCGTCGGGATGGTGCCCGAGATCAGCACCCACAGCAGCTTGCCGACCGGCCACTTCGCCTTGGAGCCGAGGTCGAAGGCGAAGACCAGGTAGATGATGAACAGGACACCGTGGAGCTGCGAGACCGCGAAGGTCAGGCCCTCGCCGGTGTCGAATCCGTACTTGAAGACCATGCACACGCACAGGATCATCAACATGACGGCGGTGACGTAGGCCATCACCCGATAGCGGGTCAGCACGCTGCGTTTCATGCCGTCGAGCGTAGCCGGACGGCCGGGGCGATCTTGCAGCGCCCCTGGACCGTACCTGTCAGTCCTCGAAGTCCTTGGCCGCCACCCGCAGCGGGCGCAGCATCGCGAAGATCTCGGCGCACTCCTCGGCGTCGTACACCCCGAGCCCGAAGTCCATGGCCATCAGGTCCCGGGTGGCCGCCTCGACGACCTCGCGGCCCTTGTCCGTGATGGAGGCGAGGGTTCCGCGGCCGTCGTTCGGGTTGGGGCGCTTGTCCACGAGGCCGGATCTGACCAGCCGGTCGACGGTGTTCGTCACGGATGTGGGGTGCACCATCAGGCGCTCGCCGATCTTGGACATCGGCAGCTCCCCCGCCTGGGAGAAAGTGAGCAGCACCAGCGCCTCGTAGCGCGCGAAGGTCAGCCCGTACGGCTTGACGGCCGCGTCGACCTCGGCCAGCAGGATCTGCTGGGCCCGCATGATCGAGGTGATCGCGCCCATCGAGGGCACGGGCCCCCAGCGGCGCTGCCACAGTTCGTCGGCGCGGGCGATCGGATCGAAGGGAAGGCTGAGCGGCTTCGGCACGGCACGACCTTACCCAGTGGTCACATGCCGGTCAGCCCCGTCTCGCCTTTCGGTATCGGAACCTTGTTCGGAACCCGTTCGGGGGCGGTTCTGCGTACCTCCACGATCAGCAGGAGGCTGCACATCGTGCCGATCACCCCGGCCCCGGCGACGACCTGATGGACCGGGAAGAACTCCGCGGCGAGCCCGGCCAGCGCCATCCCGATGCCCTGAACCGTCATCAGACCGGCCGTGAGCAGGGTCATGGCCCGGCCCCGCAGCTCCTGCGGGACGGCGTCGACGAACCACTGGTCGAGCCCGATGACGTACGCACCGCCCGCACCGGCCAGCAGGAGGGCGACCACGGTCAGGGTCATCCCGGGCCGCACCGCGTACAGCACCAGGGGTACGAGTCCGAGGGCCGCGACCGGCAGCACGATCCGGGAACGGGCACGGGGACTGAGTACGGACCCCGCGTACAGCTCCGCACCGATATGGCCGACCGCCATGGCGCACATCATCAGCCCGAGCGCTGCGGGACCGACGTCGATCGCGTCCGCGTACGGGGCGGCCAACGCCTCCGGGGCGACGACGAACATGGTGGGCACCCAGAAGAGGAGCATCAGGGCCCGGATCCTGCGGTCGGCGAGGACGATACGGGCGCCGGACAGCGAGTCCTTCAGCAGGGCGCCGCCGCCCTCGCCGCCCGTGCGGGCGGGCCGGTCGCGGGTGCCGAAGCGCAGGAGCAGCGCCGAGCAGAGGAACGTGACCACGGTGATGGTGATGGCTCCGCGCGGCGTCAGCGCGGCGAGGAGCACACCGCCGACGCCGAAGCCGATGAGCAGCGCGCTCTGCGAGACGATCCGGAGCAGCGAGCGGCCCAGTACGTAGAGCTCCCCGTCGCCGAGGATGTCGGTGAGGGCGGCCATCCGCGTCCCGGTGAACACCGGTGACACGGCGGCGACCAGGCAGCGCAGAGCCAGCAGCCCGGCGACGGGCGTGCCGGGCAGCACCATGACGGCGACGCAGCCGGCGCAGATCAGGTCGCAGGTGACGAGGACCCGGCGGGCCGGGTAGCGGTCGGCGACGCCGGCGAAGAGCGTGCCGCCGACGAGGTACGGGAGGAAGCCGAGCGCGAAGGTGAGGGCGCTGAGCAGGGGCGAACCTGTGAGGTCGTAGACGAGGAAGGTGAGTGCGAGCTCGCTGACCACGACACCGAGCAGGGACAGCAGGTGCGCGGCGAACACGGCCCGGAACTCCCGCACCGCGAACACGGCCGGGTAGCCCTGTGCGGCGCCCTCCGTCTCGGGCTCCCGGAGCGCGTCCGCGGGGCCCGGGTCGGGGTGGGCGGCGCGCTCCGGGATCGTGGCCGGAGACGGCACCTCGGAGGCGGGCTCGTCGCGGGCGCTGCCCGCAGGGGTGTTGGTGTCGCTCGGCATGGACGCAGCTTGCCGGGGCAGGCCCACGCCTCCGTAGACTTTCGGCTCACACCGAAAGTCCGGGAGCCGGAGCATGCCGTTCCATCTGCACTTCGACGAGAGCGACCTGCTCCGCTGCCGGTTCGCGCTGTCGCCTCTCTGGGAGACCCAGGAGGCGGTGCGCACGCTCTCCCGGCCCGGGCGGCACGGCTACCACCTGCCCTGGCTTCGCCGGATCCGCGAGGGCGCAGCGGGTCTGGACCTCGCACCGCTGTGGCTGCTGATGCCGGATCGCGGGCACAACCCGGACTTCTTCTGCCCGCCGCCCCGCGGCCCTGTCACCACCTTCGCGGAGGAGATCGCGCAGGTGCGGGCGGTCGACCCCGCGATGGCGCGTGAGGACATGGCACTGGCGCTCGCTGACCGGCCGGGCGGCCTGGATTCCGCCGTCGGGCAGCGGCTGCTCGCCGATCCCGCGCGGGCCGTCCAGGAGCTGGCCGACCTGCTGGAGCAGGCCTGGCACGTCCTGGTCGAGCCGCACTGGCCCCGGCTGCGCGCCCTGCTGGAGGCGGACATCGCCTACCACTCGCGCCGCCTCGCCGAGGTCGGCTTCGAGCGGCTGCTCGGCGAGGTGAGTCCGCGGCTGCGCTGGACGGACTCCACCCTCACGGTCGTCGGGACGAACGGAGACCACACCCGGGTCCTGGGCGGCCAGGGACTGGTCCTGATGCCGAGCGTCTTCGTCTGGCCCGAGGTGGTCGGCGGGTACGAAAAACCCTGGCAGCCCGCGGTCATCTACCCGGCCCGTGGCATCGGCGGACTGTGGACGGAGGCCGGCGAACGTACCCCCGCCACCCTCGCCCGGCTCCTCGGCCGGGCCCGCGCGGACGTGCTCTGCGCACTGGACGAACCGGCCGGTACGAGCGTGCTGGCGCACCGGCTCTCCCTCGCCCCCTCCTCCGTATCGGAGCATCTGTCGGTGCTGCGCGCGGCAGGGCTGCTGACGTCGCGGCGGTACGGGCATCAGGTGCTGTACGAGCGCACTCCGCTCGGGATCGCGCTGGCGGTGTCGGACCACCACTCACAGTGACCGTTGTGTCACGATTGCTCCCGCTTGTGCATGATCTTCCATGCCTGTGCCATGCCTATGCCCTTGCCTGCCCGTGCGCCACTGTCCGAGGGGGCTGGATGTCCGGCCGCAGAATCTTGCCTGTACTCACCATCGCGGTCCTCACCGCCACCCTGGCGGCGGGCTGTTCCTCGCCCTCGCCCGGCTCCCGGGACGCGCCCACCGACGCCGGACCGATCCGGGGGGAGGCCGCGCCGAGCGCCGCCGCTCCGTACTGGGTGGACCCGAACAGCGACGCCGCCCGTCAGGTGCGCACCTGGGAGAAGCTGGGCCGCACCGAGGACGCCAAGACCCTCAAACGGATCTCCAGCCGCCCGGTCGCGGACTGGCCCCGTGGTGACGAGCCGGCCGCCGAGATCCGTACCGCGGTGCGCAGCGCGGCCAAGACCGACGCGAGCGTGCTGCTGGTCGCGTACAACATCCCGCACCGCGACTGCGGAGCGTATTCCGCGGGCGGGGCCACCGACGCGGGCTTCTACCGCTGGTGGATCGGCGAGTTCGCCGGCGCCATCGGGAAAGCCCCGGCCACCGTGATCCTGGAGCCCGACGCGCTCCCGCACATCGTGGACGGCTGCACCCCGGCGGAGAACCACGAGGAGCGCTTCTCGCTGCTGGCCGAGGCCGTGGACACCCTGAAGAAGCTCCCGCGGACCAAGGTCTATCTGGACGCGGGCAACCCCGACTGGATCAACGACCCGGCCAAGATGGTCGATCCGCTCAAGCGTGCCGGTATCGACCGGGCCGACGGCTTCGCGCTCAACGTCGCCAACTTCCAGACCAATGCCACGGTG
Source organism: Streptomyces sp. NPDC055749 (assembly GCF_053617235.1). Taxonomy (NCBI): domain Bacteria; kingdom Bacillati; phylum Actinomycetota; class Actinomycetes; order Kitasatosporales; family Streptomycetaceae; genus Streptomyces; species Streptomyces sp. NPDC055749. Next base: position 229,037 of record NZ_JBSHFH010000005.1, on the reverse strand, counting down.
AAGTCGTACGGAGCCAGGCTCTCCGCCCTGGTCGGCGGCGCCCACTATGTGATCGACACCAGCCGCAACGGCAACGGCCCCCTGTCCGGTGACCGTGCCGAAGCGTGGTGCAACCCGCCCGGCCGGGCCCTGGGCACTCCCCCGACCACCCGCACCGGCGACGAGGCTCTGGACGCCTACCTGTGGATCAAGCGGCCCGGGGACTCGGACGGCGACTGCCGCGGCGGCCCGTCGGCGGGCACCTGGTGGCCGGACTACGCCCTGGGCCTGGCCGACAGGGCGAAGCCGTAGAGCCCGCCGTCAGCCGACCTTGACCCACTTCGCCTCGGACGGCGTTCCCTCGGTGTCGGTGACGAAGAGCATGTACCAGCCGGGCGGCACCAGCGTGCTGTCGTCCGGCACGGTTACCGTCACCCCGCCCTCGCCCTGCCTCAGGCCGAGTTCGACCGAGCGCTGCTCGACGTCCGTGGTGTGGGTGACGGCGCTCGGCCGCATCAGCCGGGCGGTCGCGATGCTCGCGGGGTCGGTGACCTCGAACGTGGCGCTGCCGCCCCGCTCGATGTCCTGGGGTCCCGCCCCGATCACCGGCCGCTCGCCCTTCCCGTGCAGATAGGGCGGGGTGTAGACCTCCATGCGCTGCTCGAACTTGCCGAGCTTGGTGTTGTCCTTGTCGCCGTAGAGCGAGTCGGAACCGAAGGTCGCCACCCGCCCGTCGGGCAGCAGCAGTGCCTCCGAGTGGTAGTTACGGCCGACGGTCGGCTCGGCGGCCTCCTCGAAGGCGTTGGACTTCGGGTTGTAGAACTGCGCCTTGAGGATGTTGCTGGCGCCGCGGCCCCGGTAGTCCGCCGATCCGCCGCTGGTGAAGACCGTGTCGTCGGGCATGATCACGCTGTTCAGATAGCGGGTGCCCTGCGGAAGGTCCGGCCCCTCCTTGAACACCGGGCTGTCCTCCTTGAGATCGACGATCGCGGTGCGCGCGGTCGACTTCTTGGACTCGCCCACCCCGCCTCCGCCGAGGATCATCACCTTCTGGTCCTGGGCGGGCGGCAGCATCAGGGAGGCCGCCGTCTCGGTCGCGTCGGTGTCGGTGAGCCCGTCGACCTCGGTGAAGGTGTTCTTCTTCAGGTCCCACACCCCGGGGACCCGGCCCTTGTCGGCGGGCCCGTAACCGGCGTTGGCACCCGGGTAGAAAAGCTTGCCGCCCTTGGTGAGGAAGAGCGCGGGGTAGGTCGGGAAGTAGTGGAAGGGTCCCTTGGACCACTTCTTCGTCTTCGGGTCGTAGATCTCGTTGTCGCCCGGCAGGATCGCGCCCACGTCGTCGAGGCCGGACACGGCGAGCACCTTGCCGTCCTCCAGGCCCACGAGCGTCGGATACCAGCGGGCCTCCTTCATCGGGTCGACCTGGATGTACTTCTCGGCCGTCGGATCGAACTCGTACGCCGCCCTGATCCCCTGGAAGTCCTGCTTGTCCATGGTGATCTTCTCGGCGAGACCGTACGAGTTGTCGGCGGCCTTGCCCTTGAGGCCCTCGATCTCGTACTGCGCGGCCTCGGTCGTCACCGCCTGCGGACCGTCCTTCAGCGACTCCACGAAGACCCGTGCCTCCGCGGCGGTCACCTTGGTCTTCCACGGCTTCATCTGGCCGCTCTTGAAGTAGTCGACCTCGAACTCGCGCTTGGCCTTCGGCACGGTCACATCGAACTGCGAGACGTACTCGACGCCGGACGGCGAACGGAAGACGGTGCCCTTCTTGAGAGTGAGGGGCTTGTCCGGGTTCTCGTTCTTGACGCGCATGCCGCCGCCGGCCCGCTCCACCTTGTCGTCGAGGACCTCGTAGCGCGCGGTGCCGCCCGCGATCAGCAGCCGTCCGTCCGGGAGCGCCGCGTGGCCACCGCAGAAGAAGTCCTCGGGAGTGGAGATCTTCTTGAAGGTGTTCGCCTTCGGGTCCCACAGGACCGTGTCGAACGTGCCCTCGTCGAAGCTCTTCTCGTCATTGCCCGAGCCGGCGACGATCAGGACCTTGCCGGTGTGCAGCAGGGCGGCGTGGATCGCGTTCGTACGGTATTCGTCCGGGATGTTCACGCGGTCCCAGGAGCCATACTGAGCCTTGTACCCCGGCTGGTCGATCTTGTACGCGTGGTACTGGTCCTCGGCGAAGGAGAGTGCGGCCGGGGCGTTCAGCCCGGCGAGCACCACGATGGCACCGCCGCCCAGGAGCGTCTTCCTCATCCGTTTCGTGGGCGTGTAGGCCATGGCTCAGTTCCCTCCTGCGGTGGTGGTGGACGCGGCGGTGGTCGATGTCGTGGGCGCCGATGCCGTGGTGGTGGTCGTGACGAAGGAGGGCTCGGGCTCCGGCGCCTCCACCGGTACGGGCGCGGCCTTGCGGGCCAGGCTGCGGCGGTCCTGCCAGTTCGTCCACGACCACACCGCGACGGGCGACAGCGAGATGGCGAGGGCCAGTACGGCCCACGTGCGCATCGCCGCGTGGGTGTGGCCCAGCTGGACGGACGCGATGAGCGAGCTCACGAGCACGAACGCCCAGAAGAGGTGGATGCGGAACGTGAGGAGCCGGTCGGGGCTGGTCTGGCCGCCCTTGGGCGTGACGACGAACCGGCCGTTGGTACGCAGCACGGCGGAGCCGAGCGACTTCAGATAGATGGGCGCGGAGAGCGCCGACATCGCCATGCCCGCGAGACCGCCCGACCCCTCGGGCTCGTGCGGGGAGACGTTGTGGCGGCGGTTCCAGAGGTAGAGCCCGATCTGGAGCGCGGCCGCGTCGCTGTAGAGCATCAGCCAGATCGAGGCGGCGACCTGGGTGCCGGAGGCTCCGAGCCAGAGGAACAGCACACAGCTCAGCACGCCCAGCAGCCAGTTGACCGCGGTCATGGGGTAGTAGACGAGCATCAGCGTGTAGCTGAGGAGCCGGCCGGGCGGGACCCGGAACAGCGCCTTCCCGTACTGCCGGAACAGCGTCTCGTACGTCCCCCTCGACCAGCGCAGCTGCTGGGTGAAGAAGTCGGTCCAGGAGGCAGGCCCCTCGCCGACGGCCAGCACGTCGGGGGTGTAGACGGAGCGCCAGAACTGTCCGGTCAGGGGGTTGCGGCGGCGGTGGATCTCGAAGCCGGTCGCCATGTCCTCGGTGATCGAGTCGTACAGTCCGCCGACCTGGCGCAGGGCGTCGATGCGTACGACGTTGTTGGTGCCGACGAACATCGGGGCGCCGTAGCGGTTGCCCGCGCGCTGGATCAGCGCGTGGAAGAGGAACTGCTGCGACTCGGCGGCCTTGGTGACGGCCGAGTCGTAGTTGCCGTAGACCTGCGGTCCGACGACGAAGGCGATGTCGGGGTCCCGGAAGTAGCCGGTCATCCGCTCCAGGAAGTTGGGCATCGGGACGTGGTCGGTGTCGACGGAGGCGAAGAAGTCGTAACCGTGCCCGTGCATGGCGAGCCAGGCGTTGTAGTTGCCGTGCTTCGTCCGCGCCTTGTGGACGCCCTTCTTACGGTTCCACTCGGGCACCCCGCTCCGGGTGAAGTGGTGGATGCCCAGTTCGGCGCAGAGCATCCGGGCCGCCGGGTCGTCGCCCTCGTCGAGCAGCCAGATGTCCAGCGGCCCCGCGTGGTGCATCCGCACGGCGCCCTGGAGCGTGGCCCGCACCATCGAGAGCGGTTCCTTGCCGGGTACGTACGTGGTGAGGAACGCGACCCGGGTGCCGGGCTCGGGCGTGACCGGGACCGGGTCCCGCGCGACCAGCGTGGCGTGCGCCACCGAGACGACGTTGACCAGCATGAACAGCTCGATCAGGCCGATGGACGCGAGCATCACCGCGTCGGCCCAGACCAGCCAGCGCTCGCCGCCCTCGCGTTCGGTCCAGTGCGTGGGCCAGACCAGGTACAGGAGCAATAGCCCGGTGAGCACCGGGGCGAGTGTCATCAGGAGGACTGCCCTTATTCGGTGCTTCTCCGTCGACAGCAGACTCCGGTACCGCACCCGGTATCCCGTCGCGTCCGGCTCGGTGAGCGGACCCGCCAGCCGGCTGTGGGTTTCGTAGTCGTAGCCCTCCGACCGCACCGTGCCTCCAAGTGTCGAACGGGTTGGTATCCCCACAGAAGGGGACTCCCAACGGCGTGTCGACTCGACAGGTCCGAGTGAGCGGTTTTTGAATCGGAACGCGAGAGGCCCCCGGCCGTGTGGCGGCGGGGGCCTATCGGGTGAACGCAGGGCTACGGGAGACGGCGGAGCATCAGCCCGCCAGGTGCCGTTCCACGGTCTCGACCTTGGACGTCAGGCCGTCGGTGACGCCCGGACGGATATCGGCCTTCAGTACCAGGGAGACGCGTCCGGCGCGTGCCTCGACCGCGGCGACGGCCCGCTTGACGACATCCATGACCTCGTCCCACTCACCCTCGATGGAGGTGAACATGGCGTCGGTCCGGTTGGGCAGCCCGGACTCGCGGACGACCCGCACCGCGTCGGCGACGTACTCGCCGACGTCCTCGCCGGCACCGACCGGGGAGACGGAGAAGGCGACGATCATGCGCTGACCACACCTTCGCGGCGGGCGCGGCCGGCGATGACGCCGTTGGACTCGTACCGCTTGATGAGCTTGTCGCCGTACAGCCCGCCGAAGGGCAGCAGCGCGAGCAGGAAGAACAGCGCGACGCGCTTCAGCGGCCACTTGGCCTTGACCCACACGTCCAGCAGCAGCACGGCGTAGATCACGAACAGCACGCCGTGGATGATGCCGAGCGGCATCATCAGGAAGTCGATGTCCGAGACACGGCTGAGGATCGAGCCGAAGAGGATGAGCGCCGGGAAGGAGAGCGCCTCGGGAATCGAGATGAGGCGCAGCCGGTGCAGGGCGGAAGCGGTCTTGATGTCCACGGGGGCACCTTCGGTGGGAGTGTCGTGACAGCTTGTGAACGCAGGCACAAGCAGCACCCATTGTGGCACCGGCCGCTCGCGCCCAGGGCGGCGGGGGCGGTTTCTCGCCCTTGAGGACAAATGACCCCTGTCCGCTCCGCGCCCCGCCCGCTACCGTCACACCGTGGCAATGTTCAGGCTCCAGAACGGCAAGACGCTCGCCGTCGACCTCACCGGCGACGGCGTCAAGGCGAAGAACGGCTCGATGGTCGCGTACGACGGCCGGATGGCCTTCAAAAAAATGTCCGGCGGCGGTGAGGGCATACGCGGCATGGTGACCCGCCGGCTGACCGGCGAGCAGATGACCATGATGGAGGTGACGGGTCAGGGCACCTGTTACTTCGCGGACCGGGCGAGCGAGATAAGCCTGGTCACCCTGCGGGGCGACAAGCTGTACGTCGAGGCGAGCAATCTGCTGGCCACCGACGGCGGCCTGCGCACCGGCACCAGCTTCACCGGTCTGCGCGGCGGGGCGGGCGGCAACGGCCTGTTCACCACGACCGTCGAGGGCACCGGCCAGGCGGCGATCATGTCGGACGGCACGGCGGTGGTGCTGCGGGTGACGACCCAGTACCCGCTGAGCGTCGACCCGGGCGCCTACATCGCCCATCAGGGCAACCTCCAGCAGCACTTCCAGTCCGGGGTGAACTTCCGCACGCTCATGGGCGAGGGCTCGGGCGAGTCGTTCCAGATCCGCTTCGAGGGCGAGGGCCTGGTCTACGTGCAGCCCAGCGAGCGCAACACCCTCGGGGGCGATGTCTGATGCCGTTCCGTGAGATCAACTCGAAGATGGTCGAGGCCACGGTGGTCCCCGGCCAGAAGATGTACAGCCAGCGCGGCGCGATGCTCGCCTACCGCGGCGATGTCTCGTTCACCCCGAACATGCAGGGCGGTCAGGGCGGCCTGGCCTCGATGATCGGCCGGCGGGTGGCCAACGAGGCGACCCCGCTGATGACGGTCGAGGGCAACGGCACGGTGATGTTCGGCCACGGCGGCCACCACATCCAGGTGATCGGCCTGACCGGCGACACCCTCTACGTGGAGGCCGACCGGCTGCTCGCCTTCGACGGGACGCTCCAGCAGGGCACGATGTTCATGGGCTCCCAGGGCGGGGTCATGGGCATGGTGCGCGGCCAGGTGACCGGGCAGGGCCTGTTCACCACCAGCCTCAAGGGCCACGGCTCGGTCGCGGTGATGGCACACGGCGGCGTGATCGAGCTGCCGATCACGCCGGGCCGCGAGGTGCATGTGGACCCGCAGGCGTACGTCGCCCACCACGGCGACGTACGCAACAAGCTCTCCACCGCGCTCGGCTGGCGCGACATGGTGGGGCGCGGCTCCGGCGAGGCGTTCCAGCTGGAGCTCAGCGGCAATGGCGCGGTGTACGTCCAGGCGTCGGAGGAGAAACTGTGAGCTCGCCCGTGATCCACGACCCGATGACCCTGCCGTCGGACGACAACGTCAACGCGTACACCTTCTGCGTGGAGCTCAAGGGGAGCCAGTGGTTCCTGCAGAAGGGCAAGATGATCGCCTACTACGGGCGCATCGAGTTCAACGGCATCGGGCACGGCCGTTTCGAGCGGCTGATCCGTACGAGCTTCCACTCGCCGTTGCACGCGAGCGACTGGGTGGTGGCCGAGGGCAGCGGCAAGATGCTGCTCGCGGACCGGGCCTTCGATGTGAACTCGTTCGACCTGGAGAACGGGAATCTGACGATCCGGTCCGGCAATCTGCTGGCCTACCAGCCGACGCTGGCGCTGAAGCAGTCGATCGTGCCGGGCTTCGTGACGTTGATCGGTACGGGGAAGTTCGTGGCCGCGTCCAACGGTCCGGTGGTGTTCATGGAGCCGCCGATGCGGGTCGACCCGCAGGCGCTGGTGGGCTGGGCGGACTGCCCCTCGCCGTGCCACCACTACGACCACGGCTATATGTCGGGCGTGATGGGCGGGCTGCGGTCGCTGACGGGGGTCGGCGGGGCGTCGGGCGAGGAGCACCAGTTCGAGTTCGTCGGGGCGGGCACGGTGCTGCTCCAGTCGACCGAGGTGCTCATGGCCGAGCAGGCGACGGGCGTCGTGCCGCAGCAGGCCGGGGTGCCGGGCGGCGGGCAGCACTCGCCCGGTGCGGGTGGTGCGGGTCAACATGGCTCCGCGCCCCGTCTGCCCGGCCAGCTGGGGGACCTCCAGCGTCGCTTCGGTTTGTGAACGGTAGGCTGCGGAGTGTGACGTCGAACGTCTGCGCCCAGCCTTCGGTCCTTGCCTTCCGGGCCGCCGGGGGTCAGGCGCGCGCACAGGTGCCGGGCGTCACACCCTCACATTTCGTCCGGCTTTCAACTTCTTAGGTAGAATCCATACATGGAGACCGAGACGGCCACTCGCTGGCTGAGCGACGCTGAGCAGTGCGCCTGGCGCACCCACCTGGACGTCAGCAGGCTGCTGATGCACCAGCTGGAGAAGGACCTCCAGCCGTTCGGCCTGACCAACAACGACTACGAGATCCTGGTCAACCTGTCGGAATCGGACGACCAGCGCATGCGGATGAGCGACCTCGCCGCGTCCACGCTCCAGTCCAAGAGCAGGCTCTCGCACCAGATCACCCGCATGGAGACCGCGGGCCTGGTCCGCCGCGAGAACTGCGAGTCCGACCGGCGCGGGCTGTACGCGGTGCTCACCGAGCTCGGCTCGGAGACCATGCAGAAGGTCGCGCCGCACCATGTCGCGTCGGTGCGCAAGCACTTCATGGACCTGCTGTCGCCGGAGGCCCTGGCAGAACTGCACGCCGCACTGGCGCCGGTCGCGGACCATCTGCGCGGACGCCGCGGCAAGCCGTAGCGGCAGGCCTTACGTGGACCGGGGCAGCCGGAGGCGGAACAGCGCGCCGCCCTCCGGCGACTCGTCCACCATCAGCGTGCCGCCGTGGCGGGCCGCCACGTTCCTCGCGATGGCGAGCCCCAGACCCGCCCCGCCGTCGTCCCGGCTGCGCGCGTCGTCCAGCCGTACGAACCGCTCGAAGATGCGCTCCCGCTCCGCCTCCGGCACGCCCGCCCCGTCGTCCGCGACCTCGACGAGCACCGCGTCCCGGTCCGCGGTCACCGACACGGTGACCGAACTCTCCGTATGACGCTCGGCATTGTCCAGCAGATTGCCGATCACCCGGGCCAACTGCCCACGCGAACCGCTCACTTCGAGAGATCCCGCGTCCCCCACGGACACCGCGACCGGAATCCGGTCGCCCGTGCGCTGCGACACCTCCTCACGTACCAGCGCGCCCAGATCGACCGCCGAACGACCGGGCCGCTCCCCCGCGTCCAGCCGGGCCAGCAGCAGCAGATCGGCCGCCAGATCCTGAAGCCGTACGGTGTCGGCGACCGCCCCGGGCACATCCAGCAGCTCCGGATGGGCCGCGCCCACCTCCAGCTGGGTGCGCAGCGAGGCGATCGGGCTGCGCAGCTCGTGCGAGGCGTCGGCGACGAAGCGCCGCTGCCGGTCCACCGAGGCCTCCAGCACGGTCAGCGTCTCGTTGGTGGTACGGGCCAGCCTCGCGATCTCGTCGCGCGAGCCGGGCTCCGGCACCCGCCGGCCCAGATCCTCGGACGCCGTGATCGCGGCCAGCTCCCGCCGGATGCCCTCGACCGGGCGCAGCGCCCGCCGGGTCACCAGCCAGGTCACCCCGGCGACGACGAGCAGCAGGACGGGCAGTCCCGTCAGCATGGCGCCGCGGACGGTGCTCACGGCCTCCTGCTCGGCCGCGAGCGGGGCGCCGGCGTGGACCGTGAGGGTCAGCCCGGTGGATGTCGTCGCCTCGACGGCGGCGAACCGGTAGTCCCCCGTCTCGCCGTCGACCGTCGCGGTGCCGTTCACGAAGTCCGGTTCGTCGGACGAGACTTCACGACGCGCCGGGTCGTCGCGGCTGCCCTCGTCGTCACCGTCGTCGTCATCGCCTTCGCCGTCGTCGCCGGAAGTCCGCGCCGAGGCCGAAGGCACCGGGACGACCTGCTCCGTACCGGTCCCGGAGACCGCCTCCAGGTCCTTGGAGGCGGCCACCAGCCGCCCCTCCTCGTCCGTGACCTGCACCGGGGTGGTGTCCTCGTCCCCCATCTCCAGCTCGTCGTACGTCCTGCCGAGCGCCAGCTGCCCCGCCACCTCACGCGCGGCCACCTCGGCCTCCAGGCCCGCCCGGTCGGTGAGGTTGGCGCGCAGGACGAGGAGCACGGCGAGCCCGGCGCCGATCAGCGCGACCGCGACGACCAGCGTGGCCCCCAGCGCGGCCCTGGCCCGTACGGACCTCACAGCGCCTCCAGGCGGTAGCCCGCGCCGCGTACCGTACGGATCGCACCCGCGCCGAGCTTGCGCCGCAGGGCGCTGATGTAGACCTCGACGATGTTCGGGTCGCCGTCGTAGGCGAAGTCCCAGACGTGCTCCAGGATGTCCGCCTTGCTCACCACCGCGCCCGCCCGCAGGGCGAGCTGCTCCAGTACGGCGAACTCCTTGGCGGTCAGCGCGATCTCCTCCTCGCCCCGGTGGACCCGCCGGGCGGCGGTGTCCATGCGCAGGGAGCCGACGGTCAGGACGGGCGAGGCGGAGCCACTGCCGCGCCTGCGCAGCAGGGCCCGGACCCGGGCGACCAGCACGACGTAACTGAACGGCTTGGTCAGGTAGTCGTCGGCGCCGGTGTCGAGCCCCTCCGCCTCGTCGTACTCCCCGTCCTTGGCGGTCAGCATCAGGATCGGTACGTCGTGGCCTGCCGCGCGCAGGGCGGCGCAGACCCGGTAGCCGTTCATGCCGGGCAGCATGATGTCGAGGACGACGAGGTCGTACGTCCCCTCACCGGCCCGGTGCAGCCCTTCGAGGCCGTCGTGCACGACATCCACGGCGAAACCTTCGGCGGTGAGTCCCCCGGCCAGGGACATCGCCAGCCGCTTCTCGTCCTCCACGATCAACAGGCGCATACGCACAGAGTCGCAAACCCAACCTGAAGACACCTTCAGGTGGCTTCAGGCTGCGTTCAGCATCGCCCCGGCAGTGTGGGTCACGTCGAACCGGACAGCACTCGGGGAGGAACCCTCATGAAGCGCAACATCGCCATCGCAGCGGTCACCGCGGCGGTACTCGTCGGCGGCGGAGCCGTCGCCACCGCAGCGTTCGCGGGCGACGACGACCGCAGCGGCACGAGCAGCGGTACGAAGACCGCCGACAGCGGGAGCGGCCGGGCCACCGGCACGGTGATCACCGTCGACGAGGCCACCGCCGCCGCGCTCCGGACGGTCCCCGGCACGGTCACCGAGGCCGAGCTGGACGACGAGGACGACGACGACCACCTCGTCTGGGAGCTCGACGTGTACGGCTCCGACAAGATCTGGCACGACGTGACCGTCGACGCGTTCGAGGCGAAGGTGCTCGCGGACCGCGAGGACGACGACAACGACGACCGGGACCGGCACGCGCCCAGGTCCGCGGCCGTCCCCCTGAACTCCGCGATCGACGCCGCTCTCGCGGAGCGGCCCGGCACGGTGACGTCGGTCGACCTGGACAACGACGACGATGACGACGACGACCGCCGTGGCGGCGCGCTGCGCTGGGACGTCGACATCAAGGGCAAGGACGGCAAGGGGTACGAGCTGACCGTCGACGCCGGGAACGGGAAGGTCACGGTCGACCGGGACGACGACAACGCCGGCGACGACGACTGATCCACCGCACGGTTCCGGACCGGCCCGCACGCCGCCCCGGAACCGTCTCGTGGATCACTCCTGGCCGGTGAGCCCCGCCACCAGTTCGTCGGCCGCCGCGTACGGGTCGAGCCGGCCCGCCACGATCTGTTCGGCGAGCGCGTCCAGGCGGCGGTCGCCGTGCAGGTCCGCGATCCGCTCGCGCAGGGCGGTGACGGCGATGGTCTCGACCTCGTGGGCCGCGCGCTTGGTGCGCCGCTGGGTCAGCACCCCGTGCTCCTCCATCCACGCCCGGTGCTTCTCCAGGGCCTCGACGACCTCGTCGATGCCCTCGCCCCGGGCCGCGACCGTCTTCACGATCGGCGGGCGCCAGTCGCCGGGCCCCCGGGTCTCCCCGAGCCCCAGCATGTGGTTGAGCTCGCGGGCGGTGGCGTCGGCGCCGTCCCGGTCGGCCTTGTTGACGACGTACACATCGCCGATCTCCAGGATTCCGGCCTTCGCCGCCTGGATGCCGTCGCCCATGCCGGGTGCCAGCAGGACGACGGAGGTGTCGGCCTGGGAGGCGATCTCCACCTCCGACTGACCGACACCGACCGTCTCCACGAGGATCACGTCGCAGCCCGCCGCGTCCAGCACCCGGATCGCCTGCGGGGCCGACCAGGCGAGGCCGCCGAGATGGCCGCGGGTGGCCATGGAACGGATGTAGACGCCCGGGTCGGACGCGTGGTCCGACATCCGGATCCGGTCACCGAGGAGCGCACCCCCGGAGAACGGCGAGGACGGGTCGACGGCGAGGACGCCGACCCGCTTCCCGGCCCGCCGGTACGCGGAGACCAGCGCGGACGTCGATGTCGACTTGCCGACACCCGGCGAGCCGGTGAGGCCGACGACGTACGCGTTCCCGGCCAGCGGTGCCAGGGCCGCCATCACCTCGCGCAGTTGCGGCGAAGCCCCCTCCACCAGGGAGATCAGCCGGGCCACGGCCCGCGGCCTGCCCTCCCGCGCCTGCTCGACCAGGGTGGGGACGTCCACCATCACCGCTCCGTTCACTCGTAGGGCTGTCTCTGGGTGGGCTGTCTCTACTTGGGGACGCGGATGATCAGCGCGTCACCCTGACCGCCGCCGCCGCACAGCGCCGCCGCACCGGTGCCGCCGCCGCGGCGCTTCAGCTCCAGGGCGAGGTGCAGTACGACACGGGCGCCGGACATCCCGATGGGGTGGCCGAGCGCGATGGCGCCGCCGTTGACGTTCACCTTGTCGGACGTGACGCCGAGGTCCTTCATCGACTGGACGGCGACGGCGGCGAACGCCTCGTTGATCTCGATCAGGTCGAGGTCGCCGACCTCCAGGCCGTCCTTCTTCAGGGCGTGCCGGATCGCGTTGGACGGCTGCGACTGGAGCGAGTTGTCCGGTCCCGCCACATTGCCGTGGGCGCCGATCTCGGCGATCCAGTCCAGGCCCAGCTCCTCGGCCTTGGCCTTGCTCATGACGACAACAGCGGCGGCGCCGTCGGAGATCTGCGAGGAGGTACCCGCGGTGATCGTGCCGTCCTTGGCGAAGGCGGGGCGCAGCTTGCCGAGCGACTCGACGGTCGTCTCGGCGCGGATGCCCTCGTCCTTGGAGAACAGGACCGGGTCGCCCTTGCGCTGCGGAATCTCGACCGGGGTGATCTCGGCCTCGAAGATGCCGTTCTTCTGGGCGGCGGCGGCACGCTGGTGCGACAGGGCGCCGATCTCGTCCTGCTCCGCGCGCTTCAGGCCGAGGCGGGTGTTGTGCGTCTCCGTCGACTGGCCCATCGGGATGTTCTCGTACGCGTCGGTCAGGCCGTCGTACGCCATCGAGTCGAGCATCTCGATCGCACCGTACTTGTGGCCCTCGCGGGACTTCGGGAGCAGATGCGGCGCGTTCGTCATGGACTCCTGGCCACCGGCCACCACGACGTCGAACTCACCGGAACGGATCAGCTGGTCGGCGAGCGCGATCGCGTCGAGCCCGGACAGACACACCTTGTTGATGGTGAGCGCGGGAACGTTCATCGGGATGCCGGCCTTGACGGCGGCCTGGCGCGCCGGGATCTGCCCGGCCCCGGCCTGGAGCACCTGGCCCATGATCACGTACTCGACCTGGTCGCCGCCGATGCCGGCCCGGTCCAGCGCGGCCTTGATGGCGACGCCGCCGAGGTCGGCTCCGGAGAAGGACTTGAGGGAGCCGAGGAGCCGGCCCATGGGCGTCCGGGCGCCCGCGACGATCACAGAGGTGGTGGTACCGGTCGTTCCTGACATGGGCACGGCCCCTAGGGGTGAGGAGTGAACGAGGGTTTACATGAATGTACTGAGCGGTACCGCGCCCGTCATCCGGCAGCGGGTGTGATCGCGCGCACGTTGCGTAACCATCTGCGGGGCGTTGCACTGGTTCCATGCTGACGCGAATCGACCACATCGGGATCGCCTGTTTCGACCTCGACAAAACCGTCGAGTTCTACCGCTCGACCTACGGCTTCGAAGTGTTCCACTCCGAGATCAACGAGGAGCAGGGCGTACGGGAGGCCATGCTCAAGATCAACGATACGTCCGACGGCGGAGCCTCGTACCTCCAGCTGCTGGAGCCGACCCGTGAGGACTCGGCCGTGGGCAAGTGGCTGGCCAAGAACGGTGAGGGTGTCCACCACATCGCCTTCGGGACCGCGGACGTGGACGGGGACGCCGCGGACATCCGCGGGAAGGGCGTACGAGTGCTGTACGACGAGCCCAGGACCGGGTCGATGGGGTCCCGGATCACCTTCCTGCACCCGAAGGACTGCCACGGCGTCCTCACCGAACTGGTCACGTCCCGGACGGAGCACTGACCCCCGGATACCCGGCCCGGTAGAGTGGGCGGTTCCGGGCCGGGGCCGGGCCGGGGCCGCGCCGCGTCCCTGCCGTTGATCTGTCACCATTCCCCGGGGACCGTTCGCCAGGCGAGCGGTGCTCGTTTGGAGAATTTCGACCAGGGTTGGGGCCTCCCCTGCTCGAACGAAGTTGAGAGCTCGGGGAAGGATGGGACCGCGCAGTGCGGGGCTACGAACGCCAGGAGAGCCACCGAGCTGAAGACGACCATCTCTCGCGGTTCGAAGCCGAGATGGACCGGCTGAAAACCGACCGGGAGAAGGCCGTCCAGCACGCCGAGGACCTCGGTTACCAGGTCGAGGTCTTGCGCGCCAAGCTGCACGAGGCCCGGCGCAATCTCGCGACCCGTCCCGCGTACGACAGCGCGGACATCGGCTACCAGGCCGAACAGCTCCTCCGTAATGCCCAGATCCAGGCCGACCAGTTGCGCACCGACGCCGAGCGCGAGCTGCGTGACGCCCGTGCGCAGACGCAGCGGATCCTTCAGGAGCACGCGGAGCACCAGGCCCGTCTCCAGGCCGAGTTGCACACCGAGGCCGTGCAGCGGCGCCAGCGGCTCGACCAGGAGCTGGCCGAGCGCCGCCAGACCGTCGAGTCCCACGTCAACGAGAACGTCGCCTGGGCCGAGCAGTTGCGCGCCCGCACCGAGTCGCAGGCCCGCCGGCTCCTGGAGGAGTCGCGCGCCGAGGCCGAGCAGTCGCTCGCCGCGGCCCGTACCGAGGCCACCCGCGTCGCGGACGAGACCCGTCAACGGCTGGGCTCCGAGGCCGAGTCGGCCCGCGCAGAAGCCGAAGCGCTCCTGCTGCGGGCCCGCAGGGACGCCGAGCGTCTGATCAACGCGGCTTCCGACCAGGCGCAGGAGGCCACCTCCCACGCCGAGCAGCTGCGCACCTCGACGACGGCGGAGACCCAGCAGACCCGGCAGCAGACCACCGAGCTGAACCGGGCCGCCGAACAGCGCATGCAGGAGGCCGAGACGCAGCTGCGCGAGGCCCGCCTGGAGGCCGAGAAGGTCGTCACCGAGGCCAAGGAGGCAGCGGTCAAGCGGCTGGCCGGCGCCGAGTCGCAGAACGAGCAGCGCACCCGTACGGCCAAGTCGGAGATCGCCCGGCTGGTCGGCGAGGCCACGAAGGACGCCGAAGCGCTCAAGGCGGAGGCCGAGCAGGCGCTCGCCGACGCCCGTGCCGAGGCGGACCGGCTCAAGTCCGAGGCGTCCGAGAAGGCCCGCACCGCGGCTGCCGAGGACACCGCCGCCCAGCTCGCCAAGGCGGCCAGGACGGCCGAGGAGGTGCTGACCAAGGCGTCCGACGACGCCAGGTCCACGACCAGGTCGGCGAGCGAGGAGGCCGACCGCATCCGCCGCGAGGCGGAGGCCGAGGCCGACCGGCTGCGCGGCGAGGCCGCCGAGCAGGCGGATCAGCTCAAGGGCGCCGCCAAGGACGACACCAAGGAGTACCGGGCCAAGACGGTCGAGCTGCAGGAGGAGGCGCGCAGGCTGCGCGGCGAGGCCGAGCAGCTGCGTTCCGAGGCGGTCGCCGAGGGCGAGCGCATCCGCGGCGAGGCCCGCCGCGAGGCCGTCCAGCAGATCGAGGAGGGTGCGCGCACCGCCGAGGAGCTGCTGACCAAGGCCAAGGCGGACGCCGACGAGCTGCGTACCTCCGCGGGCGCGGAGAGCGACCGGGTCCGTTCAGAGGCGTCCGAGCGTTCCACCACGCTGCGCAAGCAGGCGGAGGAGACGCTGGAGCGCGCCCACGCCGAGGCCGAGCGGATGCGGACCGAGGCCGACGAACAGGCCGAGTCCACCACGGCCGCCGCCGAGCGGGCCGCTGCCGAGCTCCGCGAGGACACCGAGCGCGCGGTCGCCGCCCGGCAGACCGAGGCTGCCGACGAGCTCACCCGGCTGCACACCGAGGCCGAGAAGCGGGTCACCGCAGCCGAGGAGGCACTCGGCGAGGCCCGCACCGAGGCCGAGCGTGTCCGTCTCGAAGTGAACGAGGAGGCCGAGCGGCTGCGCGCCAAGGCCGCCGAGCGGCTGCGCACCCTCCGGGAGCAGGCCGAGACGGAGGCCGAGCGGCTGCGTACCGAAGCCGCCGCCGACGCCGCGCAGTCCCGCGCGGAGGGCGAGTCCGTCGCCGTACGGCTGCGCGGTGAGGCCGCCGCCGAGGCCGAGCGCCTCAAGTCCGAGGCGCAGGAGAGCGCGAACCGGGTGCGGTCGGAGGCCGCCGCCGCCGCCGAGCGGGTCGGTACGGAGGCCGCCGAGGCCCTCGCCGCCGCCCAGGAGGAGGCGAACAGGCGCCGCCGCGAGGCCGAGGAGACGCTCGGTGCCGCGCGCGCCGAGGCGGACCAGGAGCGCGAGCGGGCCCGCGAGCAGAGCGAGGAGCTCCTCGCATCCGCGCGCAAGCGCGTCGAGGAGGCGCAGGCCGAGGCCCAGCGCCTGGTCGAGGAGGCGGACCGCCGGGCGACCGAGATGGTCTCCGCCGCCGAGCAGACCGCACAGCAGGTACGGGACTCCGTCGCCGGTCTCCAGGAGCAGGCCGAGGAGGAGATCGCAGGACTGCGCTCCACCGCCGAGCACGTCGCCGAGCGGACCAGGACCGAGGCGCAGGAGGAGGCCGACCGGGTCCGCGCCGACGCCTACGCCGAGCGGGAGCGTGCCACCGAGGACGCCAACCGCGTCCGCCGGGTCGCGCACGAGGAGACCGAGGCCGCGAAGACGCTGGCCGAGCGGACGGTCTCCGAGGCGATCACCGAGTCCGAGCGGCTGCGCGCCGACACCTCGGAGTACAGCCAGCGGGTCCGTACGGAAGCCTCCGACGCACTCGCGTCGGCCGAGCAGGACGCCTCGCGCTCCCGCGCCGAGGCACGCTCGGACGCCAACCGCATCCGCAGCGAGGCGGCCACGCAGGCCGACCGGCTCGTCGGCGAGGCGACGGGCGAGAGCGAGCGGGTCCGTACGGAGACGGCGGCTCAGGCCGAGCGTCTCGTCCGCGAGGCCACCGAGGAGGCCGGCCGGCTGCGCTCGGAGGCGTCCGAGCAGACCAACCAGCTGCTCGGCGAAGCCACCAACGAGGCCGAACGCCTGCGCGCGGAGGCGGCGGAGACCGTCGGCTCGGCGCAGGAGCACGCCGCACGGACCCGTGCCGATTCCGAACGGGTGCGCAGCGAGGCGGAGTCGGCGGCCGAGCAGATGCGCTCGGAGGCCCGCCAGGAGGCGGACCGGCTGCTCGACGAGGCACGCGAGGCCGCGTCGAAGCGCCGTGCCGACGCCGCGGAACAGGCCGACCAGCTCATCAACAAGGCCCAGGAGGAGGCGCTGCGCGCCGCCACCGAGGCCGAGGAGCAGGCGGACACGATGGTCGGCGCGGCCCGCAAGGAAGCCGTGCGGATCACCTCGGACGCGACGGTCGAGGGCAACACCCTGGTGGAGCGGTCGCGTACGGACGCCGACGAACTCCTGGTCGGCGCCCGCCGCGACGCCACGGCCACCCGCGAACGCGCCGAGGAGCTCCGGACCCGTCTGGAGAGCGAGATCGAGGAACTGCACGAGCGGGCCCGCCGCGAGACCTCCGAGCAGATGAAGACCGCCGGCGAGCGCGTCGACAAGCTGATGAAGGCGGCGACGGAGCAGCGCGACGAGGCCGCCGCGAAGGCCAAGGAGCTGCTGGCGGACGCCAATTCGGAGGCGAGCAAGGTCCGGATCGCCGCGGTGAAGCGCGCCGAGTCGCTCCTCAAGGAGGCCGAGCTCAAGAAGGCGTCCCTGATCGGCCAGGCCGAGAAGCTGCGCGCGGAGGCGGAGGCGGAGGCGAAACAGACGGTGGACGAGGGCCGGCGCGAGCTCGACGTGCTCGTGCGCAGGCGCGAAGACATCAATGCGGAGATTTCCCGTGTCCAGGACGTGCTCGAAGCGTTGGAGTCTTTCGAGGCACCGACGGGAGGCGGGAAGGCGGCCAACGGAAGTACGCCCGGTGGCGTCAAGGCCGGAGCCGCTGCTGCCAACCGATCAGGTGGCAAGTCGTCCGAGGGCTAGCCGTGCAACCGCGTCACATGCTTCGACATGGACATTCAACCCTTCGAGTGGCAAGCGCTCCGGGGGTCAGCCACTCAAAAGGGGTGTCATTCTCCAGATCAAAGCGGCATCTGCACGTTGACACGCCGCTCAGGCCCCTAGGATTCCCCCTATCACCTCACCGGTCTCATTCGACAGGAACCCCATGAGTGACCCTTCCTCCCCCTTCGGCTTCGAGCTCGTGCGACGTGGCTACGACCGCGGTCAGGTGGACGACCGCATTACCAAACTCGTCGCCGACCGTGATAGTGCCCTGGCCCGAATCACCTCTCTGGAAAAGCGCATCGAGGAGCTCCACCTCGAAACGCAGAACGCCCAGGCCCAGGTAAACGACGCCGAGCCGTCGTACGCCGGGCTCGGCGCCCGCGTCGAGAAGATCCTCCGCCTCGCCGAGGAGGAGGCGAAGGACCTGCGCGAGGAGGCCCGTCGCGCGGCCGAGCAGCACCGCGAGCTGGCCGAGTCGGCCGCCCAGCAGGTGCGCAACGACGCGGAGTCGTTCTCCGCGGAGCGCAAGGCGAAGGCCGAGGACGAGGGCGTTCGCATCGTCGAGAAGGCCAAGGGTGAGGCGACCACGCTGCGCACCGAGGCGCAGAAGGACGCTCAGCAGAAGCGCGAGGAGGCCGACGCCCTCTTCGAGGAGACCCGCGCCAAGGCCGCCCAGGCCGCCGCGGACTTCGAGACGAACCTGGCGAAGCGCCGCGAGCAGTCGGAGCGCGACCTCGCGTCCCGTCAGGCGAAGGCCGAGAAGCGTCTCGCCGAGATCGAGCACCGCGCCGAGCAGCTCCGCCTGGAGGCCGAGAA
This sequence comes from Streptomyces sp. NPDC055749, assembly GCF_053617235.1. Lineage (NCBI taxonomy): Bacteria > Bacillati > Actinomycetota > Actinomycetes > Kitasatosporales > Streptomycetaceae > Streptomyces > Streptomyces sp. NPDC055749. The sequence goes on along the minus strand of NZ_JBSHFH010000005.1, from coordinate 210,700 downwards.
GCTCCGCACGGACGCCGAGCGCAGGGCCCGTCAGACGGTGGAGACGGCGCAGCGCCAGGCCGAGGACATCGTGGCCGACGCGAACGCCAAGGCCGACCGTATCCGCAGCGAATCGGAGCGCGAGCTGGCGGCGCTCACCAACCGCCGCGACTCGATCAACGCTCAGCTGACCAACGTCCGCGAGATGCTGGCGACGCTGACCGGTGCCGCGGTGGCCGCCGCCGGCTCCCCGGTGGACGACGAGCCCGCCACCCGTGGGGTTCCGGCTCAGCAGACCCGCTGACCCCGGAGTACCGCAGCTGTACCACCCGGCAAGCTCTCACGCGCCCGGTTCCGCCCTTGTGGTGGCGCCGGGCGCGCGGCCGTTCTAGCGTGAACGCATGATCGAGCTTGAGGGCCTCACCAAGCGATTCGGCGACAAGGTCGCCGTCGACCACCTGTCGTGCCAGGTCAGACCAGGAATGGTGACGGGTTTTCTCGGCCCCAACGGGGCGGGCAAGTCGACCACGATGCGGATGATGCTCGATCTCGACAACCCCACCAGCGGCACGGTGCGCATCGACGGCAAGCACTACCGCGAGCTGGAGGAACCGCTCAAGTACATCGGGGCGCTCCTCGACGCCAAATCGATGCACGGTGGCCGTAGCGCGTACAACAATCTGCTCTGTCTCGCGCAGAGCAATCGCATCCCGACGAGCCGCGTCGCGGAAGTCCTCGACACGGTCGGACTCAGCGCGGTGGCGCGGAAGAAGTCGAAGGGTTTCTCGCTCGGCATGGGCCAGCGGCTGGGAATCGCTTCGGCCCTTCTCGGCGATCCCGAGATCCTGATGTTCGACGAACCCGTCAATGGTCTGGACCCCGAGGGAATTCACTGGATCAGAAATCTGATGAAGGCCCTCGCAGCCGAGGGCCGGACGATCTTCGTCTCGTCCCATCTGATGAGTGAAATGGCACTGACCGCCGACCATTTGATCGTGATCGGCCAGGGCAGACTGCTGGCCGACACCTCGATGGCCGACTTCATCCACGACAACTCCCGCAGTTACGTACGGCTGCGCTCCCCGCAGCAGGAGCGGCTGCGCGATGTGCTGCACGGGGAGGGCATCGTCGCCGTCGAGTCGGGCAACGGCACGCTGGAGATCGACGGCGCCACCACCGAGCAGCTCGGTGAGCTCGCCGCCCGGCACCAGATCGTGCTGCACGAGTTGAGCTCCCAGCGGGCCTCCCTGGAGGAGGCGTTCATGCAGATGACCGCGGGCTCCGTGGAGTACCACGCGCACTCCGAACGCGACGGCGCGCTGCTGCCTCCCCCGCCTCCCGCGGGTCCGCAGTGGGGCGAGGAGTGGAACCGCACGGCGAGCGGCGTTTCCGATCACGGCAAGGGAGCATGACCACGATGGCATCGGTACCCGCGGTCCTGACCTCCGAGTGGACCAAGATCCGTACGGTCTCCTCGACCACCTGGACGCTCATCGCCGCGTTCGCCGTCACCGTCGCCATGAGCGCGGCGCTGTGCGCACTGATGAACTCCCAGTTCGACGACCTCTCCGACGCGGAGCGTGCCACCTTCGACCCGACCTTCATCAGCTTCTCCGGGATGATTCTCGGTCAGCTCGCGATGGTGGTCTTCGGCGTCCTCGTGGTCGGTACGGAGTACAGCTCCGGCATGATCCGTACATCACTGGCGGCCGTTCCCCAGCGCGCCACGTTCCTGTTCAGCAAGATCGCGGTGGCGGGTGTCCTGGCCCTGGTGGTCGGCCTCGCGACGAGCTTCATCTCGTTCTTCCTCGGCCAGGCACTCCTCGGCGTCCACCGCACGGACCTCGGCGCGGACAACGTGCTGCGGGCGGTGTTCGGCGGCGGCATCTACATGGGCATGATCGCGATCTTCTCGATGGGCGTGGCCGCGATGCTGCGCAGTTCCATGCTGTCGCTGGGCATCCTGATGCCGTTCTTCTTCCTCGTCTCGCAGATCCTGTCGGCCGTCCCGGGCGCCAAGAACGTGGCCCAGTACTTCCCCGACCAGGCCGGAGCGAAGATCATGCAGGTGGTGCCCGACGCCATGAACAGCGACCCGGCGCCGTACGGGCCATGGGGCGGACTCGGCATCATGCTGGCGTGGGTGGTGGCCGCGGTGGCCGGTGGTTTCGTCCTGCTGAAGAAGCGGGACGCGTAACAACTTGGCTGGAACCGTCAAGGCCTGGTTATCCTCCTAACTCTTACGGGGGCGTGCGGCCGGGTGGCCTGGGCCCCGACGACAGACATAAGTCGATGGGGCTGGAGAATGATCGAGGCAGTCGGCCTGACCAAGCGCTACGGCGCGAAGACGGCCGTGCACAACCTTTCCTTCCAGGTGCGGCCGGGGGCCGTCACCGGGTTCCTCGGTCCCAACGGGTCCGGCAAGTCCACCACCATGCGCATGATGCTCGGCCTGGACACTCCGACCGCGGGCCACGTCACGATCGGCGGCCACGCCTTCCGCAGCCTGCCGAACGCACCGCGCCAGGTGGGCGCGCTGCTCGACGCCAAGGCCGTGCACGGCGGGCGCAGCGCCAGGAACCACCTGCTGTCGCTGGCACAGCTGTCAGGCATCCCGGCGGCCCGGGTCGACGAGGTCCTGGGCGTCGTCGGGCTGCAGGACGTGGCGCGCAAGCGTTCCAAGGGCTTCTCGCTCGGTATGGGGCAGCGGCTCGGGATCGCGGCGGCCATGCTCGGCGATCCGCAGGTGCTGCTCTTCGACGAGCCGGTCAACGGCCTCGACCCCGAGGGCATCCTCTGGGTACGCAACCTCATGAAGATGCTGGCATCCGAGGGACGTACGGTCTTCGTCTCCAGCCATCTGATGAGCGAGATGGCGCTGACCGCCGATCATCTGATCGTGATCGGGCGCGGCCAGCTGCTCGCCGATATGAGCGTCACGGACTTCATCTCCGCCAACTCGGCCGACTTCGCCCGGGTACGGGTCCCCTCGGACCTCCCGGAGCAGCGCGAGAAGCTCACCGCCTCGCTCACCGAGGCGGGCGGCCAGGTCATGTCGGAGCCGGACGGGGCCCTGCGGGTAACCGGTCTCCAGCTGCCCCGGATCAGCGACCTCGCACACGGCGCGGACGTCCGGCTGTGGGAGCTCTCGCCGCACCAGGCTTCGCTGGAGGAGGCGTACATGCGGATGACGCAGGGCGCCGTGGACTACCGCTCGACGGTGGACGCCAAGGCCGCGCTCCAGCAGCAGGCCCCGGCCGGCTACGGACAGCAGCCCGGCTACGCACCGCCGCAGCAGCAGCAGCCCGAGATGCCGCAGCAAGGCTGGTACGCCCCGCCGCCGCCGGGACAGAACCCGTACGCGGCCCCGGCCGCCGCCCAGGTTCCCGCGCCCGCAGCGCCCGTGGCTCCGCCCGCCGCTCCGCCCGCTCCCGCAGAACCGACCAAGCGCGAGACCAGCGAGGACTCCCGATGACGACGCCGGCTCCCCAGGCCCCGTACCAGCCCCAGCAGCAGGCCCCGGCGCCGCAGAACTGGCAGGGCGCTCCGGGGGGCCTCTACAGCTCGCCCATCCCCGTGCGCCGGGCCAGCCTCGGTGACGCGATCGCCTCCGAGTGGACGAAGATCCGCTCCGTGCGCTCCACGATGTGGACGCTCGGCGTGATGATCGTGCTGCTGCTCGGCATCGGACTGCTCTCCGCGATCGCGGTGACCGCCTCGGACGCCGAACTCGGCAACACCCCGGTGCTCAGCCTCGGCTTCTTCGGTGTGCTTCTCGGCTCGATCTGCGTGATCACGCTCGGCGTGCTGACCATCGCGTCGGAGTACGGCACCGGAATGATCCGTACGACGCTGACGGCCTGCCCGAGCCGTGCCCGGGTGCTGACCGCGAAGGCGATCGTCTTCTTCCTGCTTTCCTTCGTGATCACCACGGTGACGACCGCGATCGTCGGCGTCCTCCAGACGGCGATGGTGGACGGCACGGAGCCTTCAGGCGACGACTGGCTGCGCTCCACGGTGGGGGTCGGCCTCTACATCGCGACGCTCGGACTGCTCTCGCTCGCCCTCGGCGCACTGATCCGGCACTCCGCCGGCGCGATCACCATCATGATCGCCGTGGTGCTGCTGCCGCTCGTGCTGGCGATGTTCATGTTCTCCGAGACGCTGGCCGACCTGCAGCAGGCGCTCTTCGAGTACTCGATCCCCAACCAGCTCGGCGCGTTCTACGACGCCTCGGTCACCACGTCGGGTCCTTCCGGCTGGGAGCCCCTGTGGATCATCCTCGGCGTGACCGCCGTCGCCATGGCCGGCGCGTATCTCTCGCTGGACCGCCGCGACGTCTGACGCGACGGACCGCTCCTCAGTGGCGCGGGGCGTTCCTGGACCGCTGCACCCGTGTGGTGCGGCGGTCCTTCGCGTTCCAGCACGCCTTGTGCCAGTGCCTGCGGTCGTCGATGCCGCCGAACTCGGGCCAGGCGACCAGATGCGGGACTCCGGACGGGATCTCCTGGTCGCAGCCGGGGCAGCGGTACCGTTTCCCCGCAGCGCTCGCACCGCTCACCGGGCGCACCGACCACTCCTCGCCCTGCCAGCTCTCGGTGGCTCCGCCGCCGCCGTACCGCTGCCCCTCCGCGAATGTGCTGTCGGTGGGGCTTTCGCCGCCTCGGGGGCGGTTTCGGCGCGGAGACACGTGACACCTCATGGGGGCAGAACGGGCGGTTTCCCGTCCAGCGTAGGCCCATCGGGCCCGGCAGCCGCCCTCAACGGCATGAGACCGTGGGCGCGCCGGGGGCGAGTTAGCGGAAAATCGCAACAACTTCCCCGTGGACCGTGCCTTTGGCACGTGTCAGACGTTGTTGCCTATAGGGGAGAACCGCGTCGGCCGTAAGGAGGCAGAAGGCGATGCGCGTGGGAACGTTCGTACTGGCAGCTCAGTTTCCGGGCCAGGGGCCCGGTGAAGCACTGCACCGGGCGATCCGGTCCGCCGAGGTCGCGGAGGAATCCGGACTCGACTCGGTCTGGCTGGCAGAACACCATTTCGTGCCGTACGGGGTATGCCCGTCCGCCGTCACACTGGCCGCGCTGCTGCTCGGCCGCACCCGCAGAATCCGGGTGGGTACGGCGGTGAGCGTGCTGCCCACCCAGCACCCGGTGGCACTCGGCGAGCAGGCCGCACTGCTGCACATCACGAGCGGGGGCCGGTTCTCCCTCGGGGTGGGCCGGGGCGGACCCTGGGTGGATCTGGAGGTGTTCGGCGGGGGCCTCCCGGCGTACGAGAAGGAGTTCCCGGAATCGCTGGAGCTGCTGCTCGACTGGCTGAGCAAACCGCGGGTGGCGGGCACCGGGGAGCGGTACGGCTTCCGTGAGGTGGCGGTCGTGCCGCGCGCCGACGAGCTGCTGGCCGACGACCCGGCGGGCCCCGAGGGGCCGGAGGTCATCGTGGCGTGCACCTCGCCGAAGAGCGTCCGGCTCGCCGCATCGAAGGGGCTGCCGATGCTTCTCGGAATGCACTGCGGGGACGAGGAGAAGGCCGAGATGGTCGCGCTGTGGCGCACCGCCGCCCGGGAGGCCGGGCACCCGCCCGACGTCGTGGAGAGCGTCGGACATGTGTCCGCAGGGGTGGCCCAGATCGCCGACAGGCCCGCCGACGCCGTGGAGACGCTCGTGAAGGCGATGCCGGGGTGGCTCAAACAGGGCCTGGACGCCCATGTGACAGTCGACGGCAGGCACCGGGTGATGCGCGACCCCGTCGCCTATACGGAACTGCTGTGCGGCATGCATCCGGTGGGTCCGCCCCGCCTCGCGGCCGACCGCCTCGCGGCGACCGCGGAGCGGACCGGCATCACCCGCTTCGCACTCCTCGTGGAGGGATCGGGTGACCTCTCCGCGACCGAGGAGAACGTCCTGCGGCTGGGCACCGAAGTGCTGCCGTTGCTGACGTGATGCGCTCGAAGTGCTGGTGGTACGGGAGCTGCCGCCCCGGAGCCTGTCGCACCTCCTGCGGCCCGGAGCGGCAGCAGAAGCGTTTAGCAGTCCCGTAGTCCGGGCGACTGGTTGAGCAACTGGCCCCTCACCGAGGTGAAGCGGGCCAGACGCTCGTCGACCGAAGCGTCCAGCGGGAACACCGCTACGCGGTGGCAGTTCTGGAATGCCAGGCGCACTCCGAAGTGCCGCTGAAGTGCGCCACGTATCGCATCACTCGCGAGCGCACGCAGCAGCTGACCACGTGCCTGCTCGTCCGGCGGCGGCGTCTGGTTGTCGGCGAACTGTCCGCCGTCGACCTTCAGCTGGGCCACCAGAGAGCTGATCATCTCCCATGCGTAGGGCAGGGAGGTCCGGACGCAGTCGACGAAGTCGGCTTCGTCGACCTCGCCTCGCTCGGCCTGTTCCAACAGCGCCGGTGAGACGTCGAGCGACATGGGTTCTCCTCTCGCGACCCCGACGGTGGGCCGGGGCCTTACGGGCAGGGAAGGAGGACGGCGACGCAGCGTACACAGACGGCGACCTCCTGCTTACACGGTAAGCGCGCAGTCCGGGCCGCACCAGGAGATTGGGAACACAACCGGCCAATAACGAAGGCTCTCAAAGAGGGGCAAGCCCGAAGAGCCCGCGTCACACGCGTCCGGGAGACAGCCGGGGGAATCGCGTGGAACACCCGTCGTCGAGTAGCGTTGCCGACCATGCGTCTCGTCATCGCCCGTTGCTCCGTCGACTACGCGGGCCGGCTCACCGCCCACCTGCCCTCCGCCCCCCGTCTGATCCTGGTGAAGGCGGACGGCAGTGTGTCGATCCACGCCGACGACCGGGCGTACAAACCGCTCAACTGGATGTCCCCGCCGTGCTCCCTCAAAGAGGGCGCGGACGGCGACGAGGGCATCTGGACCGTGGTGAACAAAGCGGGCGAGAAACTGATCATCACGATGGAGGAAATCCTCCACGACTCCTCGCACGAGCTGGGTGTCGACCCGGGTCTCATCAAGGACGGCGTGGAAGCGCACCTCCAGGAGCTGCTGGCCGACCGGATCGAGATCCTCGGCGAGGGCCACACCCTGATCCGCCGCGAGTACCCCACCGCCATCGGCCCCGTGGACATCCTGTGCCGTGACGCGGACGGCGGAACGGTGGCCGTGGAGCTCAAGCGGCGCGGCGACATCGACGGCGTCGAGCAGCTGACCCGCTATCTGGAGCTGCTGAACCGCGATCCCCATCTCGCCCCGGTGAAGGGCGTCTTCGCGGCCCAGGAGATCAAGCCGCAGGCCCGCGTCCTCGCGACGGACCGCGGCATCGGCTGCGTGGTCCTGGACTACAACGCGATGCGGGGCATCGAGGACGACAAGCTGCGCCTCTTCTGACCGTTCCTCTCTTCCTCACCTCCCGGACGGGCTTGATTCCGCTCCCGTCCGGGAGGTGACGACGAGGTTCAGGCCGTCTCCCCCGGCTCACTCGTGGCCGCCGTCGGCCCACTCGCCGAGTCGGAACTGGACGGCTGCGTTTGCGTCGCCGTCTCCGTCGGGGTCGGGGTCGGCGTTTCCGACTCCGATTCCGACGGGGTCGGGGACGGGGACTCGCTCGGCGACTTCGTGGGCGACTTGGACGGTGACTTGGTGGGCACGCCTGGCGTAGTCGGCCGCGTGCTCGTCGGATCGTCCGTCGTGGGCGAGGTGCCCGGGTCGGACGTGTCGGCGGACGGTGTGGAGCTTGCCGACGGCGTGGCCTGGCCGGACGGGCCGGGGGACGTGGTGTCCCCGTCGGGCGTCCCGCTCTCCTCGGACGCACCGGCCGCCGGCTGCTCGTCCGCGGGGAAACCGCTCTCGCTGTCGTCCACGTCCGTCGACTGCTCGGTCGTCACATTCCGGCTGTCCGGCTCCTCGCCGTCCGATGTCGTACCGAGCGCCACGACCGTGCCCAGCAGGGCGACCAGCAGCGCTCCCGCACCGGCTCCGACCAGATTGCGCCGGGCGCCGCGAAGGAACGCGGGACCGCGGACCGCCGCCGTGCCAGGGCGGGAGGGGCGGGAGGAGATGACGGCGGTCGTCTCACCCGGCACGGTCTGGCGGGGAAAGAGCGGCAGCGCCGGTGTCCCGCCGGGCGGCGAGGCCGGGCCTTCGTACCGCGTGTCCGGCAGTTCGTCGCCCACCGGGGTACGCAGGCCGGGCACCGGGCCGCCGGAGCGGTCCGCGACCAGCGCGAGCGCCCTGCGGGAGGCCACCGCGCCCGACTTGTCGGCGAGGGCCCCGCGCATGCCGATGGAGGTCTCCAGTTCGGCCCTGGCCCGGTCCAGACTGCCGGTGCAGAGCGCGAGTACGCCCAACTCGTGGTGGAAGTAGGCCTCCTCCGCCACCTCACCGGCGATCCTCGCGCCCTCCTGGCCGATTCTGAGGACCTTCTCCCAGGCACCCCACTGCATTCCGGCGGCGAAGGCCGGGGAGGCGCTGCGCGCCAGCAGGACGGCGACGCTGGCCTGTCCGGGCCGGTCGCCGGGCACCAGGTGGGCCAGCGCGGCGAGTACGGCGTCGGCCTCGGCGACCGCCCGCCCGGACGTGACCGAGGGGTGCCCCGCCCACCAGGCGTAGTGCTGTGCGGCGGTCTTCGCGCGGTCGGCCGCGCCCTCGCCGTATCCACCGGCCTCCAGCTGGGCGACGACGCCCGCCGCCAGCCGGTAGCGGGGGCCGGCCGGGGAGAGCAGACCGCACCCGGCGAGCTCGCCGAGGGCCGCGTCGGCATGGGTGTCCCCCACGAGCGCCGGCAGGTGCGCCTGGTGCGGTACCTCGCCGCCGAGCGCGACGGCGAACCGCAGGGTCTCGCGCGCGGCCTCGCTCAGCCGGGAGGCGAGCAGTACCGCGGGGGCCGCGCCCTCCCCCAGGCTCGGCAGCGGCGGCTCCGGCGCGTTCTCCGCGGCGAAGGGCGCCTCGGCTCCGTACGCGTCGAAGGCTTCGGGGTCGCGCAGCAGGTCGCGGCGGCGCAGCAGCGCGCCTGCCTGGACGAAGCGCAGGGGCAGTCCCTCCGACTCGAACCAGAGGTCACCCGCCCAGTTCGCCTCGTCCTCGGTGAGCGAGCGTTCGACGACCTTCTCCAGCAGCTCGGTCGAGGCGCTGCGGCCGAGCCCGGCGAGAGCGACTTCTTCCAGGTGCGATTCGGCGGCGGGCGCGGCGGCGTCGGGGGTCGCGGCGAGCAGGAAGGCGCACTCGGGGGTGGCGTCGAGCAGTTCTTCGAGCGCGGTGCCGCCGAACTCCAGGTCGTCGAGGACGACGACGGCTCCGATGCCGCGGATCAGTCCGAGGAGTTCCTCACGGCCGGGGCGGTGCAGCGGCGCGCGGTAGACGGCATCGAAGAGCCCGTACTGAAGGTCAGCCGTGGTGCGCTTGTGGCCGCTGAGCCGTACGACGCCGTCGGGCGCAAGGTCGGCGCAGTCGGCGGCGACAGCGTTCAGCAGGGCCGTGCGGCCCGAACCGGCGGGTCCGGTGAGCCGGACCGACCGTCCGCGTGCCAGCAGCCGTACGAGCCGTTCGCGGACCTCCTGGCGTTCCAGGAGCGGCAGTTGGGGGCCGGGCGGACCCGGCGGCACGGAGGGGGCGGCGGCGCGTTCGCGGTCCACGCGCTCGGTCGCGGTGTGCCGGACGGGTGCCTCGGGCTGCCGGCCAGGCGGGCAGGGTTCGACCTCGCTGCCGTCGACCGGGTTGACGGTGAGGAGAAGGTCGCCCGATATGAGCTGGACCGTGCGGACCTGCTGCGGTGTCTGGAGCCCGAAGTCGGGTGTCAGCGGTTCGCGGGACTGCCGTCGCGGGACGCCGTCCTCGTCGAAGCCGTCGTGATCCTGGCCGTACTCTTCGGGTCCCCGGTTGATCGGGTCCATTGCAAAGCCCCCCAGATGCGTCGCGTGCGGTTGCCCCTCCCGGCCTCGCACGCCAAGCTGTCGCTTCTGGTCCGGTGTCCGCCCATGGGTCCGTCAATCGGCAGACGGCCGAACCCTAAACCTTCGCACAGTATCTACGAACCGCCGGGGTGCCGCGCCGCCCGGGACATCACGGTCTCGTGAGGATTGTGCGTGCATGCCGTGGTGCCCTGCCGCCGTGATCCGGACGGCGGACCCGCCGGTCAGGACCTAGACGCGCGGCAGTGACTCCGCGGCGATTCCGCCCTCGATGGCCAGGATGCGGTGCAGCCTCGTCGCGACCAGCAGGCGCTGCATCTGCGGCGGCACACCGCGGAGTACGAGCCGACGTCCGGCCCGTCCGGCCCGCCGGTGTGCGCCCATGATGACGCCGAGTCCGGTTGCATCCCATGAATCCAGCTCGGTCAGGTCGAGCACGAGATCGCCGACACCGTCGTCGACGGCCGAGTGCAGGACCGTACGGGCGTCCGCCGCGCTTCGGACGTCGAGGCGGCCCCCGACGACCAGCTCGGCGTGGTCGCCCCTGATGTGCATATGCGCTCCCCGGGATTACTCCGTAGCAAGGTTCGTCTGTCTGTTCTGTCTCTGCCACAACTGACTGTCGCAACGACAAGGAAGTTGCCGTCTGTAAGCGAACCGATACCGAATTCACTCCGTGGAGTGACGTCTGCCCGCTCGTTGCTCACTGATCCCCGGTAGCCGGAACCTTCCGGCTACCGGGCCCCGGGCCCGATCGACGGCAGATCAGGCGGCCCGGGACATGATCGCTCTCAGTACGTGTAGAAGCCCTGCCCGCTCTTGCGGCCGATGTCACCTGCATCGACCATCCGGCGCATCAGCTCCGGAGCCGCGAACTTCTCGTCCTGCGACTCGGTGTAGATGTTGCCGGTGGCGTGCAGCAGGATGTCGACGCCGGTCAGGTCCGCCGTGGCGAGAGGGCCCATGGCGTGGCCGAAGCCCAGCTTGCACGCGGTGTCGATGTCCTCGGCCGAGGCGACGCCCGACTCGTACAGCTTGGCGGCCTCGACGACCAGCGCCGAGATGAGCCGCGTGGTGACGAAGCCCGCGACGTCACGGTTGACGACGATGCAGGTCTTGCCGACCGACTCGGCGAACTCCCGTGCGGTGGCGAGGGCTTCGTCGCTGGTCTTGTAGCCGCGGACGAGCTCACAGAGCTGCATCATCGGGACCGGCGAGAAGAAGTGCACGCCCACAACGCGCTCCGGCCGCTCCGTCACGGCGGCGATCTTGGTGATCGGGATGGCGGAGGTGTTGGAGGCGAGCACGGCGTCCTCGCGCACGATCTTGTCGAGCGCGCGGAAGATCTCGTGCTTGACCTCCAGCTTCTCGAAGACCGCCTCGACGACGACGTCCGCGTCGGCGACGGCGTCGAGGTCGGTGCTCGTCGTGATGCGGGCGAGCGCGGCCTCGGCGTCGGCCGCCTCCAGCTTGCCCTTGGAGACGAACCGGTCGTACGAACCCTTGATGCCGTCGAGACCGCGGGCCAGCGCCGCGTCGGTCACGTCGCGCAGGACGACGTCCCAGCCCGCCTGGGCAGAGACCTGCGCGATCCCGGACCCCATGAGTCCGGCCCCGATGACGGCGAGCTTCCTGGCCACGTTTGCACCCCTTTGGATAACGGTTGTTCACACGCTCTCCGGCGGAGATTAGTACCCGTGAGGGGCGCTGGGGAGGCGAAGAGATGCGCGTCACGTCTCAAATGACGGACATCACACTGGTACGCCTCATTCGGCGGCGCGCCACGTGCAGTTGGCCACCTGCGTCCCCGCGAGGGCGAACACATACCTAGGCTGGCCCCATGGTCAATCTGACGCGTATCTACACCCGTACCGGCGACAAGGGCACCACCGCCCTCGGCGACATGAGCCGGACAGCCAAGACCGATCTGCGCATCTCGGCGTATGCCGACGCGAACGAGGCCAATGCCGTCATCGGTACGGCCGTCGCGCTCGGGCAGCTGTCCGAGGACGTGGTGAAGGTCCTCGTCCGCGTGCAGAACGACCTGTTCGACGTGGGCGCGGACCTGTCGACGCCGGTCGTGGAAGACCCGAAGTATCCGCCGCTGCGGGTCGAGCAGTCCTACATCGACAAGCTGGAGGCGGACTGCGACAGCTTCCTGGAGGAGCTGGAGAAGCTGCGCAGCTTCATCCTTCCCGGCGGTACGCCGGGGGCGGCGCTGCTGCACCAGGCGTGCACCGTCGTCCGGCGTGCCGAGCGTTCCACCTGGGCGGCGCTGGAGGTGCACGGGGAGGTGATGAACGCGCTGACCGCGACGTATCTCAACCGTCTTTCCGACCTCCTGTTCATCCTCGCGAGGACGGCGAACAAGGAGGTCGGGGACGTGCTGTGGGTGCCGGGCGGCGACCGCTGAGAGGCGGCGTCCGAGGGGGTCAGGCCCCCTTGGATGCCTGCTTCGGGAACAGGGTGTAGCCGCCGGCGATGATCAGGTTGATTCCGATCACCCACAGCATCTTCTGCTGCCACATCTCCAGCGAGCCGATGTCCCCGTCGTCCCCGACGTACCAGATCGCCGCCTGGAGCAGTGCCAGGGCGGTCACGGCTGCGACCGTCCAGCGGGCCGCCGTGCGCCACTCGTGGGCGGCCCGCGCCATGCCGTACTTCGGCGGCTTCACCGGCGGCGGACCGCCTGCGAAGCGGTGCGCGAACCTGGCGTCCGCCCACTTGATCGCCGAGTGGCCCAGTCCCACGGTGAACCCGATGTAGACGGCGGCGAGGCCGTGCTTCCAGTCGGGTTCGGCGCCGTTCTTCAGGTCGATGGCCGTGACGACCAGCAGCACGACCTCCAGCAGCGGTTCGCACAGCAGCACCGCGGCGCCGAGCCGGGGCTTCTTCGCCAGGTACCGCAGCGCGAGTCCGGCGGCCAGCAGCAGCCAGAAGCCGACCTCGCAGATCACGATCAGTACGACGATCACGGTTCTTCTCCTCCCGGTCCCCTCCAGACTCGCGGTTACGAGGCGCCGGATCGTCGTCGGCAGTGACGAAGCCCGACTGCATCCTTCGATGTATCCGCGGCTCACCCGTCGTACGGAGGTCCCACCCGGCGCGGCCGTGTTGGATGGGAGGGTGCTCAACGTCTCCCGCCCCCACCGCCACGACGTACTGATCGCGGCCATCGGGCTGTTCGGCGGTCTGTTCCTGTGGCTGATCGGTCTGCACATGCAGGGGCCGCGGCCCATCGCCGCCCCATGGGCCGCGCTGGTGCCCCTCACCGTGATGGCCGGGCTCGAACTGCTGCGCAGAAGCGCCCCGCTGACCGCTCTGCTCATCGCTCTCGCCGCCCTGGTCGCCGACCAGTTCACGGTCGGGAACCTGGCCACCGTGCTGATGTTCACCGACGTCGTGTACGCGGCTGTGGTGTACGGGACCCCGAGCGCCGCCCGCCGTATCCCGGTGGCCTCGTTCCTGCTCACGGTCGGGGTGACGATCGGCTTCCTGGCCTGGTTCAGGACGGCCGAGGCTCTGCTGATCGGCGTCGCGGCGGGTCTGGTGTCGTTCGCGCCCGCCATCACGGGCGTCAGCGTGCGCAACCATCGCGACGCGGCCGAGACCGCCCGGCTGCGGGCGGATCAGACCGCGCTGCTCGCCGAGATGGACCGTACGCAGGCGGTGACCGCCGAGCGTGCGCGGATGGCGCGCGAGCTGCACGACATGGTGGCCAACAATCTCTCCGCGATCGCCATCCACTCCACCGCGGCGCTCTCCATCGACGACCCGGGCACCTCCCGCGAGGCGCTCGGGGTGATCCGTGAGAACAGCGTCGAGGGACTGGCCGAAATGCGGCGGCTCATCGGGCTGCTGCGACACAGCGGGACCGAGAGCGGGCCGAGTGCGGCGCCCACCCTCGCCTCGGTGGACGTCCTGGTCGAGCAGGCGCGTACCAACGGGGCGTCGAGCGGGCTGACATGCACGCTGGAGGACGCGCGTGGGGAGCCGGCGCGGCTGCCGGCGCCGGTCGAGCTGGCGGCGTACCGCATCGTCCAGGAGTCCCTGACGAACGCGCTGAAGCACGCCGCCCCGGGGCCGGTGGCGGTGCGGCTCACGAACGAGGGGGACGTCCTCACAGTGGAGATCAGCAGTGAGTTCGGGAGCAGGCCGGGACCGCGCGCGCCCGGTTCGGGCGCGGGCCTGGTGGGCATGCGGGAGCGGGTGGCGCTGCTCGGGGGCACGATCGCGGCGGGTCCCGAGCCCGCGGAGGACGGCCGGAAGATCTGGCGGGTACGGGCCGAACTGCCCGTCGGCGAAAGGGCGGTGAGGCAGTGACGATCCGGGTACTGGTCGCGGAGGACCAGGCGGCGGTACGGGCGGGTCTGGTGCTGATCCTGGGCAGCGCGCCGGACATCGAGGTGGTCGGCGAGGCGGGCGACGGCGAGGCCGCCGTGCGGCTGGCCCGTGAACTGCGCCCGGACGTCGTGCTGATGGATGTGCAGATGCCCCGGCTCGACGGGGTCTCGGCGACCCGGCAGGTGGTGGAGGAGCGGCTCGCGGACGTGCTGATACTGACGACGTTCGATCTGGACGAGTACGTCTTCGGTGCGCTGCGGGCCGGGGCCGCGGGCTTCCTGCTGAAGAACACCGACGCACGCGACCTGCTCGAAGCGGTACGGACCGTGGCGCGCGGCGAGGGGCTGATCGCCCCGGCCGTGACCCGACGGCTGATCGCGGAGTTCGCCGGGGCCACCCCCGTACGCCGGGCGGACATCCCCGCTCCGGCGGGGCTGGATTCGCTCACGCGGCGGGAGCGCGAGGTTCTGGGATGCCTGGGCGGAGGGCTGTCGAACGCGGAGATCGCGGTACGGCTCTCGATGGCGGAAGCGACGGTGAAGACGCACGTCAGCAGGCTGCTGGGGAAGCTGGAGCTGCGGAGCCGGGCCCAAGCGGCGGTGATCGCGCAGGAGTTGGGTCTCTGAGGTTTAGTACGGATCTTTGGTCTGGACCTCTTGACGATTGGTCCAGACCTTCCTAATCTCACCGAGCACACTGCGGTGAGTACGCCATGACAAAGCGCACTCAGGGCGGCGCAGGGTTTGCAGTCCACGGACCACCCCCCGTTTGTCGGACCTCACCCGAGGAGCACCGTTGAGCACTGAGACCCCCCCACGCCGGGCCGGATTCAGAGAGAGACTCAGTACCGGCACCACCATCCGATCCAAGGCCGTAGCGGGCGTCACCGCGCTGCTTCTGCCGCTCGCGGCGATGGTCGGCCTGGCCAGCCCCGCCGAGGCCGCCACTTCGGCGACCGCCACCTACGTCAAGAAGTCCGACTGGGGCAGCGGCTTCGAAGGCCAGTGGACGGTGAAGAACACCGGAACCACCTCGCTCTCCTCCTGGACGATCGAGTGGGACTTCCCCACCGGCACCGCGGTCGGCTCCGCCTGGGACGCCACCGTCACCGGTTCCGGCACCCACTGGACCGCCAAGAACCTCAGCTGGAACGGCACCGTCGCCCCCGGCGCGAGCATCAGCTTCGGCTTCAACGGCACCGGCTCCGGCTCCCCCAGCGGCTGCAAGCTGAACGGCGCCTCCTGCGACGGCGGCAGCGTCCCCGGCGACAACGCCCCCTCCGCGCCCGGCACTCCCACCGCGAGCTCCATCACCGACACGTCGGCGAAGCTCACCTGGAGCGCGGCCACCGACGACAACGGCATCAAGAACTACGACGTCCTGCGCGACGGCGCCAAGGTCGCCACCGTCACCGGTACGACGTACACGAACACCGGTCTGACCGCGGGCACCGACTACTCGTACAGCGTGCAGGCCCGCGACACCGCGGACCAGACCGGACCGGCCAGCGGCTCGGTGGCGGTCCGCACCACCGGCGGCGGCACCACACCCCCGCCCGGGGACAAGATCAACCTCGGCTACTTCACCAACTGGGGCGTCTACGGGCGCAACTACCACGTGAAGAACCTGGTGACCTCGGGTTCCGCCGCGAAGATCACGCACATCAACTACGCCTTCGGCAACGTCCAGGGCGGCAAGTGTACCATCGGTGACGCCTACGCCGACTACGACAAGGCGTACACGGCCGACCAGTCGGTCGACGGCGTCGCGGACACCTGGGACCAGCCGCTGCGCGGCAACTTCAACCAGCTCCGCAAGCTCAAGGCGAAGTACCCGAACATCAAGGTCCTCTGGTCCTTCGGCGGCTGGACCTGGTCCGGCGGCTTCGGCGCAGCGGCCCAGAACCCGGCCGCTTTCGCCCAGTCCTGCTACGACCTGGTCGAGGACCCCCGCTGGGCCGATGTCTTCGACGGCATCGACATCGACTGGGAGTACCCCAACGCCTGCGGTCTCACCTGTGACACCAGCGGCCCGGCCGCACTGAAGAACCTCTCGTCCGCGCTGCGCACCAAGTTCGGCGCGAACAACCTCGTCACCGCCGCGATCACCGCGGACGGCTCCGACGGCGGCAAGATCGACGCCGCCGACTACGCGGGCGCCGCACAGTCCATGGACTGGTACAACGTGATGACGTACGACTTCTTCGGTGCCTGGGCGGCGAAGGGCCCGACGGCCCCGCACTCCCCGCTCACCTCGTACACCGGCATCCCGCAGGCCGGCTTCACCGCCGCCGACGCGATCGCCAAGCTGAAGGCCAAGGGCGTTCCCGCCAAGAAGCTGCTTCTCGGCATCGGCTTCTACGGACGCGGCTGGACCGGCGTCACCCAGTCCGCCCCGGGCGGCACGGCGACCGGTGCGGCATCGGGAACGTACGAAGCGGGCATCGAGGACTACAAGGTCCTCAAGAACAGCTGCCCGGCCACCGGCACCGTCGCCGGCACCGCCTACGCGCACTGCGGCACCAACTGGTGGAGCTACGACACCCCGGCCACCGTCACCTCGAAGATGACGTGGGCGAAGAACCAGGGCCTGGGAGGCGCGTTCTTCTGGGAGTTCAGCGGTGACACCGCCAACGGCGAACTGGTGAGCGCGATCAACAGCGGTCTCCGGTAATCCCCACGCCGTAGCACCACGGCACCACCTGCTCCACCCGCACAGCCCCGGAAAGTAGCCGGGGAGACAGGTCCGTCCCCTGTCTCCCCGGTTTTTCGCTGTCTGTGCGATGCGTGCGTACGGCTCTCAGGCCACGTTGACCCGCTGGCCGGGCGGCGCCGCCTCCAGCCAGGCGAGGAAGCCGGTGAGGGCGTCCTCGCTCATCGCCAGCTCCAGGCGGGTCCCCTGGTGGAGACAGCCGAGCACGACGGAGTCGGAGAGGAGCGCGAGTTCTTCCTCGCCCTCGGGCAGCCGCCGGGCGATCACCTCGATCGAGGCACGCTCCAGGGCGCGACGGGGACGGGGATCGTAGGAGAAGACCCGGAACCAGTCGACCCGGTCGCCGCTGTAACGCGCGACGCCGTACACCCAGCCCTTGCCGGTGGGGTCCGGTTCCTTGGAGATGTCCCAGCGGAGACTGCAGTCGAACGTACCGCCCGACCGCTGGATCAGCCGGCGGCGCAGGCCGAACACGAACAGACCCAACAGGACCAGTACGACGACCAGACCGCCAACCCACAGAGCGAGGACCATCTCCACCGACCTCCTCGCAACGTCGATTACGGATACCGGACCGAAATGCATCTGCATTGCCTCAGCCGCGACACGGTCTGGAGAATTCCAGCTCGGGCCGCGGCTGAGTAAAAACAACTGTCGGTGGGGGTGCTAGCGCACCGCCACCGCGCGCAGTCGTACATCGGCGCGCCGCTCGGCGGCGGCGTCCGTGTCCGACTTCGCGCGCTCCAGCGCACGCTCGGCGCGCTGGACATCGATCTCGTCCGCCAGCTCGGCGATCTCCGCCAGCAGCGACAGCTTGTCGTCCGCGAACGAGATGAATCCACCGTGCACAGCGGCGACGACGGTGTCGCCTCCACTGGTGCGGATCGTCACCGGGCCCGATTCCAGCACACCGAGAAGCGGCTGGTGACCGGGCATGACGCCGATGTCGCCGGACGTGGTACGCGCGACGACCAGGGTGGCCTCGCCGGACCAGACACTGCGGTCCGCGGCGACCAGCTCGACATGCAGCTCAGCAGCCAAGGGTGGCTCCTCGGGTCACCACCCGGCGGTCGAGCCGGGTGTTGGGTCAATTCTACGGGGCGTGGTGAGGGGGGCGGGACACACCCGCCCCCCTCGGTGAGCCGGAGGCTCAGGAGACGCCGAGCTCCTTGGCGTTGGCCTTGAGGTCCTCAATGCCACCGCACATGAAGAACGCCTGCTCCGGGAAGTGGTCGTACTCACCGTCGCAGATCGAGTTGAACGCGGCGATCGACTCGTCGAGCGGCACGTCCGAACCGTCCAGGCCGGTGAACTGCTTGGCGGCGTGGGTGTTCTGCGACAGGAAGCGCTCGACGCGACGGGCACGGTGGACAACGAGCTTGTCCTCTTCGCCCAGCTCGTCGATACCGAGGATCGCGATGATGTCCTGGAGGTCCTTGTACTTCTGCAGGATTCCCTTGACACGGGTAGCCGTGTCGTAGTGGTCCTGCGTGATGTAACGCGGGTCCAGGATGCGGGACGTGGAGTCCAGCGGGTCCACGGCCGGGTAGATGCCCTTCTCGGAGATCGGACGGGAAAGAACCGTCGTCGCGTCGAGGTGGGCGAACGTGGTGGCCGGGGCCGGGTCGGTCAGGTCGTCCGCGGGGACGTAGATCGCCTGCATCGAGGTGATCGAGTGACCACGCGTCGAGGTGATGCGCTCCTGGAGCACACCCATCTCGTCGGCCAGGGTCGGCTGGTAACCCACTGCGGACGGCATACGGCCGAGCAGCGTGGAGACCTCGGAACCGGCCTGCGTGAAGCGGAAGATGTTGTCGATGAAGAGCAGCACGTCCTGCTTCTGCACATCGCGGAAGTACTCCGCCATGGTCAGGGCGGACAGGGCGACGCGAAGACGCGTGCCCGGCGGCTCGTCCATCTGGCCGAAGACAAGCGCGGTCTTCTCCAGAACACCGGAGTCCGTCATCTCGTCGATGAGGTCGTTGCCCTCACGGGTACGCTCACCGACGCCGGCGAACACCGACACACCGTCGTGCAGCTTCGCCACACGCATGATCATTTCCTGGATGAGGACCGTCTTGCCGACGCCCGCACCACCGAACAGACCGATCTTGCCGCCCTTGACGTACGGGGTCAGCAGGTCGACGACCTTCAGGCCGGTCTCGAACATCTCGGTCTTGGACTCGAGCTGGTCGAAGGCCGGGGCCTTGCGGTGGATCGGCCAGCGCTCGGTGATCTGAGCTTCGGCCTCCGGCTCGTTCAGGATCTGACCGAGGGTGTTGAACACCTTGCCCTTGGTGATGTCACCGACCGGCACCATGATGCCCTTGCCGGTGTCGGTCACCGGGGCCTGGCGGACCAGACCGTCGGTGGGCTGCATCGAGATCGCACGGACGACGCCGTCACCCAGGTGCTGGGCGACTTCGAGGGTCAGCGTCTTGCGAGCGCCGTCCTCGGCCGGGTCGTCGACCTCGACGTGCAGTGCGTTGTAGATCTCCGGCATCGCGTCGACGGGGAACTCCACGTCGACGACCGGGCCGATGACCCGGGCGACGCGGCCCGTGGCAGCGGCCGTCTCAACAGTGGTCGTCATTACTTGTCACTCCCCGCGGTCGCGTCGGCCAGAGCACTGGCACCGCCGACGATCTCGCTGATTTCCTGGGTGATTTCGGCCTGGCGGGCCGCGTTGGCAAGCCGGGAGAGGCTCTTGATGAGATCCCCGGCGTTGTCGGTCGCCGACTTCATCGCGCGGCGGCGGGCAGCGTGCTCGGAAGCAGCGGCCTGCAGCAGTGCGTTGTAGATACGGCTCTCGACGTAGCGCGGCAGGAGGGCGTCGAGGACGTCCTCCGCCGACGGCTCGAAGTCGAACAGCGGAAGGATCTCGCCCTTCGTACCGCTCTCCTCCGCAACCTTGTCGAGCGAAAGCGGCAGCATCCGGTTGTCCACCGGGTTCTGCGTCATCATCGACACGAACTCGGTGAAGACGATGTGCAGTTCGTCGACGCCGCCCTCGGCCGAGTCCTTCTGGATGGCCTCGATCAGCGGCGCGGCGACGTTCTTTGCATCCCCGTACGCCGGGCTGTCGGTGAAGCCGGTCCACGACTCGGCGACCTTGCGCTCGCGGAAGCCGTAGTAGGCGACACCCTTGCGGCCGACGATGTACGTGTCGACCTCCTTGCCCTCACCTGCGAGCCGCTCCCGGAGCCGCTCCGCCGCCTTGATGGCGTTGGAGGAGTAGCCGCCGGCCAGACCGCGGTCGCTCGTGATGAGCAGAACCGCGGCGCGGACCGGGGACTCGGCCTCGGTGGTGAGCGGGTGCTTGGTGGTGGAGCCGGTCGCCACCGCAGTGACCGCGCGGTTCAGCTCGGTCGCGTACGGCATCGAAGCCTGCACCTTGCGCTGCGCCTTGACGATGCGCGAGGCGGCGATCATTTCCATCGCCTTGGTGATCTTCTTGGTCGCGGTGACGGCTTGGATGCGGCGCTTGTAAACGCGAAGCTGAGCGCCCATCGATCAGCCCTCGCCCAGAAGCTTGCCGTCCGAGGTCTCGAACTGCTGCTTGAAGGCGGCGATCGCGTCAGCGATCGACTGCAGCGTGTCGTCGGACATCTTGCCGCCCTCGGCGATGCTGGTCAGGAGGTCCTTGCGCTCGCGGCGCAGGTACTCCAGCAGCTCGCTCTCGAAGCGACGGATGTCCTCGACCGGGACGTCGTCCATCTTGCCGGTGGTGCCGGCCCAGACGGAGACGACCTGCTCCTCGACGGGGAAGGGGGCGTACTGCGGCTGCTTCAGCAGCTCGACCATGCGCTTACCGCGCTCGAGCGAAGCCTTGGAGGCCGCGTCCAGGTCGGAACCGAAGGCGGCGAACGCCTCCAGCTCGCGGTACTGGGCGAGGTCCACGCGAAGCCGGCCGGAGACCTGCTTCATGGCCTTGTGCTGGGCGGAGCCACCGACTCGGGAGACCGAGATACCGACGTTGAGCGCCGGACGCTGACCCGCGTTGAACAGGTCGGACTCCAGGAAGCACTGGCCGTCGGTGATGGAGATGACGTTGGTCGGGATGAACGCCGACACGTCGTTCGCCTTGGTCTCGACGATCGGGAGACCCGTCATCGAGCCCTTGCCCATCTCGTCGGAGAGCTTGGCGCAACGCTCCAGCAGACGCGAGTGCAAGTAGAAGACGTCGCCCGGGTATGCCTCACGGCCCGGCGGACGGCGCAGCAGCAGCGAGACGGCGCGGTAGGCGTCGGCCTGCTTCGAGAGGTCATCGAAGATGATCAGGACGTGCTTGCCGGCGTACATCCAGTGCTGGCCGATGGCCGAACCGGTGTACGGCGCCAGGTACTTGAAGCCGGCCGGGTCGGACGCCGGGGCGGCGACGATGGTCGTGTACTCCAGCGCGCCGGCCTCTTCGAGGGCACCACGCACGGAGGCGATGGTGGACCCCTTCTGACCGATGGCGACGTAGATGCAGCGCACCTGCTTGTTCACGTCGCCCGAGCGCCAGTTGTCGCGCTGGTTGATGATCGTGTCGACGGCCAGAGCGGTCTTACCCGTCTGACGGTCACCAATGATCAGCTGACGCTGGCCACGGCCGATCGGCACCATGGCGTCGACGGCCTTGTAGCCGGTCTGCATCGGCTCGTGCACCGACTTGCGGACCATGACGCCAGGGGCCTGCAGCTCGAGGGCGCGACGGCTTTCGGTCGCGATCTCGCCGAGACCGTCGATCGGGTTGCCGAGCGGGTCGACAACGCGGCCGAGGTAACCCTCGCCGACGCCGACGGAGAGCACCTCACCGGTGCGCTGCACCGGCTGGCCCTCCTCGATACCGCTGAACTCGCCGAGGACGATCGCACCGATCTCGCGCTCCTCGAGGTTGAGGGCGAGACCGAGGGTTCCGTCCTCGAACTTCAGCAGCTCGTTCGCCATGGCGGAGGGCAGGCCCTCCACCTTCGCGATGCCGTCGCCGGCAACGCTGACCGTACCGACCTCCTCGCGCGAGGCCGCGTCCGGCTTGTACGACTGGACAAAGTTCTCCAGCGCGTCCCGGATCTCCTCCGGCCGGATCGTGAGCTCCGCCATCTGGGTTCCCTGCTCTCCTTGTTGGGCCCGAAGTTTCTTAAGGGGGTCTGGGGGCGACCCCCAGGAATCTTCTGCAATTTCTGCACGGCCCAACCGGGCCGCTGTTCTTGCTCGTTCAGTTGGTACTTGTGCGCTGCGCGCTGTCAGCCGGCCATCCGGCGGGTGGCCTCTTCGAGGCGCTCCGCGATCGTGCCGTTGATGACCTCGTCACCGACGCGCACCGAGATCCCGCCGAGGACCGTGGGGTCCACGTCCAGGTTCAGGTGCATCTGCCGGCCGTAGATCTTCGCCAGGGCGGCGCCGAGGCGCTGCTTCTGCCGATCGGACAGCGGTACCGCCGAGGTGACGACGGCGACCATGCGGTCCCGGCGCTCCGCGGCGAGCTTGGACAGGGAGTCGAGTCCCGCTTCCAGGCTACGTCCACGGGGCTGGGTCACGAGGCGCGTGACGATTCGCTCGGTGACGGGCTGCGCCTTGCCGCCGAGCAGGCTGCGGAGCAGCTCGCCCTTGGCGGCGGTGGACGCGGTCCGGCTGGTCAGGGCGGAACGCAGTTCCTTGTCGGAACCGACGATCCGGCCGAACCGGAAGAGCTCGTCCTCGACGTCGTCGAGTGCACCCGCGCGCTGGGCCGCGGTGAGGTCTGCGGTGTTCGCCAGCTCCTCGACCGAGTCCACCAGGTCACGCGACTGCGACCAGCGGGACCGGACCATGCCGGAGACCAGGTCAACGGCTTCGCCGCCCACCTGACCGCTCAGCAGCCGTCCGGCCAGCTCGGCCTTGGCCTCGCCGCCCTGCGACGGGTCAGTGAGGACCCGGCGCAGCGATACCTCGCGGTGGAGCAGCGCGGTGACGGCTGCCAGCTCCTCGGCGAGCTTCGCCGCGTCGACCGACGTGTTGTCGGTCAGCGCGTCGAGACGCTCACGTGCGGCAGCCAGTGCCTCGCGGCTCGCTCCGTTCATCGGACGGCCTCGGCCTTCGCCTCGAGTTCATCGAGGAAACGGTCGACGGTGCCGCTCTGCCGTGCGTGGTCCTCGAGGGACTCGCCGACGAGCTTGCCGGCCAGGGCGGTGGCGAGGGTGCCCACGTCCTGACGCAGCGCGGAGGACGCGGCCTTGCGGTCGGCCTCGATCTGGGCGTGGCCGGCAGCGATGATCTCTTCGCGCTGCCGCTGACCTTCCGCCCTCATCTCCTGGATGATGACGACACCCTGCTCCTGCGCCTCCTGGCGCATACGAGCGGCTTCGTGGCGGGCCTCGGCGAGCTGAGCCTTGTACTGCTCAAGAACGCTCTGGGCCTCGGTCTGGGCCGCATCGGCCTTTTCGATACCGCCTTCGATGGCCTCGCGACGCTCGTCCAGAACCTTGTTGATGTTCGGGAGGAGCTTCTTGGCGAGGAAGCCGAAGACGATGAGGAAGGCGATGAGGCCGATGACGAGCTCTGGAATCGGCGGGATGAGGGGGTTTTCCAACTCCTCAGCCGCGACCGTAAGCAGCTGGCTCACATCAGTGCCTTTCGTCTAGTGGGCTGGTCGTAGATCCGAAGATCTTTACTGGCCGTAGACGAACGGCATGACCAGACCGATGAGGGCGAGCGCCTCACAGAAGGCGAAGCCGAGGATCTGGTTGGCGCGGATGAGACCGGCAGCCTCGGGCTGACGGGCGAGAGCCTGGGTGCCGTTACCGAAGATGATGCCGACGCCGACGCCGGGGCCGATTGCGGCGAGGCCGTAACCGATGGAGCCGAGGGAGCCGGTGACGGCAGCAAGGGTCTGGGACATGCCAGTTCTTCCTTCTCTTTCACGGACCGGTGGGGGTTGGCCACCGGACGACTGGGGACAGGGACGGTGCTCAGTGGTGCTTGGCGAGCGCGCCCTGAATGAAGGTGCAGGTCAGGAGCACGAAGACGTACGCCTGCAGCGCCTGGACAAAGAGCTCGAACGCGGTCATCACGAGGACCATCACGAACGAGACGCCTGCGTAAGCGATACCGATGCCGTTGAGCAGGTACCAGCTGGCGATCGTGAACAGCAGCAGGAGGGTGTGACCTGCGAACATGTTCGCGAAGAGTCGCACCGCGTGGGTGAACGGCCTGACCAGCAGGTTCGAGAAGAACTCGATGAACATGGCCAGCGGAAGCACCGGGCCGAGCGACTTGTCGTAGCCCGCGATGTTCTTCCAGCCACCGATGAAGCCGTGCCGCTTGAAGGTCAGGCTGACCCACAGGATGTAGACGATGATCGCCAGCACCGCGGGGTACGCGATGATCGACGTCACCGGGAACTGAGCGACCGGAATGATCGCCCACAGGTTCATCATCCAGATGAAGAAGAACAGCGAGACGACGAGGGGGACGTACTTCTCACCCTCGCGCTTGCCGATCGTCTCGTAGACGATGCCGCGGCGGATGAAGTCGTAACCCATCTCCGCGATCGACTGCAGCTTGCCGGGGACCATCTTGGGCTTGCGGAAGGCCGCCCAGAAGAAGCCGACGATGACGATCGAGCCGAGAAGCGCCAGCAGCATCGGCTTGTTGAAGTACAAGTTGCTGTCCGGGTCACCCCACAGCGGCTCGAACAGGAACGAGTGCAAGCCGGGTGCCGGGAAACCACAACCGTCGAAGATGTGGCAATCGGTCTCGAAGGCGAGCACCTGTGTCGGGTCAGCACTCACCGCGGGCTCCTTCAGCGTGGCGCATAGGTACGGCAACCTCGTTGTGTCGGCGCGGCGCGCAGCCGCGGTTCGGCACTGGACTGGTGTAACGGATGTGTGAGCGGCAGTCAGGCATTGAGCCTCGCGATCGAGCAGGCGTCAGCTCACATGCCCGCGCCCGCAGTGCCGCAGTTGGAACCGGACGATAGCAGGGTCCCGAACCCGTGTTTATTCCGCCCCTACCCTTCACGTCGACGACCCCGGGTTCTTGGGCTTGTCGCCCTTGTCGGAGTCGGGTTCGACGTAAAGGATCTTGGCCTTCATGTGCGCACGCGCCTGTGCGCCGATCCACACGAGAGTCGTCGCGACCAGCGTGATCGCGAAGGCCTTCGGGTTGAACACCTCGGTGTCCTTGAACGCGGCGACGAAGATGAACAGCAGCAGGAGCTGTGCCGTGTACAGCATCAGCCCCATCGCCTGGAACAGGTGCGGGAGGGACCTGGCGGTCCGTTGCAGGACGACCAGCCCGATCCCCATGAAGAGGATCACCACCAGCGTCGCAACGACCGCGCCCAGGGCTCCCTTGCCACCGGCGACCGCACCGCTGATCGCAGCGGCGAGAGCGCCGGCGGCAGCGGTGGGCACGGCGGCCTGGAGGAGAGTCCGGACGTCGTTGGACGGCATGGCGGCAGCTCCGCTTTGCAGGGGGGATGGGCAGTGGTGTCGTCATGGACGAGCGTAGGCCCGGTCGAGTCGAAGCTCGGCCAATGGACCCTCTTACCAAGGTCCTTCGGCTCTATCACCGGGTCTCGTGAACGGTATCACAAACTATTTGATGAGGTCTTTACCTGAAAAGTGTGCCAACTGTCACACATGAGAGTGACCCTGCACGTTTGCGCGAGACAAACCAACGCATTGTCTGCTATTGGGCGTTGGTGTCCGAAACGTCAACGTGATGAATCGGCACGGCGCCGGTCGTGCAGGCGTGCACGGGAGCCGATCGCCGTCGCCCCGTTGACACCCGACACCCCGACCGCCACAGGGGTCCGCTCAGGGGCCTCCTGCTCCATCTGCGGGTCACCCGGGCCCTGTTGCCCGTACGACGCCACCACGCGTTCCTGCCCCGCGGTGCGCCTGCGGCGCCGGTAGCGGGGCGGTACGAAGGAGTCGGCCCAGTCCGGGGTGCGCGGGGTGAAGCGGGGCATCAGCAGCAGGACCAGGCCCACCGCGCTCGCCCCCATGATCGCGAGCACGATCCACATCGACGCCGAGTGGACCGAGTACCCGACCGCACCGAAGGCGATCAGCGCGGACCAGAAGTACATGATCATGACGGCCCGGCTGTGCGAGTGGCCGATCTCGAGCAGCCGGTGGTGCAGGTGCCCGCGGTCGGCCGCGAACGGCGACTGGCCGTTCCAGGTGCGCCGCACGATCGCCAGCACCAGGTCGGCTGCGGGGATCGCGATGATCGTCAGCGGCAGGAGCAGCGGGATGAAGACCGGCAGCATCGCGTGGGTCGCCTGCCGCTCGCTGCCCTCGAACAGCTTCATCGCGTCCGGGTCGACCTGTCCTGTGACGGAGATCGCGCCCGCGGCGAGTACCAGGCCGATCAGCATCGATCCGGAGTCGCCCATGAAGATCCGCGCGGGATGCATGTTGTGCGGCAGGAATCCGAGGCACATGCCCATCAGGATCGCCGCGAAGAGCGTCGCGGGGGCGGCTGCCTCGATCCCGTACCCGTACCAGAGCCGGTACGTGTAGAGGAAGAACGCCGCCGACGCGATGCACACCATGCCGGCCGCCAGGCCGTCCAGGCCGTCAACGAAGTTGACCGCGTTGATCGTGATGACGACCAGCGCCACCGTGAGCAGCGTGCCCTGCCACTGGGTGAGGGCGACCGTGCCCACACCGGGGATCGGCAGCCACAGGATCGTGAGGCCCTGGATGACCATGACGGCGGCGGCGATCATCTGCCCGCCGAGCTTGATCAGCGCGTCGAGTTCGAACTTGTCGTCCAGGACGCCGATCAGCCAGATCAGCGCCGCTCCGGAGAGCAGGGCCCGGGGCTCGTTGGAGAGTTCGAAGACATCCGTGAGGTTGCTCAGGTGGGCAGCGACGATCAGTCCCGCGCACAGTCCGCCGAACATGGCGATGCCACCGAGCCGCGGTGTCGGTTCTCGGTGTACGTCACGCGCACGGATCGCGGGCATGGCCCCGATCGCGATGGCGAACTTTCGCACCGGCCCGGTCAGCAGATAAGTAACTGCGGCCGTGACACAGAGCGTCAGCAGGTAATCACGCACGGGCTGCCCCACAGAAATCGCCGGCCATCTCAGCCCCACACCCTAACCTCAAGAATGAGGACTCCAAGGTACGGGTGATGGTTGCACCTGCCTCGCCTACCCCGGATAGGGCGGATTCCGCTCAGTGAGTTCGCGCACTTCGGCCAGCAGATGGCCGGCGTCGCCGGTCTCCCGTACCGCCGCTCCGAAGAGCACCGCGATCCGCGCCATGTCGGCTTCGTCCATGCCCTGGGTGGTGACAGCGGCCGTGCCCAGCCTGATGCCCCGGGCGTCGCCGTAGGGCAGGGCGCAGGTGTCCAGGACCATTCCCGCCGCCGCCAGACGCTCACGTGCGGTGCGGCCGTCGACCCCGAGAGGGGCGGGGTCCGCGACGATCAGATGGGTGTCGGTGCCCTCGGTGGTGACGTCGAAGCCCTCGGCCTCGAGACCGGCCGCGAGTACCCGCGCATGGGCGACGACCTGATGGGCGTAAAGGGTGAACGCGGGAGTCGCCGCCTCGCCGAAGGCGACGGCCTTCGCCGCGACGGTGTGCATCTGCGCGCCGCCCTGGGTGAACGGGAACACCGCCCGGTCGATCCGCTCCGCCAGTTCCGGACCGCACAGGATCATGCCGCCGCGCGGCCCCCGCAGCACCTTGTGCGTGGTCGCGCAGACCACGTCCGCGTACGGCACGGGGCTTGGCGCCGCTCCCCCGGCGATGAGGCCCATCGGGTGGGCCGCATCGGCGATCAGATAGGCGCCGACCTCGTCGGCGATCTCCCGGAACAGCTCGTAGTCGGGATGGCGGGGGTACGAGATGGAACCGCACACGATGGCCTTGGGGCGCCGGGCCCGGGCCAGGGCGCGGACCTGTGAGTAGTCGATCAGCCCGCTGTCGGGGTCCACGCCGTAGCCGACGAACTCGAACCAGCGGCCGGAGAAGTTGGCGGGCGAACCGTGGGTGAGGTGTCCCCCGTACGGGAGTCCCATGGCCAGCACCGTGTCGCCGGGGCGCAGCAGGGCGGCGTAGGCCGCGAGGACGGCCGAGGAGCCGGAGTGCGGCTGGACGTTGGCGTGCTCGGCGCCGAAGAGCGCGGTGGCCCGCTGGATCGCGATGCGTTCGGCGGCGTCCGCCTGCTCGCAGCCGCCGTGGTGGCGGGCGCCGGGGTAGCCCTCGGCGTACTTGTTGGCGAGCGGGGAGCCGAGGGCGGCGAGGACCGCGGGCGAGGTGAAGTTCTCGGCGGCGATCAGCTGGAGGGTGCCGGCCTGCCGGCTCAACTCCCCCAGCAGCACGTCGGCGATCTCCGGGTCCTGCCGGAGCAGGGCGCCGAAGTCCTGCGGCAGTGCTGTGCGCGAGCGGGACACGGCTGGGGGTGCGGCTGGAGTGGTGACCGGCATCTGACGGCTCCGGGCCTGGGGAGGGGTGGGCTCTCAGACCAATGTAGGCCCGTGCAAGGAGCCCTGCCCGCTGCCGGACGGCCCGGTACGCCGGTCGGCGCACGGCGGTGCTCCGTAAGGGATCAGTGTGTCGGCACCATCCCCCGTGCGCCTCTCGCACCGCTTGGCCCCGGGGGCCTCCCGGGCTTCGAGCCGCTGCGCCGGACTCCGTCCGACGGCGTCAGTGCGTCGGCACCATCCCCCGTGCACCTCTCGCACCGCTCGGCCCCAGGGGGCCTCCCGGGCTTCGAGCCGCTGCGCCGGACTCCGTCCGACGGCGTCAGTGCGTCGTCTGTACGCCCGTCAGCGCCGTCACCACGGGGTCGAGCGCCTGGTTGATCTCGTCGCCGATGGAGCGGAAGAACGTGATCGGGGCGCCGTACGGGTCGTAGACCTCGTCCGCCTCGGCGGTGGGGGCCAGCAGCCAGCCGCGCAGTGCCGCAGCCGCGCGCACCAGCGCGCGGGCGCGCTCGACGACGCCCTCGTCGGCCGCGTCGGGCAGCGTGGCGGGGTCTATGGCGCGGACCAGCCGGGTGAACTCCTTGAGCGTGAACGTCCGCAGGCCGGCGGAGTGACCCATGGAGATCACCTGGGCCCGGTGGTCGCGGGTGGCGGTGAGGACGAGGTCGGCCCGGATCACGTGCTCGTCGAGCAGTTCGCGGCCGACGAACCCGGTGGCGTCCGCGCCGAAGTCGGCGAGGACGATCTCGGCGTTGGCCTCCATGGGGGCGCCTTCGTGACCCCAGGTGCCCGCGCTCTCCACGATCAGGCCGCCGCTGAGCGGATCGCCGAGGCGGTCCACCAGGGCATGACGGGTCAGCCGCTCGGTGATGGGTGAGCGGCAGACGTTGCCGGTGCTGACGTGGAGGATGCGGAAAGTGTCGGTCTGCCCCGCTATGCCACGCCCCTCAGGGGCGGTCAATTGGCCACCTCGAGGTCGGGTACCACCTTGCGCAGCTCCTCTACGGAGAGCGCGCCGGCGCGCAGCAGGACAGGGATCTTGCCCGTGACGTCGACGATGGAGGACGGCACGATGCCGGGCGTCGGGCCGCCGTCGAGGTAGACGGAGACGGAGTCGCCCAGCATCTCCTGGGCGGCGTCGCAGTCCTCCGGCGAGGGGTGTCCGGTGAGGTTGGCGCTGGAGACGGCCATCGGACCGACCTCGGTGAGCAGCTCGATGGCGACCGGGTGCAGGGGCATGCGGATGGCGACGGTGCCGTGGGTGTCGCCGAGGTCCCACTGGAGCGAGGGCTGGTGCTTGGCGACGAGGGTGAGCGCGCCGGGCCAGAACGCGTCGACGAGCTCCCACGCCTGCTCGGAGAAGTCGGTGACCAGGCCGTGCAGGGTGTTCGGGGAGCCGATCAGGACGGGCGTGGGCATGTTGCGGCCACGGCCCTTGGCGTCGAGCAGATCGCTGACGCCCTCGGAGCTGAAGGCGTCCGCACCGATCCCGTACACGGTGTCGGTGGGCAGCACGACCAGTTCTCCGCGGCGGACGGCGGACGCGGCCTCACGCAGGCCCGTCGTACGGTCGGTCGCGTCGTTGCAGTCGTATCGCCGTGCCATCAGCCGGCCTCCTCAAGCATGTACGGGTATGGCGGGTACGGGTGGTGCGGGTCCGGATCGCCGGTCACGGCATGGCCTTGCGGGCGGTCGCGAAACGGGGCCGGTTGTTCAGGTCGGGGTGGTCGGCCGCGTCGGCCCAGCCACGCTCCTCGGTGAAGATCCACGGCACCTGGCCGCCTTGGGTGTCGGCGTGCTCGATGACGACGAGCCCGCCGGGCCGCAGGAGGCGGTGCGCGGTGCGTTCGATGGAACGGATGGTGTCGAGGCCGTCCTCGCCGGAGAAGAGCGCCATCTGCGGGTCGTGGTCACGGGCCTCGGGCGCCACGTACTCCCACTCGGTGAGCGGGATGTACGGGGGGTTGGAGATGACCAGGTCGACCTGGCCGTCGAGCTCGGGAAGGGCCGTTGCGGCGTCTCCGCGGTGCACGGTGACCCTGGACCCCTCGGCGTTCTTCCTGGTCCATTTGAGGGCGTCCTCGGACAGCTCCACGCCGTGCACACGCGAGCGCGGCACCTCCTGCGCCATGGCGAGGGCGATGGCGCCGGAGCCCGTACAGAGATCGACGATGAGCGGTTCGACGACATCCATCGCGCGGACGGCGTCTATGGCCCAGCCCACGACCGATTCGGTCTCCGGGCGGGGCACGAAGACGCCGGGGCCCACCTGGAGCTCCAGGTAGCGGAAGAAGGCGCGGCCGGTGATGTGCTGGAGGGGTTCGCGGGCCTCGCGGCGGGCGATGGTCTCCCAGTAGCGGGCGTCGAAGTCCCGGTCCGGCACGTTGTGCAGCTCGCCCCGCTTGACGCCGTGCACGAAGGCGGCGAGTTCCTCGGCGTCGAATCGCGGTGAAGGGACACCGGCGTCGGCCAGCCGCTGGGTGGCCTGGGCCACCTCGGCGAGCAGCAGGTTCATCGCGGTTCTCCGTACGGGGTTACGGGCGGGGCGGGCTTGGGTTACGCGTTGGCGAGCTTGGCGGCCGAGTCGGCGTCGACACAGGCCTGGATCACGGCGTCGAGGTCACCGTCGAGCACCTGGTCCAAGTTGTACGCCTTGAAGCCGACGCGGTGGTCCGAGATCCGGTTTTCCGGGAAGTTGTACGTGCGGATCTTCTCGGAGCGGTCGACGGTACGGACCTGGCTGCGGCGGACGTCGGACGCTTCCTGCTCGGCCGCTTCCTGGGCCGCGGCGAGGAGCCGCGAGCGCAGGATGCGCATGGCCTGCTCCTTGTTCTGGAGCTGGCTCTTCTCGTTCTGGCAGGAGGCGACGACGCCGGTCGGCAGGTGCGTGATGCGGACCGCGGAGTCGGTCGTGTTGACGGACTGGCCGCCGGGACCGGAGGAGCGGTAGACGTCGATACGCAGGTCGTTGGCGTGGATCTCGACCTCGACCTCCTCCGCCTCGGGCGTGACGAGCACACCGGCGGCGGAGGTGTGGATACGGCCCTGGGACTCGGTGGAGGGCACGCGCTGCACGCGGTGCACACCGCCCTCGTACTTCATCCGGGCCCACACGCCCTGGCCGGGCTCGGTGGCGCCGTTGCCGCCCTTGGTCTTGACGGCGACCTGGACGTCCTTGTAGCCGCCGAGCTCGGACTCGGTGGAGTCGATGATCTCGGTCTTCCAGCCGACGCGCTCCGCGTAGCGCAGATACATGCGCAGCAGATCGCCCGCGAACAGGGCGGACTCGTCGCCGCCCGCGCCGGCCTTGATCTCCAGGAGCACGTCCTTGTCGTCGCTGGGGTCGCGCGGGACCAGGAGGAGGCGGAGCTTCTCGGTGAGTGCTTCGCGCTGCTTCTCCAGGTCCTTCACCTCGGCGGCGAAGTCCGGGTCGTCGGCGGCGAACTCGCGAGCCGTCTCGATGTCGTCGCCGGTGCGCTTCCAGGACAGGTACGTGGAGACGATCGGGGTCAGCTCCGCGTAGCGCTTGTTGAGCTTGCGCGCGTTGGCCTGGTCCGCGTGGACCGACGGGTCGGCGAGCTTCTTCTCGAGATCGGCATGTTCACCGATCAGTTCCTCGACCGCCTCGAACATCGGGGGCTCCTGGTTAGTTACGTCAACGGGCCTGCTGGAAGGCGTGCTGTCCGGGGATCCGGGGGCGCCCCCGGACGCCCGGCCGGAAAAAACGCCGGCCCCGGCGCCCCCTGGAATGAGGGCGCCGGGAACCGGCGCAGTGGCTCGCTACTTGGCGGCGGAGCCGGCAGCCTTGCCGAAGCGGGCCTCGAAGCGGGCCACGCGGCCACCGGTGTCGAGGATCTTCTGCTTGCCCGTGTAGAACGGGTGGCACTCGGAGCAGACGTCGGCGCGGATCGCACCGTTGTCGATGGTGCTCCGGGTGGTGAACGACGCACCGCAGGTACAGCTGACCTGGGTCTCGACGTACTGGGGGTGAATGTCGCGCTTCAAGGTGTCTCCTAGTTTCGGGAGGGCGCCGGGTCGTCCGCGCTGATTGCGCGTCCGTGAACCGGGGCCGACGTACCAGTCTGCCAGGACTGGCCGTATCTCCCAAAACCGGGGTCGGGCGCCACGTATTCCCGGCCCTTCGCCAAACGGCGTCAGCCCTTCGGAAACCGCGTCAGTGGACGACCTGTCCGGCCGATCCCTTGTCGCCGGCCGATTTCTCGGTGGCCGATGCGGGGATCGCCCGGTCGTGCTTCAGGGCCGACCAGACCTGCCCGGCCGACTTCTTCATCGGTACGACGCGGTTCGGGTCGGCCGGGTCGTACTGCACGGGCATCGTGACCATCTGGACGTTCTTCGTCCCGAGGCCCTTGAGCCCGTTCGCAAATGACGAGAGTTCCTTTACCGAGCCGAGACCGGAGTCGGTGGTGACGGCCTTCGTGGCCGCGTCGGCGAGCCCCAGGAGTTTCTTCGGGCTGGAAAAGACCCCGACGCTCTTCGCCTGTTCCATCAGCGCCTTCACGAACGCCTGCTGCAACTGGATCCGGCCCAGGTCGCTGCCGTCGCCGACGCTCTTACGGGTACGGACGAGCCCGAGCGACTCCTCGCCGTCGAGCCGGTGCGTGCCGGGCTTCAGGTTCAGATGGCTCTTGGGGTCGTCGATCGCTTCCTCGGTGGTGATCTCGACACCGCCGAGTTCGTCTATGAGCTTCTTGAAGCCGGTGAAGTCGACCTCGACGTAGTGGTCCATGCGGATGCCGGACATCGACTCGACGGTCTTCACGGCGCAGGCCGGTCCGCCGACCTCGTACGCCGTGTTGAACATCGCCCGGTCGTCCGCGGCGACCGGTTCACCGCTCACGTCGCCCGTACAGGCGGGCCGCTCGATGATCGTGTCCCGGGGGATGGACACGACGGAGGCCGAGGTGTGGCCCTTGTCGACGTGCACCACCATCGCGGTG
Organism: Streptomyces sp. NPDC055749; assembly: GCF_053617235.1. Classification (NCBI taxonomy): domain Bacteria; kingdom Bacillati; phylum Actinomycetota; class Actinomycetes; order Kitasatosporales; family Streptomycetaceae; genus Streptomyces; species Streptomyces sp. NPDC055749. Next base: position 177,420 of record NZ_JBSHFH010000005.1, on the reverse strand, counting down.
TCGGACCGGGCGGCGCCCTCGTCGGCGCCGTACTGGTCGTTGGCACCGGAGCGGGAGTCGGAGCCGAGGACCAGGATGTCCTGGGAGCCGTTGTCGACGTCGTCGGGCCGGTCGGCGCCCAGCTTGGCGTCGATGTCGACGCTGGCGAGGTTGCCGTCCAGCTTGAAGTAGAGGTAACCGGAGCCCACGCCGCCCAGCAGCACGGCCGCGCCGAGTACCCACGCGGACACACGCAGCGCCGTTCGCCGGGGGCTGCGCCCGGGGCTCTTGCGGCGGCGGCCCGTGGCGCCTGCGCGCCGCGGTCCTGTCCGCGCTGTCTCGCTCATGTGGTCCGGCATCTGCTCACATTCCGTGACGGGGTTTGCGGCTGGAAAGACTTGCATACAGTCGTTCCAATGCGCAAAGAACCCCCGCGTCCGAGGACGCGGGGGTTCTTGGTCAGAACTGCTGCGGGGCCGGTGATCAGCCGAACAGGTTGTAGCTCGCCCCTCCGGTACCCAGCAGCTTGCGGGCGCCGAAGATGTTGGTGTTCGCCTGGCCGGTGCCCGGGTAGAGGTACAGCTCGCCGGTCTTCACGCGGACGATGATGTCCGCGATGCCGTCGCCGCTGAAGTCACCCGTGGTGACGAGCGCGTTGGCGACGTCCCAGGTCCTGACGAGGATCTTGGAAGCGAACGGGGCGCTTGCCTTGCCGGTACCCGGGAAGAGGTACATCTTGCCGCCGCTGCCGCGGGCGATGATGTCGGCCTTGCCGTCGTTCGTGAAGTCGCCGGTGCCGCGGACCATGTTGTAGTTCAGGCCGCCGCCACCGATCTTGACGCGGGTGGCGAAGGAGCCGTTGCCCTTGCCGGGGTACAGCCAGAAGACACCCGCGGAGTCGGTCGACAGGACGTCCGGGTGACCGTCACTGGTCAGGTCGCCGGGCGCCAGGATCTGCTTGCGCGAGCCCCAGCCGGTGGCGATCCGCTTGGACTCCCACTGCTCCGTCGCCGGGTTGATCCAGTCCCAGTAGAGGCTGCCGTCGCTGCTGCGGACGATCAGGTCCTGGAAGTCGTCCCGGTTGAGGTCCGTCTGGAGCATGACGTTGAGGCCGGCGGCGCTGCCGTAGTCGCCCTTCGTCATGCCGCTGCCAGTCGAGATGAACCTGTACAGCGCGTTCGTGGACGCCTTGCGGGCCAGCAGGTCCGCGCGGTGGTCCCAGTTGACGTTGGTGTCGTACGCCCGCGCGTTGATCGCGGGGACGTAGGTGCTCACCTTGGTGAAGACGCTGTACGCGCCCTCCCCGACACAGTCCGTGATGCCCCACGACACGATGCCGACCAGCTTGCCGCCGACCACCAGCGGGCCGCCGGAGTCACCGTTGCAGGCGCCGGTCGTCTCGGCGTCGGTCGCGCCCGTCTTGCCGGCGCAGACCATGTGGCCGGCCTTGAAGTCGCTCCCGTACGAGTTGGCGCAGGTCGCGTCCGAGACGATCGGAAGCGTCGCCGTACGCAGATTCGTGGAGATCTCGTTGCTGGTCGAGCTGGTGCGGCCCCAGCCGTAGACCTTGGCCTGCGTGCCGGCCGCGTACAGAGCCGTGTCCGCCTTCGCCATCACGGGCAGCGGCTTGACGGTGACCGGGGTGAACAGCGTGAGCACCGCGATGTCGTTGTCGGCAGCCCCTGTGGCGCCGTTGTACAGCGGGTGGGTCCACTGGCGGTAGGCCCAGTTCGTCTCACCGGTGCCGTCCACCGCGGTGGAGCCTGATCCGGTGACGATCGTGCCGTTCGCAGCCCAGTCGAAGCCCTTGACGCAGTGCGCGGCCGTGGCGATCTTGGTGGGCGCGATCACGACGCCACCGCAGAAGAAGCCGCCGGTGCCGTCGTTGTACCAGAGCTGCGCCATCCACGGGGCGGTGGTGATGGACGTCTCCGTGCCGCCGATGACCATCGGGGCCGGGACCGGGTCGTCGCCGGCGTTGAGCTTGGACGGTGCGAGGGCCTTGCGGTCCGCCTCGGACGCCTTGACCACGCGCTCGCGCAGTTCGGCATCCGACGGGGCGGTGGGCCGCTCCACGGCTCCGGCCGGCAGGGCCCGAACCGGCTCTTCGGCCTGGGAGCTGGCCATCGTGAGCCCCGTGCCCACGAGGGCGAGGACGGTGACAGCTACGGCCGGAACGGCGAGCTTGAGCCGGCGGGAGTGCTTGCCACCCCTGGTGCGTATGTGCACGCGGTGATCCTTCGTATCGGAACCGGTGGCACGGAGACGCCCACCGGATCGTGGAATGGCGAGGGATCGGCAGAACAACTGCACGCAGCGGGGCAGCACAAAACAGGGCTTGCGCCTCTGTGGTGCTGCCGGGATGGCCCCCCACCTCAACTGACGCAGATATTACGCCAGGTTCAACAAAAGGGGGACTGTGAAGGAACGGAAAATGAAACCGCCCCGTCACCGAAGTAACGGGGCGGTTTTCAGGGACGGTTGAACTGTCCCGATTCAGCTATTTGTTCAGTCGTTCCCATTGCCGCTGCCGGGAGTCGTCTTCTGAATCTGCAGAAGGAACTCGGCGTTGGACTGGGTCTTCTTCATGCGGTCGAGCAGAAGCTCGATCGCCTGCTGCTGGTCGAGTGCGTGCAGCACCCGGCGCAGCTTCCAGGTGACCGCCAATTCGTCGGTGCCGAGAAGGATTTCTTCCTTACGGGTGCTGGACGCGTCGACGTCCACCGCCGGGAAGATGCGCTTGTCCGAGAGCTTCCGGTCGAGCTTGAGCTCCATGTTGCCGGTGCCCTTGAACTCCTCGAAGATCACCTCGTCCATGCGCGAGCCGGTCTCGACGAGCGCGGTGGCCAGGATGGTCAGCGAGCCGCCGTCCTCGATGTTCCGCGCCGCACCGAAGAAGCGCTTCGGCGGGTACAGCGCGGTCGAGTCGACACCACCGGACAGGATGCGTCCCGAGGCCGGAGCCGCGAGGTTGTACGCACGGCCCAGACGGGTGATCGAGTCGAGCAGGACGACCACGTCGTGACCCAGCTCGACGAGACGCTTCGCGCGCTCGATGGCCAGCTCGGCGACCGTGGTGTGGTCCTCGGCGGGACGGTCGAAGGTCGAGGAGATGACCTCGCCCTTCACCGACCGCTGCATGTCGGTGACCTCTTCCGGACGCTCGTCGACCAGGACGACCATCAGGTGGCACTCGGGGCTGTTGACCGTGATCGCGTTGGCGATGGCCTGCAGGATCATCGTCTTGCCGGTCTTCGGCGGGGCCACGATGAGGCCACGCTGGCCCTTGCCGATGGGGGCGACCAGGTCGATGATCCGCGTGGTCAGGATGTTGGAGTCGGTCTCCAGGCGGAGCCGGTCCTGCGGGTAGAGCGGCGTCAGCTTCTGGAACTCCGGGCGCCCGCGGCCGGTTTCGGGCGCCATGCCGTTCACCGAGTCGAGGCGGACGAGCGCGTTGAACTTCTCGCGGCGCTCGCCGTCCTTGGGCTGGCGGACCGCGCCCGTGACGTGGTCACCCTTGCGCAGGCCGTTCTTGCGGACCTGTGCGAGCGAGACGTAGACGTCGTTCGGACCGGGCAGGTAGCCGGAGGTCCGGATGAACGCGTAGTTGTCGAGGATGTCCAGGATGCCCGCGACGGGGATCAGGACGTCATCGTCGGCAACCTGCACGTCCGGGGCGAAGGCGTCCTCGCGGCCACGGCGGCCACGGCGGTCCCGGTAACGGCCGCGGCGGCCACGGCGGCCACCCTCGTCGTCGAAGTCGTCCTGCGGGCCGCCACCCTGCTGGCCCTGGCCGCCCTGCTGACCCTGGGACTGGCCCTGACCCTGGGACTGACCCTGGCCCTGGCGCTGGGGACGCTGGCCGCCACCCTGCTGGCCCTGGTCGTCGCCCTTGCCGCGGCGGTCACGCTGGCGCTCACGACGGTCACCGCGGTCGCCTCGCTCACCGCGCTGGCCACGGTCCTGACGGTCGCCGCGACGGCCCTCGGCGTTGTCGACGGCGGACTCGGCCTTCGCCTCGCCCTTCGCCTCGCCGCGGTCCTCACCACGGGCCTCGCTCTTCGGCTCGGCCTGCGGCTCCGTCCTGACGTCGGTCTTGGTGTCGGGACTGCCCGCCTGCGCGGTCGCACGGCGCCGACGACGCTCGCCCGTGGGCTGGTCGTCATTGGCCGGCTGACCGGGGATGTCGATCTGCTGCTGGGCCGTGGCCTTGCTCTCGGGCGCGGCGGCGGCCTCGTCCCCGGTGCGCGCCTTGGACGTGGCACGGCGCTTCGGCTTGCTCTCGGTGTCCGTACCTGCGGAGGCCGCAGCGGCCTTGGCGGCAGTCTTGGGTGCGGAGGAGCCCCCGGCCTGCGCCTCCTTGATGACCTCGATCAGCTGGCTCTTGCGCATGCGCGCAGTGCCCCTGATTCCGAGGCCGGACGCGACCTGCTGCAGCTCGGCCAGGACCATGCCATCGAGGCCGGTGCCGGAGCGGCGGCGCCGTGCGGTGGTGCCAGTGGCAGCACCTTCGGCGGGCGCTGCGCTGTCGACGCTCTTGTCGGCAGTCACGCCCATCAGATCGGTGGTGTCGCTCACGAAGGGTCCTTCCCTGGAGCGGACGTCGGCCTTCTGGCTCGGCGACCGGTTGTGCTGTCCGACTGCGGTCTGTGATCTTCTCGATCGCGGACCTTGCCGGGGCGGTGGTCCGCCGGGTACGGCGGAGAGATGAATGTGCGGGGTCCGGCGCGAGATCCCCCTGCTCGGCCCACTCCTGGACGAGCGAGGGGTGTCGTGCCGGTTCCGGAGCGTGCTCGAAACTGCTCAGGCAGGCTGCTCAGGCAGTTGGGGAGGCTCCCGGAAGAATGGTGGTCCCGGAGGGGGACACGAAGCAACGCGCCACAAAGACGTCGATTGCAGACTTGAGGTTAACACTACCGGCTCCAACAAACATTCCCCCTCTCACTCACCGGCAATCACATGTGACTACGGGGCGAGCGGCAGCACGCTCGTGCCCGTTGCGTCGAGAGCGAGCCGGTTGGCGGCCCATCCCTCGCCGGCCAGTCGTGCGACCTTGTCGGCCGAGCCCTCATCCGTCAGCGCGAGGACCGTGGGTCCCGCACCGGAGATGACAGCAGGGACGCCGTCGGCGCGCAGGCGGTTGACCAGTTCCACGCTCTCCGGCATCGCGGGTGCCCGGTATTCCTGGTGGATCCGGTCCTCGGTGGCGGCGAGCAGCAGCTCGGGACGCCTGGTCAGAGCCTCGACGAGGAGGCCGGCACGACCGGCGTTGGCCGCGGCGTCCACATGCGGGACGGTGCGCGGGAGGAGACCGCGGGCGGTCTCGGTGAGCACGGGCCTGCCGGGCACGAAAACCACCGGAACGACGGAATCCGCGGGATCCATCCTGATTGCCCTGGCGGCTCCGCCGTCCATCCAGGCGAGCGTGAAGCCGCCGAGCAGACACGCGGCGACGTTGTCCGGGTGCCCCTCGATCTCGGTGGCCAGCTCCAGCAGGGCCGCGTCGTCGAGGCGGGCGTCGCCGCCCGTCGTCACGGCGCGGGCGGCGACGATGCCGGCGCAGATGGCGGCGGAGGAGGAACCGAGGCCCCGGCCGTGCGGGATGCGGTTGGCGCAGACGATCTCGAGGCCGCGGGGCTGTCCGCCGAGCAGGTCGAAGGCGGTGCGCAGGGAGCGTACGAGGAGGTGGCTCTCGTCGCGGGGCAGCGTTTCGGCGCCCTCACCTGCGATGTCGATGTGCAGTCCCGAGTCGGCGACCCGGACCACGACATCGTCGTACAGCCCCAGTGAGAGACCCAGGGCGTCGAAGCCAGGGCCCAGATTGGCGCTGGTCGCGGGGGTGCGCACCCGGACGGCGGCAGCTCGGAACGCGGGACCGGCCATCGGCTGGACGACTCTCCTTGTAAGGCGGCGGGGATGTGGTGCGGTGGATCGGCGTGCGGGGGTGATGGAGCGGTGCGGCTGTGGGGGTTGTGGCTGCGGGTGAGGCGGAATCCAGTGGCGGACCCGACGGCCACGACGGCAACTGCACCGCGTCGACTACGGCGGAGCGTGTGGGTACAGCTTATCGAAGGAAGGTTCTGTCGCGACATAGGGCGCACAGGAGGCGCACGATGCGTGTCGCACGCCTCCTATGCGCTCTCCGCCCCGGAAAGGGGCGGTTGAGCTGGTTTTTCGCCGCTGTTGCCCGCCTCGCCGCAAGGCGACTAGACGAGGCCCAGCTTCTCGGCGGCGGTGACCGCGTCGACCGGGACCGTGACCGGCTGCGGGGCGCCCGCGACGGCCCAGTCGGGGTCCTTGAGGCCGTTGCCCGTGACCGTGCAGACGATCGTCTGGCCGGGGTCGACCTTGCCCTCTTCGGCGGCCTTGAGCAGACCGGCGACGGACGCCGCCGACGCGGGCTCGACGAAGACGCCCTCCTGGGAGGCCAACAGGCGGTACGCGGACAGGATCTGGCGGTCCGTCACCTCGTCGATGAAGCCGCCCGACTCGTCCCGTGCGGCCAGCGCGTACTGCCAGGAGGCCGGGTTGCCGATCCGGATCGCGGTGGCGATGGTCGAGGGGTCCTTGACGATCTCGCCGCGCACGATGGGTGCGGAACCGGAAGCCTGGAAGCCCCACATGCGCGGGGTGCGCGCGGCCATGCCGTCCGCCGCGTATTCGGTGTAACCCTTCCAGTACGCGGTGATGTTGCCCGCGTTGCCGACCGGCAGGACGTGGATGTCCGGGGCGTTGCCGAGCGCGTCGACGATCTCGAACGCGGCGGTCTTCTGGCCCTCGATACGGACCGGGTTGACCGAATTGACCAGCGCCACCGGGTAGTTGTCCGAGAGCTGGCGGGCCAGGGTGAGGCAGTCGTCGAAGTTGCCGTCGACCTGGAGGATCTTCGCTCCGTGGACCAGTGCCTGGCCCATCTTGCCGAGTGCGATCTTGCCCTGCGGTACGAGGACGGCGCAGACCATGCCGGCCCGCACCGCGTAAGCGGCGGCGGAGGCCGAGGTGTTGCCGGTGGAGGCGCAGATGACGGCCTGCGCGCCCTCCTCCTTGGCGCGGGTGATCGCCATGGTCATGCCGCGGTCCTTGAACGACCCGGTGGGGTTGGCGCCCTCCACCTTGAGGTGCACCTCGCAGCCCGTGCGCTCGGAGAGGACCTGGGCGGGGACGAGCGGCGTGCCGCCCTCACGAAGCGTGACGACCGGCGTCGTGCTCGTGACCGGAAGGCGGTCCCGGTACTCCTCGATGATGCCGCGCCACTGGTGGGTGCCCTTGCTGGTCATGGGTCCTTACTCCCCTTCAACACGCATGATGCTGGCGACACCGCGCACGGTGTCCAGCTTGCGCAGCGCCTCGACGGTCGCCGAAAGGGCGGCGTCGGGCGCGCGGTGGGTGACGACGACGAGAGAAGCCTCGCCGCCGGTTTCCTGACTGTCCGGCCGACTCTGCTGGCGGACCGTATCGATGGATACGCCCTGTTCGGCGAAGACCGTCGCGACCTGGGCGAGAACGCCAGGCTTGTCGGCCACGTCGAGACTGATGTGGTACCGCGTGACGACCTCGCCCATGGGGCTGACCGGCAGACGCGTGTACGCGGACTCACCGGGGCCGGTGGCCTCGCTGAGCTTGTTGCGGCAGACCGCGACCAGGTCGCCGAGGACCGCGGACGCGGTCGGCGAGCCACCGGCGCCGGGGCCGTAGAACATCAGCTGACCGGCCGCGTCCGCCTCGACGAAGACCGCGTTGTACGCCTCGCGCACGGAGGCCAGCGGGTGGCTGAGCGGGATCATCGCGGGGTGCACGCGCGCGGTGACGGACTGACCGTCGGCGGCGCGCTCGCAGATGGCGAGGAGCTTGACGGTGCAGCCCATGCGGCGGGCGGAGGCGATGTCCGCGGCGGTCACCTCGGTGATGCCCTCGCGGTGCACCTCACCGATCTTCACCCGGGTGTGGAAGGCGATGCCCGCGAGGATCGCGGCCTTCGCGGCGGCGTCGAAGCCCTCGACGTCGGCGGTCGGGTCGGCCTCGGCGTACCCGAGGGCGGTGGCCTCGTCGAGCGCCTCGGAATATCCGGCTCCGCTCGTGTCCATCTTGTCGAGGATGAAGTTGGTGGTCCCGTTGACGATGCCGAGGACCCGGTTGACCTTGTCGCCGGCGAGGGACTCGCGCAGCGGCCGTACGAGCGGGATGGCGCCGGCCACGGCCGCCTCGTAGTAGAGATCCCGGCCCTGGGCCTCCGCGGCGGCGTGGAGTGCGGCGCCGTCCTCGGCGAGCAGCGCCTTGTTGGCGGAGACGACGCTCGCGCCGTGCTCGAAGGCGGTCGTGATCAGGGTCCTGGCAGGCTCGATGCCTCCGATGACCTCGATGACCACATCGATGTCACCCCGTTTGACCAGGGCGGTCGCGTCTGTGGTGATCAGTGCGGGGTCGATACCCTCCCGCACCTTGGAGGGCCGGCGGACGGCGACACCCGCGAGCTCCACCGGCGCACCGATGCGCGCGGCGAGGTCGTCGGCGTGCGTCGTCATGATGCGCGCCACCTCTGAGCCGACCACTCCACAGCCCAGCAGCGCCACCTTCAGCGGACGCGTACGCATCATCCGACCTCGTTTCTCATACATCTAATGTGTGGACCAGTCTCACTCACCGGACGGGAGTTTCTGCCACCCGTCCGGATCCTGAGATGACTATTTCATCAGCCGACATCGAGTGACAGAAGATCTTCCTCTGTCTCCCGTCGGACGATCACTCGCGCCTGTCCGTCCCGCACGGCGACGACCGGCGGACGCAGGGCGTGGTTGTAGTTGCTCGCCATGGAGCGGCAGTACGCGCCGGTGGCGGGCACCGCGATCAGGTCGCCGGGGGCGAGGTCGGCGGGCAGGAACGCGTCCTTGACCACGATGTCGCCGCTCTCGCAGTGCTTGCCCACGACCCGCACGAGCATCGGCTCCGCGTCGGAGGTGCGGGAGACGAGCGCGACGCTGTACTCGGCGTCGTACAGCGCGGTGCGGATGTTGTCCGACATGCCGCCGTCGACACTCACGTACGTACGGAGTCCTTCGAGGGGCTTGATGGTGCCGACCTCGTACAGCGTGAACGCGGTGGGTCCGACGATGGCGCGGCCCGGCTCGACGGAGATCCGCGGGGTGGCGAGGCCGGCCGCCTCGCACTCGCGGGTGACGATGTCGCTGAGCGCCTTGGCGATCTCGTGCGGCTCGCTCGGGTCGTCCTCGGAGGTGTAGGCGATGCCGAGCCCGCCGCCCAGGTCGATCTCGGGGAGTTCCACACCGTGCTCGTCGCGCACCTCGGCGAGCAGCTGGACCACGCGGCGCGCGGAGACCTCGAAGCCCGCCATGTCGAAGATCTGCGAGCCGATGTGCGAGTGGATGCCGATGAGTTCGAGCCCGTCGAGGGTGAGCGCCCTGCGGACGGCCTCGGCGGCCTGTCCCCCGGCCAGCGCGATGCCGAACTTCTGGTCCTCGTGGGCGGTGGCGATGAACTCGTGGGTGTGGGCCTCGACGCCGACGGTGACGCGGATCTGGACGCGCTGGCGCTTGCCGAGGCGCTGGGCGACATCGGCGACCCGGACGATCTCCTGGAAGGAGTCGAGCACGATCCGCCCGACGCCGAGGCGGACGGCGCGCTCGATCTCGTCCAGGCTCTTGTTGTTGCCGTGGAAGGCGATGCGCTCCGCGGGCATCCCGGCGTCCAGTGCGGTGGTCAGCTCGCCGCCGGAGCAGACGTCGAGGTTGAGTCCCTCCTCCTGGAGCCAGCGCACGACGGCACGCGACAGGAACGCCTTCCCGGCGTAGAACACATCGGCGTCGCGTCCGAAGGCGTCGGCCCAGGCGCGGCACCTGGCCCGGAAGTCGCTCTCGTCGAGGAAGTAGGCCGGAGTGCCGAACTCCTCGGCGAGCCGGGCGACTTCGATCCCACCGACGGTGAGCGCGCCGTCCGCGTCGCGGGTGACGGTGCGGGACCAGACCTTCTCGTCCAGGACGTTCAGGTCGGCGGGCGGCGCCGTGTAGTGCCCTTCGTGGAGGACGTCGGCGTGGCGGGGGCCTGCGGGGTGGGCGGATCGGCTCATCGTGGTGTTCTGCTCTTTCGGGTCTCAGAGGTGTTCGGGCGCGCTGATGCCGAGCAGGTACAGGCCGCCTGCCAGCACCGTCCCGGCAGCTTCGGCAAGGGCCAGCCGGGAGCGGTGGGCGGCCGAGGGTTTCTCGTCGCCGACGGGGAGCGGGGATGTGGCGTCGTGGAAGTCGAAGAAGGCGTGCGCCACCGTTTCGAGGTGCCGGGCGATCCGGTCGGGTGCGTGAAGGCGGGCCGCCGCGGCGAGAACGGCGGGGTGGTCGGCGAGTGCGGCGTGGAGTGCGGGCGCCTCGACGTCCTCCTCGTACGCACCGGTGAACCCGAGCCGGTCGGCACCGCGGGTGAGCCCCCGGGCACGGGCGTAGGCGTACCGCACCAGGAATACGGGATTCGCCTCCCCCTGCACGAGAAGGTCGTCGCCGAGCGGGGCACGGTCGTGTCCTGCGGGCCGGAGCAGTCCCCACAGGGCGGCGTCGCGGCCGAGCCGGCCGAGCAGTTCACCGGCGGTGGCTCCGGCGGGTACAGGCCGGAGCTCGACGCTCCCGGCGGCCCCGTCGTACGCCCCGACGCCGACCCGCAGATACTCCCAGTCGGGGTCGGGCGCGTCGGTGCAGCCGGTACGCACCTGGCCGCCCTGGGTGCGCAGGACGCGCGACATCGTCTGGGAGACGACCGCGGCCCGGACCTCGCGCCGGTGGTGCAGCCGGTGCAGCCGGCCGGTGTCCGCGGTGACCCGCCCGTACCGGAGCCCCTGCTCCCGTACCTCGTGCACGAGGGCGGCGCGTGCGGCGGCGTCGGCGGACGCGTCGAGCGTGAAGTTCAGGAAGCCTGCCCCGGTGATCTCGACCCGCCCGATACCGGGCGTACCGGCGACCCGGTCGCGCAGGATGCGCGCCACTTCCCGCGGCGGCAGTGCGGCCGGACCCGCGAGCTGGAGGGCGACGGCGCAGGCGTAGTCGCCGCTGCCGCCGGGCCTGGTCCTTTCCACTCGCACGCGCGCGGGTACGGGCGCGCGCAAGGCATCCTCGTCGACCGCGCGCCGCACGGCGTGCAGCACGGTCATGGAGAGATCTGCCGGGGTCACGGGACAAGCGTATGGGAGGAGGGGGGTCACCACGCGACCCGGTTTCGCCATGCGGTCAGCCCGCCGGGCTCCCCGCCCGTCCTGCACCGTGTCTGCCGTCGACCGCCGGTGGGTCCTCCCGGTGCATCAGACGCCACACCATCCGCACCAGCTCGCTGGGCTCGAACGGCTTGGCCAGAAACGCATCGACTCCTGCGGCCACCCCCGCGTCGACCTCGTACGGCGTACAGGCGCTGATGATCGCGACGGGCAGATGACTCGTACGCGGATCGGCACGCAGCCGGGCGGCGGTCTGGACGCCGTCGAGCCTGGGCATCACCACGTCGAGCGTGATCACGTCCGGACAGACCCTGTGCACCAGATCCAGGCACTCGGCACCATCGGCCGCGGTCACGACCTCGAAGCCCTCCAGCTCGAGATTGACCCTGATCAACTGCCGGATGACCTTGTTGTCGTCGACAACAAGCACCCGGCCGGACGCGCCAGACACCCTCCGAGAGTAGGTCCGCCGGAGGGGCCGCGTCCGGCTTTTGTCCACTTCCGCCCCCGGCCCCGCGCCACTGGGACGCGCCACGGGGACGCGTGAATACCTGTTCACGGACAGCCTGCGGAAGCTGGTAGGGTTTCACTCGTCGCCGCACAACACAGCGACACGCCCCCGTAGCTCAGGGGATAGAGCATCGGCCTCCGGAGCCGGGTGCGCAGGTTCGAATCCTGCCGGGGGCACTCCAGCCGGGACAACGCGATCAACTCGCTGACCAGCTGAAGTGCCAAGCATGAAGGCCCGAACTCAGTCCCACTGAGTCCGGGCCTTTGTCGTTGTGTGTTCACTGATCGCGAGTGAGTGGCGAGTGAGTTCTCAGGGTTGATCGCAGCTCACTGACCGGTCTCCTCACCCCACCCCATGGACTTCTCGATCTTGCGGTTGTTCAGCTCCTCATGGCCGTCGATGCAGCCCGCGTAGCGACGGTGCACCACCTCCGGTGAGTTGCCCGCACGGCACGGCGGGATACCTCCGCCACGGGAACCCCAAAAACCAGCGGGTTCGCAGATTCTGAAGGTCGACTGGAGGCGAACCTGCTGGCAGTGGCGAGCATTCGAAGGGGTGGGCACTCAGGTTCAGCGCTGCTTGAATGCTCCAGTGATCGAACTAGTGGTTGGCCTGGCAGCGGCAGGGCTGACGGCGTGGCTTTTCCGCCGCAAGGCGAAGCAACGTGCAGACAGCGGCGCTCAGGGAAATGTGATCAAGGTTCCCTGCCTGCTCCGGCATCCTTCGCTTGAAGGACGATGGCTTCGTGGACGGCTGCTGATAGGTCCTTCTGGAATGGCCTGGGAGCCCCGGACCAAGGCCGGTGCGGCAGTGTCTCTTCCGGAAGGGTTGCGTCGGGTCAGCGTGCGTTCACCGTCGCTGCGAGAGGCGGTGAAGATCAACGGTGGGTCCCGGATCGTTGAGTGCACCTCTCCCGAGGGGGCCCTTCTTGTCGCTGTGATGCCGAATGAGTTGGATCACGTACTCACGGCCCTGAACAGCAGCGGAGCGGAATGACAGCACCCCGTCATGCCTGGGTCGGGTCAATGGCGAAGCGCTCGGGGTGGGCGGCGCGAACGTAGTGGATCGCGGTGTGGGAAGTGATGCCGAACAGACGCATCAGCCGGATCGGGTCCGCAGTCTCACGGGCCTCGTCGAGCAGTCGATCTTGCCGGAGCTGCGTGGCGTTGATCCCGATTCGGTCGCGGAGTGTGTGGCAGCTGGAGATGCCGACTGCCGGCTGATCGACATGCATGGCCGTGATGGGGCTGACGATCAGATAGGGGTTGGTGCTGTGCGGCCACCGATGGTGACGCTCGACCAGCCAGTCTTTGACGAACCGGAGGGCGAACTCGTCCAGGCAGACCTCGTGATCGAGCCGGTTCGGTCGACGGATCCGCAGACGTCCGGTCGACCGGTCGAGATCGTCCAGCCAGATCTCGGCGACCCGCTTGGGGCGGATGGCATGGACAGCGATCAAAACGAGGGCGGGTTTGTCCTTGGCGCCGGAAACTTGATCCAGCAGCCCCCTGAGCCGGTCCGATGGGATGGCCCGGGGGACTCTGACGGGAGCCTTGAGGTGCACGTTCCGGGCTGGGTCGCGAAGGATACGACGCTCGCGCCGCAAGGCCCTGAAGAGCGACCGCAGCCCTGTGAAGTATGAGTAGTTGACAGCGGCCGTCTTCACCTCCTTCTCGGTGACTTCGTTGAGTGAGGCAAAGTAATCCCAGGCATCCAGGACGGCCGCGACGTGGAGCATGTAGCCGCGGATCGTGTCCAGGGCATCGGCGGGGAGGGCAGTTTGCCGTTGCCGCGGAGCACGGCCACCCAGGCCCGGAGGTCTGCCTGCAACTGCGGCGGTGCCTGTGCTGTCCACCGCTGAACGGAAGCTTCGTCGGCTCCGATCGCTTGTGAGCAGGGGCGCGGCACCTTCGTGGTTGACCCCTCGCAGCCCGTCGATGACGGGCAGCGCGGAGGGTCGGCGTTCGCTTCGCTCGCCACGGAGATCAGCGCGATGCACGAGACGATCCGTCAGCTTGGAGAGCGCCTTGAGCGCCTTGAGCAGATCGCGAATTCCGGCGGGTCAGCACCCGCTCAGCGATGGAGTCGGCCCGTTCAACCAGCCGAGTCGTCTCCATGCGCGCCGTGTTGAGACTCGCTCTGATCAGGGCGCACTGAGCGGGAGCGAGTCCCGCTCCGCTGCTGGGCTGTTCGAACGTCTCTGACATGCGAGAAAGCTTGTGCACGGAAACGACGATGGACCCGGACAGAGTGTCCGGGTCCATCGTCGTTGCAGATCAGCCGTGCTGACTGGGCGTCACTCCATCGCTCGGTCGATCGCATCCAACACTGCGGGCCACGGCAGTTCGCGCCCCGAGGGCGCCTCGCGCGGTTCGTACAGCCGCCACACATCGGGGCCATAGACGAGATGGACTTGCCCGTCACGCAATGCCTCAAGATGGCGCTGCCAGGCAGGGTGGCGCGCGTGGGCCGCATTCACCCGAGGGAAGACCACGACCGGCAGTCCGAGCGTCCCCATGGCCTCGCCCACCTGCGTCAGCGCCTGGTTGTCCGCGATACCAGTTGCGAGCTTGGCGACGAAGTTCGCGCTCGCCGGAGCGACCGCATAGCAGTCGACGAGCGGATGCGGGCGAGCGTCTCCAGGAGCCGCGGATCATCCCGTACCGGGAGCCCCGTCAGCTGCTCCAGCCGCTCCGCCTCTCCACTCATCCGCAGCCAGTTGCCAGCTGTTGGCGTCAGCGTCACGGCCACCTGCCAGCCCCGTTCCAAGGCGGGCTCGACCAGTCCAGTGCGGAGGCCTTCAATTCCGTCGGCCGCCGATCCCACCACTCCGAGAACTCCGCGCTTCCCCGTACTCACTGCACCGCCCTGCATCGTTGGGCCATCACGAACACCTCGGACGAGCGAGGCCACGCTGTCACCGGGGACTGCTCGGTCAGGTCTCGCAGCGTCTCGCGCACCCTGAGATTGTTGCGTACGAGCTGCGGCGATGTGCGTTCGGCCGTGCGCAGTTCCGTAAAGGCGTCGTCACCGTGTCCGGCGAGCGAGAGAGCGCGGGCGAAGTCGATCCAGTGCGAGACGCTGCGCTCCTGCGGCATGTGATCCACGTTGATCCGACCGTGTTCCACCACGTACGAGACGTTGTCGAGGTCCAGCTCAATGGACAGCCGGTGCAGGACCACGTTCGTCGGACCGAAAGTCGTGTGCCAGTAGTTCTCGTCTGAGCCGAGGTCGTCCGCGAGTTCTTCGGCGCGCTTCAAGAGGCGGGTAGCCGTGGGACGGTCCTGGTGCCGAGCGGCGGCAGCAGCGGCCCGTAGGTGAATCATGCCCTCATAGCGGCCGTTGGCGAGCAGGGCATGTGTTCCCGAGCGAGCGGCCGACGCCGGTACGAGTGGGTCATCGGACGCGTCCGCGGCCTGCATCGCGCGCTCTGCCGCAAGCCACGAGATATCGGACTCTCCGATTTTTGCGAGCGTCATGGCGGCAAGGTGGCGCGTCCGGGCGGACACTGCCCAGCAGTCGTGACGGTCCTCCTCGCGGCGCGCCGCACGATCCTCCAGCTCCTGCGCGCTCTGGAGCATTGCGGGGAGGGCTGCGATCACGCTGCCGAGCCGACCACCCTGGTAGTCGTTCCACGACTTCTCGACAGGTACTGCGGCAGGGGCAGGGTCGGGGAGTTGTCGTTCCGCGTCCGGCCCGAAGTGGAGACGCGATAGACACCGCGGGCTCATGAGCGCGTCGCGGACGGCCGGCACATCGTCCTGCTGCTCCTCGTCCACAAGCACGGACTGCCCCACCAGGTCACCGAGGGGGACCCGCAGGATGCGCGCGAGCTCCGCGAGCATGTCGACCCTCGGAGGCATACGGCGCCCGGACTCGGCCTTCGCCAGCCAGTCGGTGCTACGACCGACCAGTCCGGCCAGCACCTCTTGCGTGTATCCACGGCGCTTCCGGTAGAACGCAATTCGCTCGCCGATGCTGAGGTGATCTCCAAGACCACGCATGGGGTGTTGCCTCCCGCTGCTGAGTAGGGGCGCCATCACGGTACCGACGCGGTGGTGAACGTGTAAGAGATCCGAGCCATGACCACCGCAATCAGGGTGCAGGGCTAAACAGAGGAAGACCCGGACGGAATGTCCGGGTCTACTGTGACCGTGCCGGAAGGTGTCCCAGCTGTCCGCCTGTCCGGTTGGCCTGCTGACCTGCGGGAACGCACCGGGCAGTCAGAATGAGCGCTGTCCGGGGTGTCCGGTCGCCGACGGGCTGCAACACTCCGGGTGTTGCAGCCCGTCGGCGAAGCCGACCCGGGGAGGTCGCAGGCGCGGGAGGCCACTTCCTCTGGGAGTTGCGCGCGGACTGAATGTCCAACTGCGTTACAACAACGAGGGACTCGCGCGAAGATACGCACGCTCAGAATCCGTCGTGCGCGGTCAGCGGCGGTCCGCCCAGGCCACAGCCCTCTGAGGGAATTACTTTGGTGCGAGTGACTACGCGTCTCGTGACCCATCCCTGGGAGGCAGCACTTCACGCGTGTGAATATCACTGCCTGGCGCTTGGAGTGCGTCGTCCAACGTCATCGTCGATGGGTCGAGCCCGAAGGCGCTCACTTCCATCGTTGCCTGCCGACCACTAGGCATGTGAAGGATTCCCCTGACAAAAATTGCACGCCGTTCCGCCATGTATCGGGAAGCTTGCGCGAAGATCTCCCAGCTGAGGTCGAACTTTACGGTTCGCGCCCGACCATTAATAGCTGCCTGCACCGTAACCCGCCCTGTCCCCTCATTCAGTGGGGCTGCACAGTTGGTGATAATGCCGAAGATGACCTGCTCCTCGACTCGCTCAGAGTCTTTCAGGATGGTCGCGATCTCGTCGACGACGAATGCAGACTCCTTGGGGAAGTCTACTCGCTCAGCCAAGAGAAGAGGCGGGGTGACAGCTGGGGCCCATTGGAAATTAATGTCATAATTATCTACCTGACCGGTAGCGAGTACCCGGAACACGGCATCACACAATTCCCGAGACACGCCCTCCGCGACGGCATCGTGCATCTCAGAGATGCTGGGCACGCGCTCGCGTGTTACGGCAATCTCTTCCAGCACCCCCAGCGCGTGCGCCATCGTGGTGGTTACTCTGCGATCGAACCGCGCCTCCTCAACCTTCAAATCCAGACGCGGTTCATTGTCGATTCCTTCATCGAGCGAGTAGACATCGGGAACCTTGACCTCGCTAATGATGGGCACAATGTAGGACCCCTGAATTGTGTGCCCGAGACGAACTTGCTTGGCATGATTAATCGCCCTTTTCGGCATATTTCGTCCAAAATTCCCCTGCCGCATCAAGGTCGACGCAGCTGAGGCCACAACCAGGCGCTTCGCCGACTCAAAGAGAGCAATGCCAGCGTTGAGTGGGATCGTGTCGTCGATCATCCCATCGCTGACCGCCCTGAGCTTTGTGATATCGAGAAACTGACGCGCCATGTCCACCCGGACGTCTTCTGGCTTCCGCCCTTCGTGCCTCGCAAGCTCTTTTGTCATATTGTCCAGCATGGGCACAAAATCAGGAGCCGAACTATGCTTTGGCACCATGAGGCGCAGCGGCTCATGTGATTGACTTTCCCAGATCTCGGCTAACGGCCCCTGCGCTACTGGATGCCATTCGGCACGCATCAAATAGCTGGCGGTCTCAGCGAAGCCCACTCTCAATCCGGTCACGCCGCCGCCACCGCCTGAGCGCCGTACAACAGACGATGGTGCGCGTGGGAAAACATCTCCTCAAATCCGGGTAAGTCAATGCGCTGAGATCTCGGCAGCTGGATAGCTTTTGTGCTCAAATTCTCCACTGCTGGAAGATCTTGAATCTTAGCCCAATAGCCGGAGCACCGCATGGTCAGCTCTCGCTCATCGTGGAGCATCCATTCTTCGATCTCACGAGGAACAATAACCAGCCCAAGAATACCAACGGCTGTTCGTGTCGACGCACGCAGCTTGTCGTATGTGGGAATATCCAGATCGTAAGAGTAGGAACCCCCCTGCGATGCCATCTTTGGACTGTAGGTGCACTTCATCTGCAATTCGAAAGAAAGGCCATCCGCCCGCTTTACAGAGAGGTCAACACCATCCTTGTCAACTTCCCATTTCCCCAAGGTGTATCCGCCTTTCGTGGCTAGAGCGGCGACGTACGCCAGGCTGACCTGCTCCTGCTGCCAGCTATCCGCTACTCCCACGGGCCCCCCTCCCTCGCAGAGTGAGTAAGTTACTACTCCCGCAGCACGGTCTCTAGAGGGCGGAAGGCGGCAGCCGCGGGTCTCAGCGTTGCGGCCCGCCCTCGTCGACGGGTGGTCGGCGCGCACGTGTGGCCGGCGAGATCCTCGAACCCGCATCCTCGGTGCCTGATCCGATGGAGCATCTGGCGGTCGCACGAGTACAGCGCCTCGTAGTCCGACGCGCCTGCGGGAGGTTACCCGCGCAACTTTCACGTGCTGCCACCGCGGGAGGGCCCGCTGTGGGAACATGCCGCCATGTCATGGCAAATGGCCTTGGATTACATCCGAGCACTGATATGGCCGGGAGTCGTACTGACGCTCGGAACCATCTTTAGGAAGCAACTTGCTTCCCTTTTCAGCCGCGTCGAATCGCTGGAAACCCCCCTAGGCACAGTGGCCTTCGACTCTCAGGCCGCCGCAGTGGCCGACGAGACCGACGGGATCGCTACCAACATCGCGGCGGAGGTGGCTACGGCCGAGAATGAAAGGGCGAGAGAGCTCTCGCCCGACTTGGATGTTCCCGCTGAGCCAGCAGACGCTCCCCCTGCCCAAGGGCACCACAGGACGAAGAAGCCAGACGATGCCTTCTCGGACTTGCTGCAACTCGCGGAGACAGAGACAACCGCGGCCATTCTGGGTGCATGGCGTGAGGTCAATGCTGCAATCCGTAAGGCCACGGTCGAGCAAGGCCTCTTCCGGGCGCTGCCGCGCAGCCTTTCTCCTACCGACGTCCTCTCGCCCGAACTCGCCCGTTCCGCCACAGACCTGTCTGAACTACGGAACAGGGTGGTACACGAGGGCGATGTGATCCCAACAGTCAGCGGCGCCAAATCCTATGTCACCGCTGCCAGACGCATCGTGGAAGCCCTCGCCCTTGCGAGTAACCCAGCCCTCCGCCATCGCCAGTACGAAGAGCAAGCCCTCGGCGCACTCAGCGTAAACAGCGTCCACGTGCAGCGAAATAGTGGGGACCAGGGATTCGATGCCTATTGCGAGACCGAAGTCGGTGGAAGCTTCGCGGTGGAGGTGCTGTTTCGTCAAAGCAAGCTGACCATGAAGGACATTAAGAGACTGACTGAGCGCATGCCGCTACTTGCCACAGGAGTGCTCGTCTTGACCAATGCTCCGTTGTCCCAAGAAGTACGGGAGTTCAATGCGACGAGTGGAGATGGACATCCTCGCATGGAGGTTGTCCAGTGGCGGGACTCGACAGATGACGATCTCCTCGTCCGGGCCATCGCTAGGGTCGCGGGCTTGAACGGGTTGTAGTCGGGGGCCCTCTGGCAGAGAGGATCGTTGTGCGCTCCGAGTGAGTGGCGAGTGAGTTCACATCCGGTTTGGTCTCGGTTGAACGTTCTCCCAGCTCAGGCGGCCAGTCGGGGCACATAGGCGCATGCCCCCCGGAGCCGGGTGCGCAGGTTCGAATCCTGTCGGGGGCACTTCCGGATGGACCCTCTGATCAGTGGAGACACTGAACAGAGGGTCTTTTTCATGCCGTTGGACCTCGCGCGCCCCTCAGAGCAGGCGGCGCACCGCCTCGGTGATGGCGTGGCGGCGTTCTTCCGGGGTGGGGCCGGAGGTGGCGGAGGCCGGGATCGATGTGGCGTTGGTGGGGCTCCAGGCCGTTGCGATGGCCAGGACCAGGGTGAGGAGCGCCTGGGCTGAGAAGCCGGGGGCGATGCCCTTCTCGGCCTGGACCTGGGCGAGGGCCTCCAGCTTGGCGTCGCGGGTCGGGGATGCCGCGGGGTCGCGTTTGTCGCTGTCGCCTCGCTCCAGGCGGTGCCAGGTGGCGAGCCGGATGACCTCGGGGTGTTCAAGGCAGAAGTCGAACAGCCTGCCGGCGTAGCCGGGGAGGTCTTCCGGGGTGAAGGGGACCATGTTCAGGCCGTGGGCGACGTGGGCGTCGAAGACGGCGTCGAACAGCTGGTCCTTGCTGCAGAAATAGACGTAGATCAGGTTCTTGTTCGCGGAGGCCGCGGAAGCGATCCGGTCGACCCGAGCTCCGGCGATCCCGTGCGTGGCGAACTCGTCGGTGGCGGCCTGGAGGATGCGGAGCTTCGTGGCCTCTGCTCGGGACATGGGGGAATCGTAGCGGTGGACCGGCCGGGCGTGACCACCGCCGGGTGGTCCGGGCTCAGCCGAAGCCGAAGGCGTCGAAAGCGGCGTCGGACGCGACCAGCATGACGGTGCACCAGAGTGTGACGCCGACCATCAGCCAGCTGAGCAGCCGCCACCGGGGAACGCCGAGCGCCGCGCCCAGCAGTGCGGAGCCCCAGGTGCCGAAGAGGGCCGGACCGATCACGCCGAAGCCGATCGCGCCGTAGCGGTCGACCACCCGCCGTGCCCGCAGTCCCGTCTTGCCGGAGAGCCGGTCGGTCTTCGGCGGCGTCCCGTCGGTGGTGTCCTTCTTGGTCGCACGCCATTTCTGCCAGCGGGCCCGTACGCGTTCCATCGCGAACACCGCGAAGAGGAGGCAGCAGGCCGAGCCGGTCAGCACCGCCAGGAGCGCCACGGGCGCCGGCAGTGAGAGGGACAGGCCGAAGGGGACGGCCGGGGTGCCGAGGACGAAGCCGGCGAGTACGGCCCAGGCGAATCTCGCCATGCAAGGTCTCCTCATGGGGCGGGCGGACGACTGCCTGTCGACGTGTCAGCCACAGCATAATTGACTAACCGGTTACCCTGCGGCCATGACTCAATTCGGCACACAGCTGGCCCAGTTGGCGGCAAGCAAGTATCTGCTCCTCACCACCTTCCGCAAGGACGGCCGGGCCGTGCCCACCCCGGTCTGGGTGATGCTCGACGGCGACTCGCTGGCCGTGTGGAGCGCGGCGGACTCGGGCAAGGTCAAGCGGATCCGTAACAGCGGAGAGGTCACCCTCGCGCCGTGCGACTGGCGGGGCAGAGTGCGCGGGGACGCCGTGCGGGGGGTGGCGGAGCTGCCCGGCGCGGAAGGCACCCGGCACTACCTCGATCTGATGAAGCGCAAGTACGGACTGGTGGCGAGGGTGGGGCTTGCCGGCAGCCGGCTGCGGGGCGGCCAGGAGCGCAATGTGGGGATCCGGGTACGCATCGCCGAATGAGGCGGGACGACTGCGCAGCGTTATTGACTAACTGGTTACTTTCTCGACAGTGTGGACCCTGGGCCTCATCACCCTTCCAACGGTCATGAGGGCCTCCTTCCCGTTCCCCGTCACCTGGAGCCACTGTCATGCCGTCTTCCGCGGACGCGCGCACCGACCGTCCAAACGACGTACTGCCCGGCCCCGAGCCCTCTTCGCGCCGATGGTGGGCGCTGGCCGTCATCGGGCTGGCGCAGCTGATGATCATGCTGGACGCCACCATCGTGAACATCGCGCTCCCGTCGGCCCAGACCGACCTCGGGTTCTCGAACAACGACCGGCAGTGGATCGTCACCGCGTACGCGCTCACCTTCGGCAGCCTGCTGCTGCTCGGAGGCCGTATCGCGGACCTGTTCGGCCGCAAGGGCACCTTCCTGGTGGGCCTGGTCGGCTTCGCCGTCGCGTCCGTCATCGGCGGCGCCGCCGGGAACTTCGAATTCCTGGTGCTGGCACGGGCGTTGCAGGGTCTCTTCGGAGCTCTCCTCGCCCCGGCCGCGCTCTCCCTGCTGACGACGACCTTCACGGACGTCAAGGAGCGTGCCCGCGCGTTCGCCATCTTCGGTGCCATCGCGGGTGCCGGCGGCGCCCTCGGAAACCTGCTGGGCGGGGTCCTCACCGAGTACCTCGACTGGCGCTGGACCCTGTACATCAACGTGGCGCTCGCCGCTGCCGCCCTCATCGGAGGCGCGCTGCTGATCGAACGCCAGCGGCAGACCGACCGGCCCAAGCTCGACATGCCCGGAGCGGTGCTCGTCACCCTCGGACTCTTCTCCCTCGTCTACGGATTCTCCAACGCCGAGTCCAAGGGCTGGGGTTCACCGGCCACCTGGGGCTTCCTGGCCTGCGGAGCCGTCCTGCTGGGCGCGTTCACCTACTGGCAGACCAAGGCGAGCCGCCCGCTCCTGCCGTTGCGCATCCTCCTCAACCGTGACCGCGGCGCCTCGCTCATCGCGCTGCTCATCACCACGGGCGGTATGTACGCGGTGGCGCTGTTCCTCGCGTATTACATGCAGCAGACCCTCCAGTACTCCCCGATCGAGACGGGGCTCTCCTTCCTGCCGATCCCGGTCTCCCTGGTGGCGGCTTCGGGCGTCGCCACGGGTGTCCTCATGCCGCGCTTCGGCCCCAAGGTCGTCGTACCTCTCGGCATGGCCTTCCTCACGGCCGGCATGGTCTGGTTCACCGCGCTGGAGCTGGACAGCAGTTACGTCGGCGGGATCCTGCCCCCGCTCCTGGTCCTCGGCTTCGGTCTGGGTCTGATCTACGCCCCGGCCATCGACCTCGCCACCTACGGTGTCCGGGACGACGACTCGGGTGTGGCATCGGCCGCGGTCAACACCACGCAGCAGGTGGGTGGTTCGCTGGGCATCGCGGTGCTCAACACCCTCGCGGCGACCGCCGCCACCGCGTACCTCAGCGACCACAAGCCCACCCCGCTGGCCGCCGCGGAGGCCGCGCTGCACAGCTACTCCACCGCGTACTGGTGGGCAGCCGGCTTCACCGCCGTCGGCTGCGTGGTGACCTTCCTGCTCTACCGGCGCGGTGTCCCGGAGCCCGCACCGGATGCCGTGCAGAAGCTCGCCGCGTGAACCGGCGCGTGAGCGGCCGGAACTGAAACACGTCCCGGTGGCGTGGCCCTGGTAGGCCACGTCACCGGGACGTGTCGGTGAGCGGGAACCCGTCAGGAGGTTCTCAGCGTGGCGCGGGTGGTGAAGTCCTCCAGGGTCTTCTTGACCTCGTGGGGGAACGGCGCCCCGTCCAGAACCTCACGGGCCCGGTCGATCCGCGCCGTGATCATCGCCTCCACCTCGTCGACGGCCCCGGTCGCCCTGAGCAGAGCGCGTACCGTCCCGGCGCCCTCGTCGCCCAGCGCGGGATCGCCGACCAGGGAGCGCAGCGTCCTGGCCTGACGGGGATCGGCGCCGCGCAGCGCGTGGGCCATCAGCGCGGTCGCCTTGCCCTCCCGCAGATCGTCCAGCGTCGACTTCCCGGTCAGTTCGGAGTCGCCGAAGACGCCCAGCAGATCGTCGCGCAGCTGGAAGGCCTCGCCGATCGGCAGGGCGTACGCGGTCAGGACGTCCAGCAGCCGCTGGTCGGCTCCGGCGAGGCCGGCGCCGATGTGCAGCGGGCGTTCCACCGTGTACTTGGCCGTCTTGAAGCGGATGACGGTGAGCGCCGACTCGACGTCCGGCGTGGGATGCCCGGTCGAGAGCAGGTCCCGGTACTGGCCGATCATCACCTCCATGCGCATCGCGTCCAGCAGCGGCCGTGCGGCCTTCAGTTGCCGGTGGTGCAGCCCGGCCGAGTGCAGCATCTCGTCGGACCAGACCATGACGAGGTCGCCGAGCAGGATGGCGCTGTTCTCACCGAAGCGGTCGGCGGCCGACGGTTCGGTGTCTTCCGGCCTGGTGGCGGCGAGGACCCGGTGCAGGGTCGGCTGTCCGCGCCGGGTGTCGGACGCATCCATGACGTCGTCGTGGATGAGCGTGAAGGCGTGGAACAGTTCGAGGGAAGCGGCTGCCGTGAGAACGGGGCCCGGATCGCCGTAACCCCGTGCCGCGTGCCAGCCGACCATGCACAGCAGCGGCCGTATGCGTTTGCCGCCGGAGGTCAGGAAGCCGCGGACGTGCTCGATGAGGGCGACCAGGTGGGGATCGGTCGCCCATTGGGCCTTGTCGTCCAGGAATCCGTGCAGCCGCTTGTCGATCTCCTCGCGGACGGCGGCCGGTTCGAGGGTGCTGGTCGCGGGGCGCGGGCGGCTCGTCGACGTCGAAATCACAGGGTCGCCTCCTGACCGGATTCTGCTTCGATGGACTCTGCTTCGATGGATTCGCCTATGCGCATCGCCTCTTCGACGAGCGCTTCGACGATCTTGGATTCGGGAACGGTCCTGACGACCTCGCCCTTGACGAAGATCTGTCCCTTGCCGTTGCCCGAAGCGACACCGATATCGGCTTCGCGCGCCTCACCCGGTCCGTTGACCACGCACCCCATGACGGCGACCCTCAGCGGGTGCGGGAAGCCGTCGAGCGCCGCCTGGACCCTCTCGGTGAGGGCGTAGACATCGACCTGTGCGCGACCGCAGGAGGGGCAGGACACGATCTCCAGATGCCTGGGGCGCAGCCCGAGCGACTGGAGTATCTGCTGGCCGACCTTGACCTCTTCGACCGGCGGGGCGGTCAGCGAGACCCGTATGGTGTCGCCGATTCCCTCGGCCAGCAGGACACCGAACGCGACCGCCGACTTGATGCTGCCCTGCTGGAGCGGTCCCGCCTCGGTGACCCCGAGATGGAGCGGGTAGTCGCAGGAGGCTGCGAGCAGCCGGTACGCGGCGATCATGGTGACCGGGTTGTGGTGCTTGACGGAGATCTTGATGTCGCGGAAGCCGTGCTCCTCGAAGAGCGAGCACTCCCAGAGCGCGGACTCCGCGAGGGCCTGCGGGGTCGCCGCTCCGTGCCGGGCCAGGAGCCGCTTGTCGAGCGAACCCGCGTTGACGCCGATACGGATCGGGATGCCCGCGTCCGACGCGGCCCCGGCGATCTCCTTCACCTTGTCGTCGAACTGCTTGATGTTCCCGGGATTGACCCGTACCGCGGCGCAGCCCGCGTCGATCGCCGCGAACACGTACTTGGGCTGGAAGTGGATGTCCGCGATGACGGGGATGCCGGACTTGGCGGCGATGGCCGGCAGCGCGTCGGCGTCGTCCTGAGAGGGGACGGCCACCCGGACCATCTGGCAGCCCGCCGCGGTCAGTTCGGCGATCTGCTGCAGGGTGGCATTGACGTCGGAGGTCGGGGTCGTGGTCATCGACTGGACGGAGACGGGGGCGCCGCCGCCGACCGGTACGGATCCCACGTCGATACGGCGGGTGATCCGGCCGGTCACGGGCGTGGGGTCGGACGAAGGGAGGCGGGTCGGCTCCAGGCCCGGAAGGCGGAGCGTCGGTATGCCGAGATCGGTGGTCAACTGTTCCTCCAGGCAGGCTGCTGGGGCAGATCGGCTCGGGCGCGCAGGACGGACCGGACGATGCCCTGCGTGGTCAGACCGGTGCGTTCCAGCAGATCGGGGCGGGTGCTGTGGGGCAGGAACGCCCGGGGCAGGCCGAGACTGATCACCGGCGCGGGGTTCGCCGCGTCGGCACACGCCTGGGCGATGAGTGAGCCGACGCCTCCCGCGCGGTTGCCGTCCTCCACGGAGACCACGAGAGTGTGGGCCGCCGCGAGCGCGGTCACCCGCGGGTTGACCGGGACGACCCAGCGGGGGTCCACCACAGTGCAGCCGATGCCGGTGGACGACAGATACCCGGCCGCCTCGACACAGGTGGCGGCGACCGGTCCTGCCGCGATCAGCAGGACGTCCTTGGTGGCCGAGCGGAACAGCACGTCCACTCCGTCGGTGCTCTCCAGCACCGGGAGGTCGGCCCCGGCGGTCGCCTTCGGGTAGCGCAGCAGGGTCGGGCAGTCCAGGGCGACCGCTTCCCGCAGCAGCGCCCGCAGGGTGGCGGGGTCGCGGGGTACGGCGATCCGCATGCCGGGCACCTGGCTGAACGTGGACAGGTCCCACATGCCGTGGTGGCTCGCTCCGTCCGGACCCGTGATGCCGGCCCGGTCCAGTACGAAGGTGACCGGGCGGTCGTGCAGGGCCACGTCGAACAGCACCTGGTCGAAGGCGCGGTTCATGAAGGTCGAGTAGATGGCGACCACCGGGTGCAGCCCCGCCGTGGAGAGCGCCGCTGCCGAGGTGACCGCGTGCTGCTCGGCGATGCCCACGTCGAAGCAGCGGTCGGGGAAGCGGGTGGCGAAGGTGTGCAGGCCGGTGGGGCGGACCATCGCCGCCGAGAGGCACACCACCTTCTCGTTCTCGGCCCCCAGCTCCGCGATCTCCTGGTCGAACACGCTCGACCAGGTCGGCTTCGAGGCGGCCAGCGGGCGCGATGTCGCCGGGTCGACGACGCCGACGGCGTGCAGCCGGTCCGCCTCGTCGGTCTCCGCGGGCCGGTGGCCCTTGCCCTTGACCGTCACCACGTGGACGAGGGTGGGGCCGCCGGTGGCCCGGGCCGCGCGCAGCGCGTCCTGAAGCGCGTCGAGGTCGTGGCCGGGCACGGGGCCGATGCAGGTGAAGCCGAGGGACTCGAACAGCCCTCCGGGCGAAGCCTCTTCGGGGGACCGGGCCCGGCGTACCGCGAGGTGTTCGGCAAGGCCGCCGATGGTGGGGTCGTAGGAGCGGCCGTTGTCGTTCAGCACGGCGATCACGGGGCGGTGGCCGCCGCCGATGTTGTTCAGCGCCTCCCAGGACATGCCGCCGGTGAGCGCGCCGTCGCCGACCACCGCGACCGCGCAGCGGTCGCTCTCGCCCATCAGTTCGAACCCCTTGGCCAGCCCGTCCGCCCAGGAGAGCGCGGTGGAGGCGTGTGAGTTCTCGACGATGTCGTGCGGGGATTCGGCCCGGCAGGGGTAGCCGGAGAGGCAGTCCGCCTGCCGCAGTCCGTCGAACTCCGCGATGCGGCCGGTCAGCATCTTGTGGACGTACGACTGATGACCGGTGTCGAACACGATCGCGTCGCGCGGTGAGTCGAACACCCGGTGCAGGGCGATCGTCAGCTCCACCACGCCGAGATTGGGACCGAGGTGGCCCCCGGATGCGGACACCTTCTCGATCAGCGTCGCGCGGATCTCGGCGGCCAGGGCGGGCAGTCGGTGCGCCGGCAGCTTCTGCAGATCGCCGGGGGAACCGACGGCCGCGAGTACGGACTCCGCCGGTTCCCCGGCCGTCCGCGTGAGGGAGCCTGAACGTAGTTGATCCGTCTGTGCCAGTCGCTCTGTCTGTTTCAGGGGCATGATGTCCTCACGGCGCGAGGCGGGGCGAAGTAGACGTTCTCCACGGTGGTGGTGCACTCGATCACTTCGACCGGACCGAGCCCGGAGAGCACCGCGATGGTCTCGGCGACCAGATCGGGCGGTGCGGACGCGCCCGCGGTCAGGCCCACCGAGCCGACGCCCTCCAGCCATGAGAGGCGGATGTCGCGGGCGTCGTCGATCAGGTACGCGGGAACCCCCTTGCGCTGTGCCAGCTCCACCAGGCGCACGGAGTTGGACGAGTTCGGCGAACCCACGACCAGCACGAGGTCGCTGCGGGATGCGATCTCGGAGACCGCGTGCTGGCGGTTGGTGGTGGCGTAGCAGATGTCGTCCGTCGGAGCGCCCTTGGCGGCCGGGAAGCGGGACTTGAGCGCCGCGATGGTGTCAGCGGTCTCCTCGACCGCGAGCGTGGTCTGCGTGAGGTAGGCGACGCGCTCCGCGTCCGGCACCTCCAGCCGTTCCGCGTCGTCAGCGGTCTCGACGAGGACCACGTGGTCCTTCGCGTAACCCATCGTGCCCTCGACCTCTTCGTGCCCTGCGTGGCCGATCAGTACGACCGTGTCGCCCTCGGCGGCGAACCTCCGGGCCTCCATGTGCACCTTGGTCACCAGCGGACAGGTCGCGTCGACCACACGCAGGTTCTTGGCCCGGGCGTGGTCCTTGACCTGCGGCGAGACACCGTGGGCCGAGAACACCACGGTCGCGTCGTCCGGCACCTCGTCGAGCTCGTCGACGAACACCGCCCCGCGCGCCGCGAGACCGTTCACCACATGGGTGTTGTGCACGATCTGCTTGCGTACGTAGACGGGGTCGTCGGCGTCGGCGTTCTGCTCCAGCAGACGGTCGACGACATCGATGGCGCGGTCCACGCCCGCGCAGAACGAGCGCGGCGAGGCGAGGTAGACGGTCCGTGGCCCGCGTACGGCCGCCACGGAAGCCACCGCGTCGCGGGCCGCCCGGACCGCCTCGGGATCGTCCGGGTCGGCGGCGGCGGCCAGGGCCGTGCTGTCAGGTCCGTCGGCCGGGGCCACGAAGACCGTGGCGGGACCCGCACCGGACCCGGGAGCCGAGAGCGTGACGGCGCCCTGCCGCACGGTCAGGCCGGAGTCCGCCAGGACCTGGTGGAACAGGGGCGCGGCCGGGCAGGCCGTGGCGCCTTCGGCCTCTCCGTGCAGTTCGGTGACGACGGTGATCTGCCCGCGGCCCGGCAGAGGTGTGCTCACGCCGGTCCTGGCAGTGACGGGCGAACCGGTCGGCTGCGGGGAGCTGTTCATGATTCCTCCTCGTGGACGGGACCGGCTCAACGCGGAGCGGTTTCCGGGCTGCGCGCCGGTGTGCGCCGGGTGGGCACCACGGTGAGCTGGTCCGGCCGCAGACTCATGCGTACGAGCGGGCGGGTGGTCTTCGTGCCCGGTGCGCGGCTGAGCTGCCAGTGCTGGGCGATGGTGGCGACGATGACCTGCGACTCGGTGAGGGCGAAGACATCGCCGACGCACTTGCGATTGCCCGCGCCGAAGGGCAGATAGGCGGCGCGCCGGGGCGAGGAGGGCAGGGTGAGCCAGCGGTCGGGATCGAAGCTGTCCGCGGCGTCGAAGAACCGCGGGTCGCGGTTGAGGAGGTAGGGGCTGTAGGCGAGGTCGGTCCCGGCCGGGATGGGGATGCCGCCGAGTGTGGTGTCGACACTCGAGCGGCGGCTGAGCAGCCAGGCCGGCGGATACAGCCGGAGCCCCTCGGCCACGATGTTGCGGGTGAGGGTGAGCCGGGGCAGGTCCTCGGGAGAGACCGGGCGGCCTCCCAGCGTCTCGTCGAGTTCGGCGTGCAGCCTGTCCGCGATCTCGGGGTTCTCGTGCAGCAGATGGAAGATCCATGACAGCAGGACCGCGGTCGTCTCCGCCCCGCCCAGGAGAAGGGTGATGGCCTGGTCGTGGAGCTCCTGGTCGGTGAAGCGGTTGCCGTCCTCGTCGACCGCGGACATCATCGTCCGCAGCAGACCGCCGCCGTCGCCCGATGAGCGGTAGCGCTCGATGGTCTCGAAGACAACCCGGTGCAGCTGCTCCTCGGCCCGCTTGTACTTGCGGTTGGCCGGAGTGGGCATCGAGGCCAGGGTGGGCAGCGGGTTGATCATCCGGAAGAACATGCCGTCGATGACCGTGTTCAGCGCGGCGGGGAGTCCGTGGTGACCGCCCCTGCGCACCTTCGTGTCACCGGGCTCGGAGAACAGGCAGCGCAATGTCACGTCGGCGGTGAGATTGCCCATGGCGAGCACGAGGTCGAGGTTCTTCTCCTGCTGCCACTCCTCGGAGGCGAGGGCGGTCTGTTCCTGCATGATCAGGACGTATTCGGCTATCCGGGCAGGGTGGAATGCGGGCTGAATCAGCCGGCGCTGTGTGCGGTGGACCAGGCCGTCGACGGTGACGAGTCCGTCCCCGAGCACGGAGCGGACGCGATCCATGACCGGACCGCCCTTGGAGAAATCCTTCACCTTGTCCACGAGCATTTCGTGGACGATTTCCGGGTGGCACGCGATGTACATGGGGCTGGGCCCGATTTTGATCTGGACGAGATCGCCGTGCTCGGGAAGTGTGCTCAGAAAGCTGAGGGGATCGCTGCGCAGTTGCCTGGCATGTCCGAGCACGGGCAGTGCGCCGGGAGCCTCACCCTTGGCGAACGATTCGACTGGCTGGGTCGTCATGAATCCTCCTGGAATTCCTGTGCTTCCTGTGATTCCTGTGCGGCACGCAGGGCCCGTGTCATGAGCTGAGCTGGTCCCACCACCAGGCGATCTGCGGAATGGGAAGCGGTGCGGTATCGCTGTCGGAGGGAGCGTCGGCCCAGACGAGTCCGTAGCCGCCGTAGTTCTGCTCCTCGCCGGTGACCGGATCGACCGGCGCGCAGTACCGGGTGGTGAAGTCCGCCCAGATGATGTGGCCACGGATCCAGTAGCCGATGTCGTGGAGGTAGCGCCCCAGCTCCGGGCGTGAGGTTGCGGAGACCTGGTCGCGCAGCGCCAGGTAGAGGGACATGATCCGGTCGCGCATCGCCGTGACGTGGACGACCGCTTCCTCGGGACCGCAGCCCCGGTCCCGCTGCACGATGCTGATGATGTTCTGGTCGAACAGGCCCTGAAGGTTCTCCCGGTGTACGGAGATCAGGTCGTTGTCGAGCCCGACGATCAGCGATACAGCCTCGGTCGCGGCGCGCACCCGGGGGTCGATCCGCTCCTCGGCGGTCAGTTCGTAACCGCCGCCGATCGGGGTGAGGGCGGTCAGCCAGGGGCCGGCGACGTCGTTCGCCCGCATGATGAGGTAGTCGCCCATCTCGGGCAGCTCGCCGGTCGCCTGGTTCGCGCACTTCCACAGCACACCGTCGAAGTAGCTGCAGAAGCCCTGGCGCAGGTGCTCGAGCTGGTCCGCGGTCGCCTGTCCCGCTATCTGGTTCCAGAAGTCCTGGAACGCGGCGAGGTACGGCTCCCCTGCGGGGACCTCGGCCCTGGGCGAGGCGAGTATGTGCTTGAGCCGGCTGACGTGAATGGTCAGCGGCGCGGGCTGGTCCATGCCCGGGAGCACATCGAGGTCGTCGTCCCAGGCCCCGCCCCAGTACATGACGTACGTAATGATTTCGGCGCACCGCTCGAGGACGTACGGCATGCAGTACGCGGTGTACGATCCGGCTTTCATTTTGGGCAGCCAGTCCCCCTCCTTTCGGAAGCCCTGGCGGAACATCCAGTCGACGGCCCCCGCGTCGGCCTCTTCAGGCTTTTCGTATACAGCGTCGGGGAGCGGGCAGTAGAAGGGCGGAACGGATAAGGCGCGGCGAGCAGTGGTCATGACTGCGCTCTCTTCCCGGAAGAATTGTGTGGGGATTCAGGCAGGAGAATGCACCGGCCGGAATGGGCCGGGTGCAGGGTCGACCAACAGGGAAATTGACTGCCACGAACCGTGCGGAAAAATCGAACGTAGCAGCCTGGCCAGCCATTTCATCGGAGCCGTAAGAATTCGGCCATGGCCGGAGCGCCCGGGACTCTTCGCGAAAAAACCTTTGGAATTCAGCGAGTGACCCGTACAGCGTATGCCTGAACTATCCCTTTTACTGCGATAATTCGGACTATGAGGGGCCCTCAGCTGCGCATCTTTCCGGATCATGGAGCCGGAGCGCGCGCGGCGAAGGGGAGCACCCGGCTCCCCTTGTACTAACTGTTTAGTAAGTGATGTGCGTCACGATGACGAATCTCGGCCACGCGTCCTTTCGCCGGGGTCGCGGCCGGGCAGGCCCTAGGACAGCGCGCCGGCGACCACGGATGCGGCCTGTGCGATCAGCCTGTCGTCGTAGCCGGTGTCCGCTTTGTTGCTGTTCGACATGATCGCCACGACGATGGGCGCGCTGTCGGGGGGCCACACCACGGCGATGTCGTTCCGGACGCCGTAGGTGCTGCCTGCTCCCGCCCTGTTGCCGACCACCCAGTTCTTGGGCATGCCCGCCTTGATCAGGGCGGCGCCCGTCGTGCTGGAGCGGAGCCACTTCGCGAGCTGGGCGCGTTCGCCCTTGCCGAGGGTGTCTTCGAGGACGAAGGCACGCAGGTCGTCGGCGAGCGCCCGTGGTGTGCTCGTGTCCTGGGTGGCGCCCGGGGACCACTGGTTGAGCTGGGTCTCGCGGCGGTCCATCCGGGTGACGTCGTCGCCGATCTCCTCCAGGGCGGCGTCGAGGCCCGCGGGGCCGCCGAGCTGGTCGAAGAGCAGGTTGGCCGCGGTGTTGTCGCCGTGCCGTATGGCGGCGTCGCACAGCGCGCCCAGGGTCATCCCGGTGCCGACGTGCTTCGCCGTCACCTCGGAGCGCGGGACGAGATCGTCGCGGGAGTAGGTGACGACCCGGTCCATGCCGCTCAGGGAGAACTTGCGCAGGACGGCGCCGGCGGCCAGGGCCTTGAAGGTGGAGGCGTAGGCGAACCGCTCGTCGTCGTTGTACGCCACCTCGCGGCCGGTTCGTGTTTCGACGGCGTAAACACCGAGCCGGGCGTCGAACTTCTTCTCCAGGGCCGTGAACTCCCGCTTCATTTCCAGGGACTCACCGGCCAACGGCTTCGCGGCCTCGCCCGGTTCACCTGTTTCGCTCGCCGCGGTGGTCGGGGCGCTCGGCGGGGCCGATGCGTCCGTGGCGCCGCTGTGGCCGCAGGACACCGGCGTGGCGAGGGCGAGGGCGGTGAGGGCGCCGAGAACGGCGCGCCGGGCACGGGATCGCTGCATGGCCGCCATCCTTGCCCGGGGTACCGATGCGGTCAAACACCCTCATGCCCGGCCCTGTCCCGAACGGCTCTGTCCCGGACGGCACGACGGCCCGCCGGTTCACCGGCGGGCCGTCATGGAAGGTCGCGGGGCATCGCCCCCGGTCAGGTCTGGCCGTTCTTGACGATCAGTGACCGCAGACCCTGCTGGAGGTACTCGCCGTACGAGATCGCCGGGTTCGTCTCCTTGTCCTGCGCGCCCTCGGGCCAGAAGGGTTCGATCACGCTGTTGTGACCCGCGTTGAGGAAGAAGGGCAGCGACAGCCGTTCCGCGTTGACGAACTTCACGCGGTGGTTCGGGGCCGGGAAGTAGTCGTTGGTGATGTGCCCCATGTACGTACCGCAGTTCACCAGGAAGTTGTCCTGGGACGTCGGCAGGTCCTGCCAGCCGTCGACCGTCTCGACCTGGAGGTTCTGTACCTGGGTCTGGTAGAGCACGGTGATCATCGAGACGTCCAGATGGTCCTCGAAGCTCAGCTTCATACCGTCGGGGCCGGTCTTCACCGGCGGGTACTCCTCCAGGTAGGGGTAGCGGATCATCGACACGGAGGACAGCGTGTCCTCCTTCGCGAGCGCCGCGTCGAAGAAGTTCTCGGGCCTGCCGAGGGCCAGCGCGAGCCCTCGCATGATCACCGTGGAGAGCTGGAGCATCTCGGCGAAGTACCTCTCGCCGAAGTGGCGGAACCTCGGGTGGCGGTCCTCGTCCGGCCAGAGGTTCACCTCGTGCATCGGCGTCCCCGACCTGATCATCGGGTGGTCCTCGCCGAACAGCGGGTTCAGGTAGCAGAAGGACTCGACGGCCTTCTTGCCCTTGACCGCCTTGTAGTAGCCGTTGCGTACGTGCGGGTTGTCCTTGTTGTACGCGTTGATCGCCAGGTCGTGCTTCTCCTGGTCGGTCATGGTCCGGTGGAACTCGTTGACCACGTCCTGGAGCAGATTCACGTCCACTCCGTGATGGGACGCGTAGAAGAATCCGGACCCCCGGCACGCCTTGTTGATCTGCTGGGCCACGTGCTTCTTGGCATCCGCGTCAGCGCCGGACAGCGGCGATATGTCGATGGTCGGTACGTCGGACGACGGCATCAGGACCGGCATGAAACCCTCCGTTGGATTTCCGTGGACTCAGTGGACTCTGCGGACTCTGGAGATCGCCTGGAGAAGGCACTGCGAGATGCGTTCGCACATCCCGGCGACCAGGCGCTCGTTGCGTACCCACGAATGGTGGGTCTCGCCGCGGAGCGGATGGACCTCGATCGACTCGGCGGGCAGCAGAGCGTCCAGGCCGTTGTACGGCGACCGCTGGTAGTACGCGAACAGTCGGCGCTGTTCGTCGTCGCGGACGATCTCGTTGAGCTCGTCCGCCTTGAACATCAGCAGTTTTCCGGTGCGTTCGGCCAGCCGGGCCAGATCCTCCCGGCTCGGCGCGTAGTGGTAGTTGATCGGGTCGAGGATGTCCTCGACCTCGGGGAGCCCGATATCGGCCGATGCCTGGCGCACATCGAAGTACGGGTCGATGAGAAGCAGGTTGTCGATCTTCTCGCCGGCGCGGGTCAGTTGCAGCGACACCTCCAGCGAGAGGACTCCCCCGAAGCTCCAGCCGAGGAGGCTGTACGGGCCGGACGGCTGGAGTTCCCGGATGTGCGCCTGGTAGTAGCGGGCCAGGTCCTCGAACGAGGCCATGGGCGCGTGCAGATGGATGTTGTTGAAGAGCACGAGCCGGTAGCCGGGGAGCCGTTGGGCGATGTTGCTGAGGTAGCTCTCGGCGCCGCCCTCGCCGGGCGGGAAGACGAAGAGGGTGCGTTCCTCGTTCCCCGCGTTCTCCTCGTTGACGAGGATGTACGGGTCGAAGGCGTCCTCGGGCGCTGTCTGCCGGTCCGTCCGCGCGCGGCCCGTCCCGGTGCGTGCCACGGTTGCCGTGTGGGCGGTCAGCTCTTCGAGCGCCGACTTGAGCGCGCTCGCGAAGCGCCGGGTGGTGGCCTCGTCCAGCCGGCTGTCGATCACCGTCACGAGACGGCCGCCGGTGCACCGCATCGTCACGTCGACGCCGAACTGGTCCGCTCCCCTGTTCCGCTCGGAGATGTGGCTGCCGCACATCGCCGAGTCGAGCTGCCAGCCCGCCGACCGGTCCGGCGCCTGCTCCCCTTCGTCGGAGAGCCGGCCCAGGTAGTTGAAGCTGACCGCGGGCAGGGGTGCCCGCTCACCGCCGTACCGGCCGAAGAGGGCTCCGTAACCGATGCCGTGGTGCGGCACCCTGCGGAAGGCGTCCTTCGTGCCCAGGATCGAGCGGCCGAGGTCGTGCGGGTCCGCCTCTACGGCCAGCGGGTACATCGTCGTGAACCAGCCGACGGTGTCCCGGACGTCGGGCGCTCCCTCGAAGCGTTCGCGGCCGTGGCCCTCGACCGTGACGTAATTCGTCGCCCGTCCCGTGACCGACCGCAGCGCGAGACCGGTCGCGGTCAGCAGCAGGTCGTTCATGGTGGTGTCGTACGCCCAGTGGCTCTCGGTGAGCAGGGTCCGGGTCTCCGAGGCGTCGAGCGCGAACTCCTCGCGGAGCGTCTGCGCTTCGCGCGACCGTGCGGTCAGTTCGCCCGCGGGCTCCGATGCCATGCCCTGGGTGATCTCCGCCCAGAGCTGTCGCTCGTCCTCGCCGGGGACGTAACCGCGCAGCGCCCCGGCCCACTGCCGGTAGCTGCTCGTCTTCTCCTCCAGCTCACCGTCGTGGTACAGGATCTCCAGGTCCTGCGCGAGGATGTGCCAGCTGACAGTGTCGACGATCAGGTGGTGCAGGGCGAACCAGACGCGCGCCGTGCCGTCCTCGAAGCCGTGGAGGTACGCGGCACAGTGGGTCGGGCCGTCCGACAGGTCGAACCCGCTCTGCCATGCGGCGAGTTGGCTGCTGATCTCCTCGGCCCGCAGCTGTGACACGTCGAGTTCGTGCAGGACGGGGTCCGGGCTGCCGCCGTACGTCTGGGTGATGTCCTCGTCGCCGGCTCCGGTGTAGCGCAGGCTGAAGGCGTCGTGGTGTCCGACGAGCCGGGTCATGGCCTCGCGGAGTTTGGCCACGTCGAGCGGCGGGGTCTTGACGGCGAAGTTCTGGTTCCACCAGTCGCGTTCGGCCAGTGGCTTGGCGAAGAACCACTCCTGGATGGGCAGCAGCGGGCAGGCGCCGCTCAGCCTCCCCTGCTCGGGCGCTTCCCCCTCGTCCTCGTCCGCGCCCCGTACGGCTTCGGGGCCGGAGAGTACGTTGTCGACAAGTCGCCGGACGGTCGGGAAGTCGAAGATGTCCTTGACGCCGACCTTGCGTCCGGCCTCCCGCTGCACCTGGCTCGCCAGATGCAGGGCGCTGATGCTGTCCCCGCCCGAGCGGAAGAAGTCGTCGTCGATGCCGACCGGGCCGACGGGCAGCTGCGCGGACCACAGCTGGCACAGCCGTGCCTCCGTGCGGTTGCGCGGCGGGGCGTAGACCGCCCGCTTCGCGGAGAGGCCCGGCTGCGGCAGGGCCTTGGTGTCGAGCTTCCCGTTGATGGTCATCGGCAGCGGCCGGTCGAGCCGCACCAGGAGTGCCGGCACCATGCCCGGCATGAGCTGGGCCCGCAGGGCGGCGAAGATGCCGTCCTCGTCGACGCTCGCGCCGGCGTCCGCCACGTAGTAGCCGACCAGGCGCCTGCTGCCCGGGGTGCGCTCGTCGGCCGTGACGACGACGGCGCACTCGCGGACGTCCTGACACGTGGCGAGGACCGCTTCCACCTCGCCGAGTTCGATGCGCAGGCCGTTGATCTTGACCTGGTCGTCGTTGCGTCCGACGTACTGGATCTCGCCGTCCCGGGTACGCCTGACGAGGTCGCCGGTGCGGTAGATGACCGGACACCGGCCGTCCTCGCGTTCGGCGTCGCTGCGGAACGGGTTCGGCAGGAAGCGCTCGTCCGTCAGCTCCGGCCTGTTCAGATACCCGTGCGTGACGCACTCCCCCGCGACGTACAGCTCCCCGACCGCGCCGGGCGGCAGCAGTTCCATCGCCTCGCCGAGCACGTAGAGCCGAGTGTTCCCGAGTGGCCTGCCGAAGGTGTTGCGGTAGCTCTCGCCCGGCTCGAAACGCCGGTTCGTGTTGTAGACCGCAGTCTCCGTGGTCCCGTAGGCGTTGACGACCGGCCCCGCGTACTCGCGCCGGATCTTCTCGAAGTGGCTCTCGTGGAACGCCTCCCCCGCGACCAGGACGCAGCTCAGCCGCGTCAGACGCGCGAGGTCGAACTGCTGGATCTGCGTCGGCGTACCGCTCAGATACGTCAGTCCGGCGCGGTTCGCGTACGCGTAGAAGCCGTCGTCGTGGGCGGGCGATGGCGGCGGGACGATGAGCTTGTGACCGGCCAGGACGGAGAGCGCGAGCTGCTCGACGGAGAAGTCGAAGACGTAGTTCGCGAGGAACAGGACGCCGTGGCGCGAATCGGCGTCGGGGGCCGCTTCGGGAGCCGGGAAGTAGCGCCCGTTCAGCTGCTCACGGAAGCTGTCCACGGCGCGGTGCGGGACGAGGACGGCCTTTGGCTTCCCGGTGGTCCCCGAGGTGTAGATCGCGTACGCGACATCCTCGGCGGTCACCGGCGTGACCGGGTTCTCGGCGGACCGGTAGCCCATCGGCAGCCGGTCGATGTCCACCACCTGCGTACCCGCAGCGGCGGGCAGGGAGCGCAGCCGCTCGCCGTGGGCCTCGTTGCAGACGACCAGCCGGGCGCCGGTGTCCTGGAGCATGAACGCGATCCGGTCGTCGGGATAGCCCGGGTCGATCGGGACGTACGCCGCCCCTGCCTTCCACACCGCGAGGATCGCCGTGATCGTCGCCTCGCTCTTGTCGAGCACCAGGCCGACCAGATCGTTCGGCCTGAGCTCGACGACCGAGCGCAGGTAGTGGGCCAGCCGGTTCGCCCGCTCGTTGAGCCGGCGGTAGGTCAGCGTCGTATCGCCGCACACGACCGCGTCCTCGTCGGGCCGGGCCGCAGCCATCTCCTCGAACACCGCGTGGAGTGTCCGGGCGGGGAGTGCCTGCGCGGTGCTCTCGCCGTCCGCCAGCAGGGCGGCCTGCTCCGTCTCGCCGATGCGGGTGACGTCGGCCAGCCGGGCGCGGCCACCGAGGGAGGACAGCCGGGCGAACTCCGCCAGGATCTGCTGGAAGGTGGTGATGAAACCGGCGGCGCTCGCGTCGTCGAAGAGCGAGGCGGCGTAGGTCAGGTTCCCCGCGAGGCCCCCGCCCCCGGTCTCGGTGAGGGTGGCCGACAGGTCGAACTTGGTGGCCGTCCAGCCGCCGCCGTCCGGTGTGTACGCGACCGGTGCCAGGTGCTCGTCCGCCGCCGGGGAGCCGTCGGCACGGTCAGTGACGTTCTGGAGGGTGAAGTTGATCTGGAGGACCGGGTGGCGGCTGGGGTCCTTCTCGGGGTCGAGCTCCTTGACCAGTTGCTCGAACGGCAGCTCGCCGTGCACCTGCGCCGCGACGACGTTCCCGCCGACCGCGTGGACGTAGTCCGTGAGCGTCGCCTCCGGGTCGATCCGGACGCGCAGGGCGAGGAGGTTGGCGAAGAAGCCGACCGTACGGTCGAACTCGGGGCGCCCCCGGTTGGCCGAGGGGGTTCCCACGACGAAGTCGTGCTGTCCGGTGTACGTGTGGAGCATGAGGCCCCAGGCGCCGAGCAGCACGCTGTACAGGCTCACCCTCGCCGACTGGGCCAGGGCCTTCAGCGCCTCGGTGGTCGGCTCGTCGAGGGCGAATTCGATCTCCCGGCCGCGGTAGTCGAAGCGGGGCGGGCGCGGCCTGTCCAGCGGCATCCTGGTCGTCTCGAAGCCGGCCAGCGCCTCCGTCCAGAACGAGGTCAGCTCCGAGAGCCGCCGGCCGCTCAGATACTGGCGCTGCCATACGGCGAAGTCCGCGTACGTCCCGCGGATCGTGCCGAGTTCCGTGCCGGGCACACCCCGCAGGAGGGCCGTCAACTCACGGCGGAAGGTGTTCCAGGACCAGCCGTCGAAGCAGCTGTGGTGCAGGACGAGGCTCAGATACACCCCGCCGGGGTCCGTGGCGAGCTCGAACAGGTCGGCCCTGAGCGGCAGTTCCTCGTCCAGACGGAACACGTACCCCTGGGTCCCGACCAGGCGCTCGTCGAGTTCCGTGGTGCTGCCGACCGAGTGCAGGGCCGGGTGGAAGAGAGCCGACGCCTCGTCCTCCGGCAGTGCGTACTGCCGCCTGACTCCTTCTCCATCCGTCCTGAGCAGAGTCCGCAGGGCGGGGTGGCGGCGCAGCAGCGTGCGCAGCGCCTGGCCGATCGTCTCAGGCGAGACACCGTCGTCCGTGGCGATCCGCAGGACGAAGGGGATGTTGTACGCGGCGGTGCCGCCCTCGAACTCGTCGATGAACAGCAGTCGTTCCTGCGCGAGCGACACCAGGGGTTCGCCCGCCCCTTCGGCGGCGCGCCCGGCGGCCGGTTCGAAGGTCTCGTCGTCGGCCTGTGCGGCCATCTCCTGGATGTGGGCCGCCTGCGCCCCGAGCGTCGTGTGCTGGAGCACGGTGGCGACCCCGAGGCCGCGGCCGAAGCTGGTGGTGATGGCCTGGGCGAGCGCCATGGCGCGGATGCTGTCGCCGCCGAGTGCGAAGAAGTCCTCGTGCACCCCGATGCGGTCGGGGGCGACGCCGAGCACCGTGGACCAGATGCCGATGAGCTTGGTCTCGATGTCGTTGGAGGGGGCGACGTACTCGGTGCTGTCACCGGGTCCGAAGTCCGTCTCCGGGAGCCTCTTGGTGTCCAGTTTGCCGCTGGGGGTCACCGGGATGTCCGTGATCCGCAGGACGCGGGCGGGGACGATGGCCTCGGGCAGCTTCGCCCGCATCCACTGCTTCACGTCCTGCTCGTCGAGCTCGCGGTCGCAGACGTAGAAGCCGACGAGGTACTTCTGCGCGGTGGCGGAGGCCGACGCCCCGTGCTCCCGGGCGATCACCAGGGACCGGGTCACTCCCTCGTACGAGGACAGGGCGGCCTCGACCTCGCCGAGCTCGACGCGCTGTCCGCGGATCTTGACCTGGAGGTCGGTGCGGCCCAGGCACTCCAGCTCACCGTTGGGCAGCCACCGGGCGAGGTCGCCCGTCTTGTAGACGAGGGCGTTGGTGCCCGCGGCCTTCTCCTCGGGGGTCCGGAACGGGTTGTCCACGAACCGGTCGGCCGTCAGTTCGTCACGGTTGAGGTATCCGCGGGTGACCCCGATGCCGCCGATGTAGAGCTCGCCCATGCCGCCGACCGGGACCCGCTGCATCGACTTGTTGAGCACGTAGCAGGCGGTGTTCGCGACCGGGTGCCCGATGCTCTTGGTGGCGCGCCGCTCCCCCACCTCGTACAGCCGCTTGTGGCTCGTGATGGAGATCTCGGTCGGGCCGTAGCCGTTGATGATCGTCTTCCCGAACGTCCCGCGGATCTTGTCGAACACCGGCTCGGTGAAGTCCTCACCGATCGCGTCGATACGGGTCAGGGAGGTCGTCGTGGCGTAGTCGTACAGCGAGAGCACCGAGGGTGTGCCGGAGAGGTAGGTGACCTGCTCGTCGTTGATGTACGCGTACAGCCGCTCGGTGTCCGTGCGCATGCTGTCGTCGAGTACGACCAGCTTCTGCCCGTTGAGCAGCGCGTCCGTCATCTGCTCGACGAAGTGGTCGAAGACGTAGTTGGAGAACGAGAGGAGTGCCTCGTCCCCCTTCTCCTTCGCCAGACCGAACAGCCCGGCCACGGAGACCTGGAGGTTGACGACACCGCGGTGCTCGACGAGTACGGCCTTCGGCTTGCCTGTGGTGCCCGAGGTGTAGATCGCGTACGCCAGGTCGGTGCTGGTCACCTCGGTGGCCGGCTTGTGGGCAGGCAGGCCGTCGAGCGGCAGTCGCTCGATGTCCAGGACGCTCAGCCCGGCGCCGGCGGTCACGGTGCGCAGCCGCTCGCCGTGGATCTCGTTGGTCACCACGACGCGGGCCGCGGTGTCCTGGAGCATGAACGCGATCCGGTCGTCGGGGTAGCCCGGGTCGATCGGGACGTACGCAGCCCCGGTCTTCCACACCGCGAGGATCGCAGTGATCATCAGTTCGCTCTTGTCGACCACCAGCCCGACCAGATCGTTCGGCCTGAGCTCGACGACCGAGCGCAGATGGTGGGCCAGCCGGTTCGCCCGTTCGTCCAGCTCCAGGTAGGTCAGCCGGCGGTCGCGGTAGACGACCGCGTCCTCGTCGGGCCAGGCCGCCGCCATCTCCTCGAAGACCCCGTGGAGGGTCTGTCCGGCGGGGAAGGCGGTCTCGGTGCGGTTCCATGCGTCGAAGCGCTCGATCATGCCCGGTGAGACCAGTTCGAGGCTGTTCACGGGCTGCGCGACATCGGCCGCGACCTGCCGGAACAGGGTGTCCGTGGCCTCGAGGAGCGTATCGATGGTGGAGTCGTCGAACAGCTCGCCCGCGTACCAGAGGGTGACCGTCAGCTCGTCGTCCTCCTCGCGTGCCACGACGGCCAGCGGGTAGTCGACCTTGTCGGCGTCGTACCCCTTCTCGAAGCGGAGGAGTTCGTCGTGCTCCTCGGCCTCCTCGAGGAGCCGCGGGTAGTTCTCCAGCACGAGCAGTGTGTCGAAGAGCCTGCGCTTCATTCCGCCGGTCTGGAGGCGGCCCAGCTCCACCGTGCTCTTGCTGTTCATGGTGTTCACGGCGGCCTGGATGTCGCTGATCGCGGCGCCGACGGTCCTGCCCGCCTGCTCGTCGTGGTCGACGATCAGCGGCAGTGTGTTGATGAACAGGCCGACGGAGTCCTCGATGGCGTCGACGTGCAGATTGCGCCCGGAGACGATCGTGCCGACCACCGTGGTGTTCCCGCCGCCGATGGCGTACAGCACCTTGTGCCAGACGAACTGGAGCACCGAGTGCAGGGTGACGGAGTTCGCCGCGCACCGCGCCTTGAGCGCGGCGGTCAGGTCGGCGCCGAGTCCCAGCTTCTTCGTCCGGTGCTCACGGATGTGGTCGTAGTCGCTGAGCGCGACCTGGTAGCGGATCTCCTCCTTGAGCAGTCCGCCGAAGTCTCCGCGCTCGTCGATGCGCTCGATCTGCCGGACCCAGTAGTCGACGTGGTCGTCCCGGTGCGCTTCCCAGTGCCGCTGCGCCGCCACGTACGCGTGGTCCACCACGGCCGGTTCGGTCCCGGCGCCCCGGATCAGGCGGAGGTAGGTGCGGTGTACGTCGTCGTGGAGTACGGGCAGGCTCCAGCCGTCCATGACGAGGTGGTGGCAGCTGAAGATCAGCGAGTACAGGTCCTCGCGCTGCTTCACCAGGTAGACGCGGAACAGCCGCCCGGCGGCCGGTTCGTACGGCTCGGTCCGGTCCCGTTCCTGGAGTTCCCTGATACGGGCGTCCTGCTCACCGGGGTCCGCGATCCCGCTCAGGTCGACGAAGCGCCAGTCGAAGGGCTTGTCGTCGTGCTCGATGATCTGGAGCGGTTCCTCGGCCCACTCGAAGCGCAGCCGCAGCGCGGGGTACTTCCGCTGGGCGTCCTGCCACGCTTCCTTCATCTGCTCGGGCCGGATGCGGCACCGGTAGCGGTGCACCGACTGCATGACGTAGGCGTCGTCGCCGTTGCGGCTCTTCAGCGCGTGGTAGAGCAGGCCCTGCTGGAGGCCGTTGGCGCGCAGCCGCAGGGATTCGCCCTCGCTCAGGGACTCCTCGACGGCCCCCGGTGCTTCCGGTCGCGGTCCCTGCTCCAGCTGCCGGTCCAGGTGCCGGGCCAGTTCGCCGAGCGTCCTGAGCGTGAAGACGTCCTCGACACCGACGAAGACGCCCAGTTGTCTGCGGACCTGTGCGATGAGCAGGATGCAGGAGATGCTCTGGCCGCCGAGCCGGAAGAAGTCGTCGCCGTCTCCGATCCGGGCCGCTGGCACGCCCAGTACGGTGCTCCAGATCTCGCGGAGCTCGTCTGCGACGCCGCCCGCCGGGTCCGCCGTGCGGCCGGCGGCAGCCGGTGCCGTGCCGGGCCTGGCGAAGTCCACTTCGGGCAGGGCTCGCCAGTCAACCTTGCCGTTGATGTTGACCGGGATGCTGTCGAGGCGGACCATCCGGGCCGGGACCATGATCCGGATCAGCCGCTGTTCGAGGAAGGCCAGCAGCTCGTCCTCGGTGACCTCGGCCGACGGTTCGGTGAGGTAGTACCCGGCCAGATAGCGGTCGCTGGGCCCGCCGGCCCCTTCGCGGGCCACGACGACACACTTGCGTACACCGGGGAACTCGGTCGCCTGTGCCTCGATCTCGCCGGGCTCGACACGGACGCCGTTCAGCTTCAGCTGGAAGT
The DNA here is from genome assembly GCF_053617235.1 of Streptomyces sp. NPDC055749. Lineage (NCBI taxonomy): Bacteria > Bacillati > Actinomycetota > Actinomycetes > Kitasatosporales > Streptomycetaceae > Streptomyces > Streptomyces sp. NPDC055749. The sequence goes on along the minus strand of NZ_JBSHFH010000005.1, from coordinate 134,879 downwards.
CGCTGCGCCCCATGAACTCGACCTCGCCCGAGGGCAGGAGCCGCGCGAGGTCGCCGGTCCGGTAGATGCGGGCGTTCTGTCCGTCCGCCACCTCCCGCTCGGACCGGAACGGGTTCGCCGTGAACCGCTCGGCGGTCAGGTCGTCCCGGTTGAGATAGCCGGGGGCCACTCCGCGTCCGCCGATGTACAGCTCGCCGATCGCGCCGATCGGCAGCTGCTTCAGGTTCTGGCTCAGCACGTACCACTTCACGTTGCGGACCGGGCGGCCGATGCTGCGGTCCTTGCGCTCCGTGACCCCGGGTGCGAACTCCTTCACGGCGGTGACGAAGGCGGCCTCGGTGAAGGCGTACTCGTTGATGATGCGGCCGGAGAAGTTCTCGCGGAGCCGGCGGAGGCCGGCCGCGGTCAGTTCCTCGCCGACCAGCAGGATCTTCTTGAGACTCGGACATCGGCGCAGGTCGAAGTACTGGATCACCGAGCCCGTGGCGTTGAGGTACGTGATCCCGTTCTCCGCCAGGAACACGGGGAAGCGGTCCGGGTCCAGCCTGACGCGCTCCGGGACGATCACCAGGGTCTGCGAGTTGATGAGCGCGATCAGGGTCTGGCGCAGATGCGGTTCGAAGACGTACGAGGCGAAGAGCGCGACCCGTTCCTCGCCGGGCCGGAGCATGTCGTAGCGCTCGGAGAGGTCCGTGATGCTGTTCACGACGCTGTCGTGGTACTTGGGCACGCCCTTCGGTACACCGGTCGTGCCGGAGGTGTACGTCAGATAGGCGAGGTCCCCGCTGCCCAGGGGGAGTCGCGGGTTCTCCAGGACGGCGCTCCCGGCCCCTGCCTGCTCGGCCAGTACGGTCTCGATCTCGATGACGCGCACCTCGGCGTGCTCGGCGCCGAGCATCTCCCGGAGCCGTGCGGCGTGCCGCTGGTTGGTGACGATTCCGGAGAGACCCGTGTCGCGTACGGCGAACCTGACGCGCTCCGCCGGGTAGCCGGGGTCGATCGGGACGTAGGCCGCGCCGGACTTCCAGATGCCCAGGGTGGCGACGACGCCCAGGTCGCTCTTGTCGAGGTAGAGCCCGACCAGTTCCTCCGGGCGGACCCCGGCACCAGGTCCCAGCAGCCAGTGCGCGAACTGGTTGGCCCGCTCGTCGACCTGGCGGTACGTCAGCCGGGTGTCGCCGAAGACGACGGCCTCGCGGTCCGGGGACCGCAGGACCGCGTCCTCGAAGAGGTGGTTGAGCCGCTTGCCCTGCGGGAAGTCGCCGTCGGTGGCATTCCACCCGCGGATCCGCTCCCGCTGCTCCCGCGACACCAGCTCGATATCGGCGACGAGCAGGCCGGGGCGGCCGAGGAACTGGCCGAGCACCTCGCGTACGACTTCGAGCACACCGGCGATCGTCCGGTCCTCGAAGAGCTCTCCCTCGTACGCGATCGTCCAGCTCAGCGATCCACCGGTGTCCCGGACGACCATGGTGAGCGGGGACGAGGGCAGTTCGGCGAGGGGCACCTCGTGGTCGGTGAGCATGAGCAGCGCGTCGAAGAGCCCGCGCTGGAGCAGTTCGTCCGGGCGCGCGTACGCGTCGTCGTGGCGCAGCGCCTCGGCGATTTCCCGCACGGCGGCGAGACAGGTGAGTCCCGCCTGGGCCTCGTGGTCGACCATGACGGGAAGAATGCGGGAGTGTTGCGGATTCCTTGCCGCGGTGGCGTCGACGAATCCGGCGACCGTCCGGTTCCCGTGGCCGTAGGCGCGCATCACGCTGTGCAGAGTGACGAGCGCGAACGCACCGGCCGACACTCCGTCGTCGTCGGCCAGCGCGTTCTTCAAATTGGTGTAGTCCTGTCCGCCGATGGACAGTTCCCGGAATTCCGTCGCGCGAATACCGGGGTCGTCGTCCCGTACCGCGATCCTGTTGCGCCACTCGTCCTTGAGCAGCATCTCCAGATCGCAGCGCTCGCCCGATACTTCATCGATGCGAGCGGACCACTCCGCGGCGGTCGTCGGGAACCGTGCTGACGTCATGGGTGGGATCTCCGTCTTTTGTCGTTGCGGCAGCAGGTCGGACAGGGACGTACACGTGGTGCTTCAGGCGGTGGGTCAGCCGGTGGGCTCTGTGACGCTGAGCGCCAGCGCCTCCAGGGCCTGGTCGATCTCGCTCTCGGTGATCGTCAGCGGCGGGCGGAAGCGCAGGCTGCGGTCGCCGCAGGGCAGCGCGATCACCTGGTGCTCCACGTACATCCGGCGCAGGACCGCGTCACGGAACCGGGTGTCGGGCAGGTCGACCGCGCGCATCAGGCCGCGGCCACGGGCGTTGGTCACCACGTCGGAGTGCTTGACGGCGAGGGCTTCGAGGCCGTCACCGAGGTAGGTGCCGAGCCGGCCGACGGTCTCGAAGAGCCGGGTCCGCTCGATCGTCTCCAGGATCCGGGTGGCACGGACCATGTCGGCGAGGTTGCCGCCCCAGGTCGAGCTGATGCGGGACGAGACCGCGAAAACGTTGTCAGGGACCTCGTCGATCCGGCCGCCGCCCATCACACCGCAGACCTGGGTCTTCTTTCCGAAGGCCACCAGGTCGGGGGTCAGGCCCAGTTGCTGGTAGGCCCAGGCGGTGCCCGTGATTCCGCAGCCGCTCTGGACCTCGTCGAGTACGAAGAGGGCGTCGTACCGGCGGCAGAGCCGCTCCATCGCCTGGAGGAAACCGGCACTCAGATGGTTGTCTCCGCCCTCGCCCTGGATCGGTTCGGCGATGAAGCAGGCGATCATCCCGTCGGCCGCGACGAACGCCTCCTCGGCGGCCCGCAGCGCCTCCCGCTCGGCCTCCTCGTTCGCCCTGGCGTGCTCGGCGAGCGGATGCCGGAGCGCGGGCGACGGGATGCGCGGCCAGGAGAACTTGGGGTACCGGGTGGTCTTGGAGACCTCCGTGTTCGTCAGCGACATGGTGTAGCCGCTGCGGCCGTGGAAGGACCGCTCCAGGTGCAGGACCTTCAGGCCGTTGACGGCGTCGTCGTCCAGGCCCAGCTTCTGCGCCTTCCAGTCGAAGGCGGCCTTGAGCGCGTTCTCGACGGCCAGCGCCCCGCCGTCGACGAAGAACAGGTGCGGCAGCGCCGGGTCCCCGAGCACCCGGGCGAAAGTCCTGACGAACTCGGCGTACGGAATCGTGTACAGGTCCGGGTTCGACGGCTTGTTCGCCGCGGCGGCCGCAAGCTCGCGCATGAACGTCTCGTCGCCGGTTATGCAGGACGGGTTCATGCCGAGCGGCGCGGACGCGAAGAAGGAAAAGAGATCGAGATAGCGATTCCCGGTGACACCGTCGACGAGCCAGCTCCCCGAACTCTCGGAGATATCGAGAACGAATCCGTACCCGTCCACAAGAACGTGCGGTTCGAGCGCGCGATGTACGTCCCCGGCCTTCAGGGACTCCTTCTCAGGAATTCCGCCGCCGGGAATTCTTTCTTTTTCACCCGTTGTTGACGTTGCCACAGACATTGCGTCTCCCAGTGTCGTCCTCGGTGAAACCGGAGAGGCGTAACCGCGGCGCACTCCCAGGTCAGCGCACCAGTTCTAGGACCAGAAACTCTTGATGTTCTCTTCTCCAGCTCTTGTGGTGGACTTTCGGACGAGTGCTGTCCGATAAGGAACAGTGCCGAAGAAGAGGTATGGACAGAACCAGGAGGATGTCTACACTGACCTGGCCCGTCCTCAGTATGTAACGCATGAAAGCATTTGGTTTGCCTTTTCAGTTGTCTATGCCATTGTCTATGGGCGGGAGAACGCCACATGACAGGTACCGACTGGGCCGGTGCCCGTGAGCAGATGCTGCTCGACCCCACCGTCGTCAACCTGAACACCGGCTCCGGCGGGCCGCTGCCCCGTCGCGTCTTCGAGCGCGTCACCGCGCTGCGCGGCCGGCTCGCCCACGAGCCGATGGACTTCCTGCTGCGCGACGTACCCCCGCTGCTGTGGCGGGCCCGCGAGTCCCTGGCGGCCTTCGTCGGGAGCGAGCCGCACCGCCTGGCCCTCACCACCAATGTGACCGCCGCCGTCAATCTGGTGGCGTCCTCGCTGCGGCCGGACGCGCCGGGCGAGATCCTGATGAGCGACCACGAGTACACGCCGATGCGGTGGTGCTGGGAGCGCATGGCCCGGGAACAGGGCCTGACCGTACGGACGTTCCGGCTGCCGGAGATGCCGGACGGCCCCCAGGAGATCGTCGACGCCGCGGTCGCCGCGATGAACCCGCGGACCCGGCTGCTCTTCTTCAGCCACGTCGTGTCGCCGACGGGTCTGGTGATGCCGGCCGCGGAACTCTGCGAACAGGCCAGCCGGCGCTCCGTCCTGACCATGATCGACGGCGCCCACGCACCGGCGTTCACCGACCTGGACCTGGCCGCACTCCCGTGCGACTTCTACGCGGGAAGCGGCCACAAATGGCTGCTGGCCCCGACCGGTGTGGGTTTCCTGCACATCGGCGAAGGGCAAGAGGAGACCCTGCGGCCCCCGCAGGTGAGCTGGGCCTTCCACCCCCCTGCCGACAGCGGCCCGCCGGACGCGCGCAACCGGTTCGGCAGCACCCCCCGCCTGCGCAGACTGGAGTGCGAGGGAACGCGGGACATCTGCCCGTGGCTCACCCTGCCGGAAGCCATCGGCTTCCAGGCGGAGCTGGGACACGACAGGATCCGCTCGCGCATGCGTGAACTGACGGACTACGCACGCCAACGCCTCACCGGCTGGTACGGACTGGAGCCGGCCACACCGGATTCGGCGGAGCTGTCCGGCGGGATGGTGGCGTTCCGTCTGCCCGGAGGTACGGACGCGGACGGACTGCGCAGGGACCTCTGGGAGCGCTTCCGGATCGAGTCGGCGGTGGCCGAGCGGCCGGACGGGCCGCCCCTGATCCGGGTCTCGGCGCACTTCTACACCACCGAGGCCGAGATCGACTGCCTGGCGCAGGCGCTGAAGGAGTTGCAGGACCGGGGATCAGTACCCCGGACGTAGTGGAAGCTCCGGGTGCCGCCGCGAACCGGCCGGCGCCCGGCACGATCGACCAGGAGTCGGCATGGTTACCGCAGTCAGCAGCACCGAAGACATACGCGCCCGGGCGGAGAACGCCCTGACCAGGTGCGGAGTCGAACTCGCCACGGTCAAGGGGGACGCCCTGACCGCCCGTACGCCGGTCACGGGGCAGGACCTGTTCGGTCTGCGCGCCGACACCCCGGCGGACATCGACCGGGCCGTCGAGGCGGCGCACACCGCGTTCCTCGACTGGCGGACCACCCCGGCGCCGGTGCGCGGCGCGCTGGTCAAGCGGCTCGGCGAACTGCTCACCGAACACAAGGAGTACGTGGCCGACCTGGTCACCGTGGAGGCCGGGAAGATCCGCTCCGAAGCACTCGGCGAGGTGCAGGAGATGATCGACATCTGCGACTTCGCGGTGGGCCTGTCCCGGCAGCTCTACGGCCGCACCATGCCGTCCGAGCGCCCCGGCCACCGGCTGATGGAGACCTGGCACCCGCTGGGTGTGGTCGGCGTGATCAGCGCCTTCAACTTCCCGGTCGCCGTGTGGGCGTGGAACGCCGCGGTGGCCCTGGTCTGCGGTGACACCGTGATCTGGAAGCCGTCCGAGCTGACCCCGCTGACCGCGCTGGCCTGCACCGCCCTGCTGGACCGCGCCATCGCCGAGACCGGCGCCCCGGCCCACCTCAACCAGGTGATCCTCGGCGGCGCGGAGGCAGGGACGCAGCTCGTGGACTCGCCGCTGGTGCCGCTGGTCAGCGCGACCGGCTCGACCCGGATGGGCCGCGAGGTGGGCCCCCGGGTGGCAGCCAGGTTCGGGCGCACCATCCTGGAGCTCGGGGGGAACAACGCGGCCGTGGTGACCGCTTCGGCCGACCTCGATCTCACCCTGAACGCCGCCGTGTTCGCGGCGGCCGGCACGGCCGGCCAGCGGTGCACCACGCTGCGCAGGCTGATCGTGCACGCCGACGTCGTGGACACCGTCGTCGAGCGGCTCGCCGCCGCGTACCGAAGGCTCCCGGTCGGCGACCCGTTCCGCGAGTCGACCCTCGTCGGGCCGCTGGTGAACGAGGCGGCGCACGCCAGGATGCGCGAGTCCCTCGACCGGGCGGTCCAGGAGGGCGGCACCGTGGTCGTCGGCGGTGAGCGCCAGCTCTCGGACGCGGCGCCCGCCGCGGGTTACGTACGGCCCGCCCTGGTGCGGATGCCCGCGCAGACCGCCGTCGTCCGCGAGGAGACCTTCGCGCCCATCCTGTACGTCCTCACCTACCGGGACCTCGACGAGGCGATCCGGCTGCACAACGACGTACCGCAGGGGCTTTCGTCCGGGATCTTCACCGCGGACCAGAGCGAGGCCGAACGGTTCATCGCGGCGGACGGCGCGGACTGCGGCATCGTCAACGTCAACATCGGCACCTCGGGGGCCGAGATCGGCGGGGCGTTCGGCGGCGAGAAGGAGACCGGCGGCGGCCGGGAGTCCGGCTCGGACGCCTGGCGCGCCTATATGCGCCGCGCGACCAACACGGTGAACTACTCGGGCCGGGTGGCCCTGGCGCAGGGGGTCGACTTCTCCCAGTAGTCCGGCGGAGACGTACGGCACGGTCCTGGCTGAACGGCTCCCGGGGAGGGACATGCGCGGCGGAACCACTGCCACGTCGACGCTCGCGTTGGCGTGTGCGGCACAGTTCATCGTTCTGTTCGACGTCTCGGTGATCACCGTCGCGCTTCCTTCGATGCAGGAGGAGCTCGGCTTCGACCCGGCCAACCTCCAGTGGGTCGTGAGCAGTTATGCCCTGGCGTTCGCGGGGCTGCTGCTGCTCGGAGGCCGGCTGGGCGATCTGTACGGGCACCGGCGCGTCTTCCTCGTCGGCCTCTCGGTGTTCGTCGTCGCCGGGACGGTCGGCGGGCTCGCCTCCTCGCCCGCGATGCTGATCGGGGCGCGGGCGGCGAAGGGCGTCGGGGCGGCCGTACTCGCCCCGCTGGCCCTGACCATGGTGACCACCACGTTCCCCGAGGGGCCGCGGCGGACCAGGGCGCTCGCGATCTGGACCGCGGTCAGCCTGGCCGGCGGGGCGTCGGGCAACCTCTTCGGCGGCATCCTCACCGAGTACCTGTCCTGGCGCTCGGTGCTGCTGATCAACGTGCCGATCGGGATTCCCCTCCTCCTGCTCGCCGCCCGGCTGCTCAAGGGCCGCACCGCTCCGCCTCGGCGGGTCCGCCTCGACCTGCCCGGCGCGGTGCTGGCCACGGCGGGGCTCGCCCTGCTCACTCTCGGCATCGCCCAGGCCCGTACCCACGCCTGGACCGACCCGGCCACCGCCCTCCCGCTGGCGGGCGGGATCATCGCCCTCGTCGCCTTCGTGGCGGTCGAGAAGTGGTACGCCGCCCAACCCCTCGTCCCCCGGGGCCTGTTGAGGCTGCCCGGGGTCGGCTGGGGGAACGTGGGGATGATGCTCGCCGGAGCGGGCTTCCACATCCCGATCTGGTACTTCCTGACCCTCACCATGCAGGGGGTACTGCACTACAGCGCCGCGCAGACGGGCCTGGGGTTCCTGCCGCACACGGTGGTGATGCTGCTGGTCGGGCTGTTCCTGACCCCGTATCTGATGCGGTACGTACAGGCCCGCACCCTCATAGCCGCCGGTGCGCTCGTCGCCGCGGCGGGCTTCCTGTGGCAGAGCGGCATCGGTCCGGACAGTGGTTACGTCGACGGAATACTCGGCCCGGCCGTGGTGATCTCCTTCGGCGGCGGCCTGGTCAGCACCCCGCTGACCCTCACGGTCACCTTCGGGGTCGGGCCCACCGAGGCCGGGGCCGCTTCCGGACTGGTCAACACCTCACGGCAGTTCGGCGGGGCGTTCGGCCTCGCCGTCCTGCTCACCCTCACCACCACCGGTGGCGCCGCCGGGCCGCCCGGCGCCCTCATGGAGAGCTACGGAAACGCGTTCCGGGCCATGGCCGTGATCCTTGTCGCGCTCGCCGCGATCGCCCCCCTGCTGCCCGCCCAGCGGCACCTGACGCGCAGAGGTCAGGAGGCACCCGCGCAGGGCGCGGAAGTGCCGAAGGAAGGAGAGCGGCAGAAGAGCGCCAAGTGACACGATGGCTCGGACGAACCGAAATCAGCTGCGGTCGAGGTCTGCCGGCCTCCCGCCCTCACGTCAAGGTCTCCGCCCCCAGGGAGCCTGCCTCGTGTGCATGCGGGTGCCGGTTGCCGGGTGCGGTCACGCGCCCGGGAACCGGGCGCGAACACCCAGGTAAAGGACGGGAAGTTGAGACGCAGCGTATTAAGACGTGCGCGTGTTTCGGTGGCCGCTGTCGTCGCTGTCGCGGTGGCCTGCGGAGTCGGGACGACGCAGGCCTTCGCGGACGCGGTACCGCCGGGAGCGGCGAACGGCTGGTCCGCGCCCACCGCGCCCTCGGCCAAGGGGACCGACCCGGGCTTCAGGCCCGCCGCGGTTCCCGCCAAGAAGCGCGCCGAGGTGCTGGGCGCGGACTACCGGTCCTCATCGGACCGGGCGTTCACCACATCGGGTGACGGTTCGGGCTTCCATGTGATGGTGGCCGACGAGAAGAACGGCTACGGGTGGAAGACCGCCGCCTCGCTGTCCGAGCCGGGCTTCGACACGGACGCGTGGATCGGCAACGCCTGCCTGACCGGGTCGGGCCGGTACGCCGCCGTGGCGTACGCCCCCCGTACGTTCACGAACAAGCCCGACCTGATGAGCCGCGGCGCGTTCACCGCCGTCGTGGACCTCAGCAACGGTGAGGTGCGCAAGCTGCCGTTCCAGGCCACGCTGGCGTACTTCTCCCCGGGCTGCGGTACGGGCGAGGACGTGGTGTTCTCCCAGTTCACCGACGAGAACTCCTCGAAGAAGAACGAGACCCGGCTCGTCAGGGTCCAGGCCCGGACGGGCAAGTCCGCGAAGACAACGGTGCCGGGTCAGGCGACGTCCGCGGTTCCGGTGGGCGGCGAGATCGTCGCCGCGCGCGGCCGGCAGGTCGTGAAGATCGACGGGTCGACGGTGCGGACGGTGGCCCTCACCCACGCCCCGCCGTTCCAGTTCAAGCCGGACGCCGACGGTGGCGTCACCTTCATCGACCGCCTTCCCGGCGGCAGGGCGGGATCCTCCGCCGACGACAAGGCCGCTGTCTCCCGGGTCAGCGCGAGCACGCTGAAGACCGCCAACAGCAAGGGCAGGGCCACGAAGCTCGCCGAGGGCGGGCTCAGCCGGTTCGACATCGCACGCACGCCGTCGGGTGCGGTGTACGTGACCGGTGAGGCACGCAGCAAGGGGACGCTGCCCTCCGCCGTCCGCAACCCGGGCGGCATCGCGAAGGACGCGCGGATCTCCAGCTCCGGCGCCGCCGCGGTGACCACGGCATGGGCCGACGGCAAGGACTCGCGGATCAAGGCGCAGGACGCCGCCTCACCGCGCGCCGCCAGGATCACCCTCAAGGCGCTCGACACGGGGAAGATGACCGTTCTGGACGCCGCGCCGGGCAACCGGATCGGCGACGAGAGCGCCCAGCGCGCCGCGACCGCGCAGAGCCCGGCCCTGGGCGCGGCCCCGAAGTCCGGCGGAGTGTCGACGATGGCCACGCCCATCGACACGGACCGCACGTGCTCGGTGCCCAGGAACGACGTGAAGAAGCAGGCGTTCCAGCCGACTCCGCGGCAGATCGAGTGGGCCGTGGACCAGGCCGTCGTCGGCAAGCTCAACCTGAGCGCGACAAGGGCCTCGAACTGGAAGAACACCGGCATGGCGGGGTACGCCCCGCAGTCGATGTTCCCCCTGACGCCCCTGGCGGGCGGCAGCGGTGCCGACTGGCACGTACCCGCGCAGGTGATGCTCGGCATCACCGCGCAGGAGTCGAACATGTGGCAGGCCACCCGGTACGCGGTACCGGGCGTCTCGGCCAACCCGCTGATCGGTAACTTCTACGGCATCGAGTACTCCTCCGACGGTGAGCAGAGCGACCCCTGGCTCATCAACTGGAGCAAGTCCGACTGCGGTTACGGCGTCACGCAGGTCACCGACGGCATGCGGCTTCCGGGCAAGGGCCAGCCGACGAAGACGGTGGCGCAGCAGGAGGCCATCGCCCTCGACTACGCCGCGAACATCGCGGCGGGCGTGAACATCCTGATCGAGAAGTGGAACCAGACGCGCGCCGACGGTCTCACGATCAACGGCGGCGACCCGAAGTACATCGAGAACTGGTTCTACGCCCTGTGGGCGTACAACAGCGGTTACTACACGCAGGCTTCGTCCGGCACCACCTCGGGCAAGTGGGGCGTGGGGTGGACGAACAACCCGGCGAACCCGCTGTGGAAGGAGAACCGCACCCCGTTCCTGGAGGACGCCGGCGGCTACGACGACTACAGCCACGCCGCGCACCCGCAGGACTGGCCGTACTCGGAGAAGGTCATCGGCTGGGCGGCACGCCCGATCTCGGCGATGTTCAAGCCCGGCGACTTCCAGCCCGGTTACCGGGCCGCCTGGTGGACGTCCGTCGCCAACCGCACGACGGCCAAGCCCCCGATCAGTCAGTTCTGCGACAGCAGCAACGACTGCAACCCGTCGAAGATCGGCACCGGCGCGACGAACAACACCGGCGGTGGCCCCTGCCTGCTGCCGGGCGACCCGAGCGAGTCGGACCCGCTGTACCTGAAGTGCTGGTTCCACAAGTCCGTCACCTGGAAGAACTGTTCCAGCAGCGCCCAGTGCGGGCACCCGCTCCACCGGTTCGACACCACCTATCCGGAACAGCCGGACGAGAACTCCTACCCGCCGCGGTGCGCGCACGGTCTGCCCACCGGGACGAAGATCGTCGACGACGTCGCCAACGGCGTCACCCCAGTGGGTTCATCGGGGCGCTCGTGCGGCGCGGTGTCCTCGTCGGGGTCGTTCAACTTCGACTTCGGCACCTCCTCGTCCCGGATCGATCTCCATCAGATCGGCGCGGCGCACGGAAACCACTTCTGGTTCACGCACACCAACAAGAACGGCACGGCCGATGCCACCCGGCTGAAGACCACCGGTACCTGGACGCTGGGCACGGCGGACCGGGGCTGGATGCGTGTCTGGGCACATGTGCCCGACCACGGGGCGCACACCCGCCAGGCCGCCTACACCGTGGGCGGCACCAACTCCACCAGCCCGAAGCGGGTCAAGCCCCAGCGGGTCCTGGAGAACAAGTGGGTGTCGCTCGGCGCGTTCAACTTCACCGGCGTGCCGACCGTGGCGCTGTCGAATGTGACGGAGGACGGCAAGGGCACGGAGGACGTGGCGTGGGACTCGGTCGGCTTCGAGCCGCTGGGTGCCAAGCCGACCAACCAGGTCGTCGCCATGGGCGACTCGTACTCCTCGGGTGAAGGCGCATCCGACCCCGGCGGCGACGACTACTACACCGAGTCCGACTACTACAACGCGCAGCAGCCGGACACCGAGAACAACTGCCACCGGTCCAAGCACGCCTGGTCGCGCCAGGCCACCCTGCCCGGCTACGGCAAGTCCATCGGGCAGATGGCCGACGACCGCGACAAGATCATGGACTACCAGTTCATCGCGTGTTCCGGTGCCCGGTACTACAACATCCTGAACAAGGGCCAGAACAGCGAGCTGCCGCAGATCCAGCAGGGCTATCTCGACCAGAACACCACGCTGGTCACCCTGTCGGTCGGCGGTAACGACGCACGGTTCGCCGACATCGTCCAGGAGTGCATCACGGCCGGCACCGTGTGCAACAACAACTCCATCGGAGCCGTCGATCCCGACAACGGGAGCGAGACCGGCGGCGAGACAGGGCCGCTGGACGTGTGGGCTCCGAAGTGGCTCAACGAGCAGATCAGGCCACGCCTGACCGGCATGCTCAACGAGCTCCACAAGAAGGCGCCGAACGCGAAGATCGTGCTGATGGGCTACCCGAGGCTCCTTGAGGGCGTCGGGGGCTGTGTCCTCGGTATCGGTACCGAGGAGGCGCCGTGGCTGAACAGCATGGCGGACACACTGGCCGCTGAGATGCAGGGCGCGGTCAACGACGCCAACAGCCTCTACAACGCGAAGGCGGTGTTCTCCGACCCGCGCCAGGAGTTCGCGGGCAAGGCGATCTGCGGTGATCCGGAGACGGTCCACGGCATCGTGCTGTCCGGTCACGCCAAGGCGGACGCGAGGGACCCGGACTGGCTGCCGGGCAACATCGCGCCGTCGATGAAGTCGTTCCACCCGAAGGTCCCGGGTGCGCGACTGTACGCCGACAGCCTGCAGAACACGCTGTAGGGACGTAGCGACGCAAGAACGGGCGGGGACCTGAGTACGTGTACTCAGGTCCCCTGCCTGTGCCATGAAAGGCTGAAGGTATGACGATTACGGCGAGAGTCCGTACCGCTCGTGGGGTGAAGGGCGCTGTCGTATCGGCGGCAGCCGCCACCGTCTGCTACCTGATCTGGTCGGGCGGCAGGGAGTGGGCGGCAGGGGTGCGGAACGCCGATCCGGACGCGGTCTTCTCGGGTGCCATCGAATCCGTACTGGCGCTGATCGCCGGGGTGGCGTTCATGCCGGTGCTGCTCTGGGCCGGGATGCGCGCGTTGCGCGAGCGGGGCAACCATCTGCTCGTCATCGCCGGCACCGCGGTGTGGTTCTTCATCGGCGGCCATGTGGTCGAGAACGCCGTGGACGGCGCCGGCATGGCTGTGTTCCTTGGCCTGTTCGCCGTGCTCGGCGGTCTGCTGGCCCTGGTCGGTCAGCCGTACAGGTCCCGGTAGGAGGGGAAGTCGCCGCCCGGACCGTCGACGCCTTCGGCGGCCAGGGCCGCGTGCACCACGGCGCGGGTGAGCACATCGGCCCCGGCGGCGAGGATCGCGTTGAGTTCCATGGCTTCCAGGTGCGCGCCCCATCCGGAGCGGTCGGCCGTCCCGTCGGGCGCCTCCGTGCTCTCCGGCACCAGTGGCAGGCGCCCGGTGGACAGCGCGAAGACGGTGTCGCCGTCGGTGAGCAGATGCACCGGCCGCACCGCGCGGGCCAGTCCGTCGTGGGCGGTGCCTGCCAGCTTCTGCGCCTGCGGACGGGTCAGCGTCGCGTCGGTGGCGACCACGGCCAGTGTGGTGTTGAGCGGCTGCGCCCCGCCCGTCTGCCGCCGCCGGGTCTCCTCGCGGGCCGCTGTCAGCCGTTCCTGGGCCCGGGTGTGCCGGGCCTCGTCCGGGGGCGTGGTGGACAGCCCGCGGGCCAGGAACTCGTCATCGAGTCCGGTCCGGGCGCCGTAGAGGATCCCGGTAGCGGGATCGATCAGCGAACCGGCCGCGTTCACCACCGCGAGCGCCGCCACCGTCGCCCCGGACGGCAGCACCACGCTCGCCGTACCGACGCCGCCCTTGACGCCGCCCGCCACAGCGCCGGCGCCCGCGCCGACGCCGCCCTGCGGCACCGCGGCGCCCTCCTGCGTACCGTCAGCCGCTTCGACGGCCGCGCGTCCGAGGCCCGCGTCCGGCCTGGCCCGCCACCGCCCGCCGCGCCCGAGGTCGAAGAGGGCGGCGGCGGGAACCACCGGGACGACCTGTTCCGGGCCCGGCCCCACCCGGAAGCCGCGCCCCCGCTCCTCCAGCCACCGGGCCACGCCGCCCGCCGCGTCGAGCCCGAAGGCGCTGCCGCCGGTGAGCACCACGGCGTCGATGCGCTGCACCAGGTTGCGGGGGTCGAGCGCGTCGGTCTCGCGGGTCCCCGGGCCGCCTCCGCGCACGTCGACGGCGGCCACCGCGCCGCCCTCGGGCGCGAGGACCACGGTGACGCCGGTCAGCCAGCCGTCCCCGGTCCGGTCCGCGTGGCCCACCCGCAGCCCCGCCACATCCGTGAGCGCGTTCATCGGACCCTGACGCACACTCATCCGCAGTCCTCCCCGAGACGCCCCTTCGGCGCGATCACCTCACGGTACCGGCCTGTCTACGGCCTCTCGGCAGTCATGCCCCGGGCGCATCGCGGTGCGCCGAAAAGGGCATGACCGATTCCCCGCCAATGCCGGTGGAGACCGGGGCCGAGGACCTACCGCTCCCCTACGCTGGCGGCCGTGGCTCTCGATACGGGACATCAGCCCAGCCCCCAAGTGCCCTCCTGGCTCGCCGATCTGGCCGATCTCGCCGGCCGGGACAGTGCTCCGGAACTGGAGCGTTACGCCGCGCGGGGACCGGAATCGGGCAGGTCGTCCGCCGTCCTGGTGCTGTTCGGCGAAGGGGCGGACGGGCCCGATCTGCTGTTCCTCCGCCGCTCCGGCGCACTGCGCCACCACCCGGGGCAGGTGTGCTTCCCCGGCGGCTCCGTGGGATCCGGGGACCGGGACGCGGTGCACACCGCGCTCCGCGAGACCACGGAGGAGGCGGGCCTCGACCCGGCGGCCATCCGTGTCGTCACACCGCTGCGACCGCTGTACCTGGCCTGGAGCGGATTCTCGGTCACGCCCGTGCTCGGCTGGTGGGATGGCGGCACCACACCGGCGAGCGACGGCAGCGAGATCGTGTCCGTGCACCGGGTTCCCGTACACGAGCTCGCCCATCCGGGGGCAAGGCTGCGGGCACGCATGACGACGGGCTACACCGGGCCCGGCTTCCTGACCGGGGAGCTGTTCCTCTGGGGCTTCACCGCCAGCATGGTCGCCTGGCTGCTGCGGCTGGCCGGCTGGGAACGACAGTGGGACACCAACCGGGTCGAGGACGTGGAAAACATCAAGCTCCGTTACGGGTACACCAGTTGAGCCACCCCCGGTCGCGGCGCGCCGGGGTCAGCCCGTCTCGCCGCGCCGGGCCGCGCGCTCGCGCTGGCCCTCGCGGAAACCGTCCACGGGGCCGGTGGAGCCGCGCATCAGGGCCAGGTACTCGCGTGTCTCCACCTTCACCGCCTCTTCCACGGAGACGCCGAGACCGCCCATGACGGCGGCCTTCAGATGGCGCAGGCAGTCGCCCGGCATCGCGGCGAGCGTGGCGGCGAGCGCGGTGGTCTCCTCGCGCAGCCGGTCCTTCGGTACCGCCCGCAGGGCCAGACCCGTCGACACGGCTTCGGCGGCCGACAGCCAACGGCCCGTCAGGAGCATCTCCATCGCGGGCTGGAGACCCATCTTGCGCACGGCCCGGTGCGAGGCGCCCGCGCCCGGCATATGGCCGTACGGGGTGTGGACGTCGCCGATCCGCGCCTCCTCCGAGATCAGCACCAGGTCGCAGGCCATGGCGAGTTCGAAGCCGCCCGCCCGCGCCTTGGCCTGCACCATCGCGATCGTCGGCATGGGCAGCCGCTCCAGGGCGAACGCCACCCGGTTCATCCGCGCGAGGTAGACCTCGAAGATCTCGGTGTCGCCCTTGTCGCCCGCCAGCACCTCGCCCAGGAACCCCAGATCGCTGCCGATGCAGAAGGCCCGGTCCCCTGCGCCGGTGAACACGAGCACCTTGGTGACCCCGTCGTCCGCCACCCGGGCGAAGGCGTCGATCAGCTCGTAATGCATGCGCTCGTTGGTGGCGTTGAGCCTCTCGGGCCGGTTGAGGGTGACCCAGGCGATGCCGTCGGCGCGTTCGAGCAGGATCGTCTCGTACGAGTCCGGGTGAAGACCGGCGGGACCGGCGGGCGCGGTGTCGGGCATCGAACCGTTCACCGGATGAGGTCGGCGGCGAGCGGGTAGTCGGTCATCGGCCGGCCGCGCACCGTCGTGTCGGCCCGCACGAAGACCAGCGAATAGGCCCGCCGCGGCTGGTCGGTGAGGTTGGGGCCCGAGCCGTGCAGCGTGTTGATGTGGTGGACCAGGGCGCTGCCCGCGGGGATGGGGTACGGCACCGTCTCCTGGTCGGTCACCGCCTCGACGAGGACGGCGCCCTCCTCCGGGCGGATGTGCTCGACCCGGCCCAGGCGGTGGGTGCCCTTCACGTAGTGCACACAGCCGTTCTCCAGGGTGGCATCGTCCAGGGCCATCCAGATGGTGACGGCGTCCGGCGGGTCCAGGTGCCAGTAGCGGTTGTCCTGGTGCAACACCAGGCGGCTTCGTTCGCCCTTGCCCGCGGGCTTGTAGAAGGAGTGGTCGCGGAAGAGCCGTACCGGCCCGCCGAGCAGCGCCTCCACCCGGGGCACCAGGTCGGGGCGGCGGATCTGCTCCTCGCACACGGGGTCGTTCTGCCAGATGCCGATCTTCTGGAGCAGCGCCCTGTCGCTCGGCCTCTCCGTCGTCTCCGACAGGTCGAGGACCCCGTCGGCGGGCTTGTCGCCCTCGGCGAAGAACGTCCGCTCCATGGCCGCGCGCAGCGCGATCACCTGATCAGGCGTCAGGACGTTGTCCCAGCGGATCACTCCGTCCCGCCAGAACGTCTCGCGGTCCGCCGCCGGGTCCGACGTCACGGTCGTCACGTCCGTCACGTCCGCTGCTTCGGCCGGTCGCTGGAAAGCGGTCATCGGTACCTCTCAGAGCGCGTGCAGGGTCATGTCGATCTGCTGAACTCCGCAGCGATGCTGCCACAGCGCCGGCGCCCGGCACAGAAGCCTTTGGCGCATCGCCGCGATGCGCCTACGGCATGGCCGGAGGCGGGGCAGGCGCCCATGCCACGGCAGTGCGGGGGCGACCCGTTATTGGCATTGGACGGCGCCGGAGGCCCGTGGTGGTCTGGACGTTCGCCGGCCACAGGCCCCGTGTGCCCACAGGCTTCGGCGGTCAGCCGAACCGCGCCTTGAGGACTGTCCACTCGCAGGAGGCAGACAAGCATGCAAGTTCTTCTCGTGAACGCTCGCCGGTCGGCGTATTCAGGGGAGTCGATCTCCGCACCGCAGTTGGGGCTGCTGTCCCTGGCCGCCGTACTGCGCGAGGGCACCTTCCACGACACCGTGGGCACCGACGTCCACTTCATCGACGACCAGCTCTTCGTCCTGCAGAGGCCGCTCGCCACGCCGAACGAACCGCTGCGCGGCTACAACCCGGACATCGTCGGCATCCAGGTGCTGACCTCCAGTCTCAAGAACGGCGTCAAGCTGGCCTCCGAGGTCAAGCACCACCACCCGAACGCCCTGACCGTGCTGGGCGGTGTCGGCGCGACCCCGCTGGCCCGTCAGCTGGTCGAGGACGGCTCCGCCGATGTCGTCGTCAAGGGCGAGGGCGAGGTCACCTTCTCGCACCTGGTCCACGAGTTCGGCAACAACGGCCGCAAGAACCTCCACAAGGTGCGCGGGATCGTCTTCCGTGACGACGACGGCAAGGTCGTCGAGACGCCCGCCGCCCCGCAGGTGATGCGTCTGGACAAGCTCCCCATGCCGGCCCGCGACCTGGCCGACATGGAGCGCTACCGGACGATCTCCCGCGGCCGCGCGGGCAACGTCGTCACCGCCCGCGGCTGCTCGTACGCCTGCGCCTACTGCTACTCCAAGCACCAGTGGGGCGTCGGTCAGCGCCGGCACAGCGCGGGCCGGGTGCTGGCGGAGATCCGTGAACTCGTCGAGGTGCACGGCTTCGACCGCATCCGGATCGAGGACGACGACTTCGTCGAGGACGTCCCGCGTATGCAGGAGCTGTGCCAGGCCATCGAGGACTCCGGCCTGCAGGGCAAGTTCGAGTGGGAGGCCAAGGCCAGGCCCGACCTGATCGACGACGACATGGCGAAGATGCTGCGCAAGTCCGGCTGTTTCCGCCTGCTCGTGGGCGTGGAGACGCTGGACTGGTCGCTGCTCAAGCGCCTGGGCCGGCCGGTGAAGGTGGCGGTGACCGAGCGCGCCCTGGACTCCCTGGGCAAGGCCGGGATCGGCACGCAGGCCACGATGATCCTGGGCATCCCCGGCGAGACCGACGAGGCGATGCGCTCGACCATCACCTGGCTGCAGGCCCGGCTCGGCGACAACCCCCACGACATCGTGTCGCCCTGCTTCTTCGTGCCTTTCCACGCGGACCTGGAGAAGGACATGGCGAAGCGCGTCGAGTTCACGGTGGAGACCAGCGACACCGACTGCTACACCGGGCACGTCCCGGTGACGTCGAGTCCCGCGGCCTCCATCGACGAGCTGTGGAAGCTCTACGACGACATGACCCCGACCCGCAAGGACGGCCAGTACAAGCGCATCGCCTTCCTCGCGAACCTGAAGACCGTGCAGACGCGCCTCGGTCTGATGGACGGCGGCGCACCGATGGCCAAGGAGCCCGCGGCCCTGGTCCCGGAGGTCCAGTGACGATGCTCACGACAGCGGCCGGGGCGGCCTCCCCGGCTGTCCCGGGCACTGCGGGGCCGCTGGACGTTCCGGCGTACTCCGGCTCCCGTCCGGTGATGTCGAACCGGCCGGGTCAGCTGCACGACGGTGCCGGGCGGCCACTGGCCCGGCTGGGCAACGCCGGGCGGCTGGTGCAGTTCGGGATGGCGCAGGAGGCGGAGAAGACGGCCCGTGTGCTGCGCGGGATCGACGACGACGCGTGGTTCGGACTGCTGCGCGGCGCCGCGGGCCTGCTCACCGGGCGGCTGGACGGCGGGGAGCTCGACCCCTGGCTGCGGGCGCTGTCCGCGGCGACGGGCCTGCCTCTGCGGCGGGCGGCGCGCGGACTGCGTACGGTCGCCGACGATCTGGGCCGGATGGAGGAGATCCTCGCCGCGCAGTCCCCGGACGGGACCGTCGCCGCGTACCGGACCGGTGGTGACGACCCGCGGTGGAGCTGGCGGCCCGCCGGGCGGTCCGTGCATGTGCGGGTGCCCGACAACTTCCCGACCATCGGCGTCGAGTGGCTGCAGGCTCTGGCCGCACGCCGTCCGGTGCTGCTGAGCACCTCCACCAGGGACCCGTTCACCGCGACACTGCTGACCGAGGCGCTGTACGCGGCCGGGCTGCCGGACAACGCGGTCTCGCTGGTGCACGGCGACGCGCCCGCCCTGCGACGGCTGGCCGACCAGGTGCTGTGGCCCGGTGAGGAGGTGCCGTCCGACCTGGCGCCGGGGAAGGTGAAGACGTACCACTACGGCAGGAGCCGGGCGCTGGTCGGCGCCGACGGGCCGAAGGACGCCTGGGAGCGGCTGGCCCGGGAGGCGTTCGCCGGCTGCGGCCGGCTGTGCACCAACATCAGCTCCCTGGTCGTGCTCGGCGACGCCGAGGAGGCCGCGGGGCAGCTCGCGCGGGAGTTCGCGGCCCGTCCGGTGCTGGCGCTCGACGACCCGTCGGCCTCGGTGCCGGCGTTCCCGGACCGTGCCGTGCGGGACGCGCTGGCGACGCGGATCGAGCGGGAGATCGCGGCGGGCGCCGTCGATGTCACGGAGGCCGCCACCGGGGTGCCGCTGCGGGTGGATCTGGACGGCGTGGCCTATCTGCGTCCCACCGTGCTGCTGCTGGACGCCGGTTCGCCGCTGTTCGGGACGGAACTGCCCTTCCCCTTCACGGCGGTCGCGCATGTCCCCCGCTCGAAGGCGGTCGCGGCCTGCGCGGGTTCGCTGATCGTGTCCGTGCTGGGCGAGGCGGGCGGACTGGTCCGGGCGCTCGCCGAGGAGCCGGGCGTCGACAAGGTCTTCGGCGGCGAGGACTTCGACCGCGGCTACGACCCCCGCGATCCGCACGAGGGGTATCTGGCCGACTTCCTGTTCAAGAAGAAGGCAGTTCTGCCGGGCACCTCCGCGTGACCGGCGGCAGGAACAGCATCAGAGAAGAGGGATCCGCCATGCCAAGTCCGAGCGAGTCGGTGCTCCGTCCGATCACCGATGACGACGTCTCCCGGACTGTCCGCCTCCACTTAGACCCCCGGCATGGCACCCCCTACTGGCTGGAGCGGGACCGGCGCCTGGGCACCAACGCCCTGGAGAAGGTCCACAGCCTCCAGGACGCCATCACCCTGCTCGGGCTGACGGACGGCGCCGACCAGATGCACTACGAGGAGGCGTCGCGGCGGATCCCGCTGGAGAACTTCGTCCCCCGTTCGGTGCTCGGCGGGGGCGGCCCGCTGTGGGCCGCGCAGACCGGCGGCACCACCGGGCCCGCCAAGCACGGCACCTGGGGCAGGCGTTACTGGTCGGACATCCTGGAGTTCTCCGACGAGTTCCTGGACCTGCACGGAGTGCCGAGGAACACCAACTGGCTGTTCATCGGACCGATGGGCCCCCACACCACCGGCCGCCTCGTCGTCGCGTTCGCGGAGCGCCGCGGCGGTATGTGCTTCTCGATCGACCTCGACCCGCGGATCGTGAAGATCTTCGGCGAGGAGGGCATGACGGCAGCGTACGACCGGTATGTGCGGCACATCTGGGACCAGGTGGCCGAAGTGGTCAGGGCGCAGGACATCGGGGTGGTCTTCTGCACCTCGCGGCTGCTGGACATGCTGCCCGAGCGGCTGGGCACCGAGGCGCTGGTCGGGGTCCGGGCCATCGTGCACGCCGGTACGACGATGGAGCCCGACGCCCACCGCCAGTTGCGCGAGGAGGTGTTCCCCGGGGTGCCGGTCGTCGGCATGTACGGCACCTCGACCACCGGCATCAACTGGCAGAAGCCGTTCGAGGCGGAGGACGGCCACCGGGTGGTCTACGTACCGTGCCAGCCGCATGTCGCGCTGGACGTCATCGACGAGCACGGCGCCGAGGTGCCGTACGGCGACGAGGGCCGGGTACGGGTCTGGCGGCTGACCGACGACGCGCTGGTGCCGGGCTTCCTGGAGCGCGACCGGGCCCGGCGGGTGCGCCCGTACGGGGTGGCCGCCGAGCGCTACCCCTGGCCCTGGCTGGGGGACCCGTACTCCCCGGAATTCACCGAAGGACGACGCGTCGAAGGGGTGTACTGACATGGCCGGTTTCCTGCTGCGCTGCCACTCGGGCCCGGTGGAGTTCCAAGCCCTGGGCACGGGCCGTGGACTGAGCACCCTGGTGCTGCGCGACGGCGCTGACGCGCTGATCGTGCACGGCGACCGGCTGAGCGAGGAGGCCCCGCCGGTCCACGCCCCGCTCGACGAACTGCTGTCCTGGACCGAGCGGTGCTACGCGCGCTACTGCGCGGTGCTGGTCCGCGAGGGCCGGGTCACCCTGTGGAGCGATGTGGGCGCCACCTGCCCGCTGCACTACGCGCGCGGCGCCGACGACACCCTGCTGATCGCCACATCGGCCGGGGCGGTGCTGCCGCTGCTCGCCGGCTCCCCGGTGCTCGGCGGCGCGGCACAGGCCCTGCTGCCCGGCGGACGCTTCGCCGGCGTGACGGCCGTCCCGGCGAACACCGCGGTGACGCTGCCCGTCGACGCGTACGGCACCGAGCCGGTCGCCACCCGACAGGTGCGCGGGCTGCCGGACAGGCCGACGGCGACCGACCCTCGGGAGGCGGTGGCGGCCGTACACGGGGCGCTGCGGTCGTCCGTGGGGCAACTGGCCGCCGGTGTCGACGAGATGGGCGTCATGCTGAGCGGCGGGGTGGACTCCTCCACGGTCGCGGCGCTCGCGGCCCGGGAGACCTCCGGGGCGGAACTGCACACGTACACCGTGGGCACGCCGTTCGGCGACGAGTTCGAGCAGGCCGCGTGGTTCGCTGAGCGTCTGGGCAGCAAGCACCACGAGCTGATGTTCGGCCCCGACCAGCTCACGGAGCTGCTGCCCGGCATGATCCGCGCGCTGGAGACCTGGGACCTGCTGACGCTCCAGATCGCCGCGCCCGCCTGCTTCCTGCTGAACACCATGGCCACCGACCGGCGTCAGGTGCTCCTCTCCGGTTACGGCGCCGACCTGCTGTTCGCCGGGCTCGGCGGCACCGGCGGCGAGGCGGACATCGAGCGCGCGGTGGTCGCGCAGACCGCCGCGACGGCCCGGAGCAACGAGTTCGGCCCCGCCTTCGCCGACGCCCGCGACATCGTCGTCCGCTACCCGTACTGGACGCGCGAGGTCATGGCGACGGCCCTCGGCATCCGGGGGCGGCTGAAGGTCCGCGAGGGCACGGCGAAGTGGGTGCTGCGCAGCGCCGCCGCCGAGGTCCTTCCCGCGGAGGTCGCCTGGCGGCCCAAGCGAGGCATCCACGAAGGCACCGCCATGAGCCGGATGTTCGCCGCCGCACTCGGCGGCGAGGACCTCCGCGCCCAGACAGAGCGGCTGCACGCCATCGCGACCTCCGTCTTCTGCCAGGACGGGCCGTCGGCCCGGGGCACCGGCACGGGGAACGGGACCAACGAAAGGGAGGGATCCGATGAGGGTCTTGCTGGTGTGGCCTCGTAACGAACGGGCCCTCCTCAGTGACCGGCTGAGCTGCTGCGAGCCGCTGCCGCTGGAGTATCTCGGCGGCGCGCTGCGCGGCGACCACGACGTGACCATCCACGATCTGCGGCTGGACCCGTCGCTCGAGACGTACGCGCAGACGCACGAGCCGCCCGATCTGATCGGTGTGGCCATCCCGTACACGACCAGCGTGCACGTCTCGCGGGAAGTGAGCCGGGAGGCGCGGCGGCTGTGGCCGGACGTCCCGATCGTGCTGGGCGGGCACCATCCGACGGTGTCGGCGGAGTGGCTGAACGGCTTCTCGGCCGACTGGATCGTCGCCGGTGAGGGCGGTGCGGCGCTCAGCCATCTGGCCGCCGAACTGGAGGCGGGCCGCTCCCCCTCGCCCGTGTCGGGCCTCGCCCCGTACGACGCGCGCACCGGTCTGGAGCGCGACCGCCGCCCCAAGCCGGCGGCGCTCAACAACCTCCCGATGCCCGACCGTTCACTGCTCTCCCACCACCGCGGGGACTACTTCCACTCGGTGTACCGCCCGGTGTCGCTGATCCGCTTCACCGCGGGCTGTCCGTACACCTGCAAGTTCTGTTCGCTGTGGCGGATGACGGACCGGCGCTATCTGGTCAAGGACATCGACCGGGTGCTCGCGGAGATGGCCGACATCGAGGGCCGGAATCTGTACGTCGTGGACGACGAGGCGTTCATCCAGCCCGGACGGATGCTGGAGCTGGCCGACGCCATCGACAAGGCCGGCTTCCGCAAGCGGTTCCACATGTACGTACGGACCGACACCGCGCTGCGCAGGCCCGATGTGATCGCCCGCTGGGCCGAGGTCGGTCTCGACTCGGTGCTGGTCGGCGCCGAGTCGATGACCGACGACGAGCTGTCGGGGTACCGCAAGGGCACCGACCCGGGCCAGACCCGGCGGGCCCTGGACATGTTCCACGCCAACGGGGTCAAGGTGCGGGCCAACTTCATCGTGCAGCCCAACTGGCTGGACGAGGACTTCGCCCGGCTCAGCCACACCGTGGAGGAACTCCAGGTCGACATGCCGAGCTTCTCGGTGCTGACCCCGCTGCCCGGCACGGATCTGTACGACGAGAGCCGTTCCCAGCTGATCAGCGACGATCCGGAGCTGTTCGACTGCTACCACGCGCTGTTCCCGACCCGGCTGCCGCTGGAGACCTTCTACCACCGGCTCGCCGACCTGCTGGCGGGGGCGAGCGCCCGCGCCACACCCGGCGTGACCTCCGGCGCCGACCCGTCGGTCTTCTACTACTCGGACGACAGCGCCTTCGACGAGATGCTCCGCGCCATCCGCGGCGGCGCGGACTGGTCGCGCCCCTGGGAGCCGGAGCGCGTCCCGACCACGAAGTAGACCGGCCCGGTACACACAGCGAGAACCGTCCGACCACGAGGAGCCGTGACCAGCATGTCCGCCGAACTCACCAGCCACGGCCGCAAGGTGTACTTCATCGGCCTCAACGCGTTCCCCTTCCTGCCCCTGGTGGCCGGGCTGCTGCGCACCTACGCGGAGCAGGACGAGAACATCGCCGCCGCCTACGACTTCCAGGAGCCCGTCTTCCTGGTCGCGCCGGTCCAGGAGATGGCGGACGGCATCGTCGAGCCCGATGTACTGGCCCTGTCCTGCTACGTGTGGAACTTCCGCCGCCAGATGAAGGTGGCGAAGCTGGTCAAGGAGCGCTACCCGAACGTGATGATCGTGGCCGGCGGACCGCATGTCCCCGACCGGCCCGCGGACTTCTTCGAACGGCACCCGTACGTGGACGTACTGGCGCACGGCGAGGGCGAGGTGGCGTTCCGCGGGCTGCTGGCGGAGCGCCTGACGACGAGCCCCGACTACACGACGGTGCCCGGCGTCTCCGTGCGCCGGGGAGCGGAGGCGGTGGCCGGGCCGAAGGCCGTACGGCTGCCGCGTCTGATCGACACCCCGAGCCCGTATCTGCTGGGGGTGATGGACGGGGCCGTGGCCACCTGCCGGGAGCGGGGGCTGCGCTTCTACGCCCTGTGGGAGACCAACCGGGGCTGCCCGTACTCCTGCTCGTTCTGCGACTGGGGCTCGGCGACGATGAGCACCCTGCGGAAGTTCGAGGACGAACGGCTGCAGGACGAGATCGACTGGTTCGCCCGCCACGACGTGGAGGACCTGTTCATCTGCGATGCCAACTTCGGCATCATGCCGCGCGACCTGGAGATCGCGCACGCCCTGGCGGAGGCCCGGGGCGAGCTGGGGGCCCCGCGGCAGGTCCGGGTCAACTTCGCCAAGAACTCCAACGACCGGGTCTTCGACATCAGCAAGACCTGGCACGACGCCGATCTGCTGATGGGCACCACCCTGTCGATGCAGAGCACCGACATGGACGTCCTGGAGGCCATCGACCGCAAGAACATCGGCCTGGACAACTACCGCAAGCTCCAGCAGCGGTACGCGGCGGAGAACATCCACACCTACACCGAGCTGATCCTCGGCCTGCCCCTGGAGACCGCGCGCTCGTTCCGCGACGGCATCGGCTCACTGCTGGAGGCCGGCAACCACGAGGATCTGCGGGTCTACGAACTGGCCATTCTGCCCAACGCACCGCTCAACACCCCGGAGAAAATAGCCCAGTACGGGCTGCGTACCGTCCCGAAGCGGATGTACGTGGAACGCGACGGCACGCCCGACGACGAGGCGGAGACCGTGCAGATGGTCATGGAGACCAACGCCATGCCGCGGGCCGACTGGGTCGAGTGCTTCAGCTTCATCCAGTCCGTGCAGTTCCTGCACAACGGCTGCTACACCCGCTATCTGTCGATCTTCCTTCGGCAGGAGCACGGCATCGGATACACCCGCTTCTACGAGGGACTGCAGAACCACTTCGCCAAGCGCCCCGACAGCGTCCTCGGCGCCCTCTACCTGCGGATGCGCAGCCTCTACCACGACTACATCGACATCCCCACCCTGCCGCTGGCCAACCTGGTGGCCAGCCAGCCCGACATGGCCGCCGACCTGGCCCCGTACGGCAAGCGCCGGGGCTGGACGATCGACAACTGGGGCTGGCTGCGCATCGCCCGCGACTTCGACCGCTTCCAGGCCGAACTGCGGGAGTACCTCGCCACGCTGGACCTCCACCCCGACCAGGACTCCCGGCTGGACGACGTACTCCGGTTCCAGCGGGACATCATGCTGCGCCCGGAGTACGCGCCGGAGCAGGGCAAGTCCGCCGAGTACGCCCACGACTGGCCCGGCTACTTCACCGCCGGGACACTGGAGCCTCGCCGGATCAAGGTCGCCTACGGCGACCAGAGCTTCGGTGCGAACGGGCGCTACCGGCCGGTCGCCGGTGACCTCAAGGCGTTCACCATGGCGGCGATCGGCACCAGCTACCCGGTCTCCCGCATGGGCCACTACTGCCACCGCTTCGAAGCCGCCGATGTGACGTCACTGGCGGAACCGGTCACCAGCGAACAGCGGTGAACAAGGCTCACGACCGCACGCCGTCCACCGGGCGGCGTGCGGCCCTGGCCGTGCTCGCCGGGGCCTGCGGGCTCTTCTCGCTGCTCCAGCTGGGCGTCGCCACGCTGCTGCCGCAGATCCAGCACGCCTTCGGGGTCTCCGGTACGGACGCGGCATGGATCGTCTCCGGCCATCTGCTGGTCGGGTGCGTCGCCACCCCGGTCGTGGGGCGCCTCGGGGACCTCTACGGCCGGCGGGTGGTGCTGGTCGCGGTGCTCGCCGTCGTCGCGGTGGCCGCGGTCGTGGCCGCCGCCGCGCAGTCGTTCACCGTCCTGCTCGTCGCGCGGCTGGTGCAGGGCGTCGCGGCGGGGCTCTTCCCGCTCGCCATCGGCCTGCTACGGGAGGGGTTCCCGGGGCAGTCGCTCGCCGGGCCCTCCGGGGTGCTGTCCGCGGCCTTCGGTACGGGGGGCGGCATCGGCATCCTGCTGGTCGGCGTCTTCGGGGACGGGGCCGCCGCGTTCCGGGGGCTGTTCGTCACCGCGGGCGTGCTGGCGGTCGTCCTGCTGGTGGCGGGCCTCGCGGTGCTCCCCGAGACTCCGCGCAGGACCGGGACCCGGGTCGACATCCCCGGTCTGCTGCTGCTGAGCGCGGTGAGCGCCTGTCTGCTGCTGGCGCTGACCCAGTACGGCCGGGAAGGACTCGGCTCGGTCACCGGGGCGCTGCTCCTGCTGACCGGGGCGGTGGGCTGTGTGGCGCTCGTACAGGTGGAGCGGCGAGCCGCTCAGCCGGCGATCGACACCCGGCTGCTGGGCCGCCGCCCGATCTGGACCCTCAACGTGGTGAGTCTGCTGACCGGTCTGGTGATGTTCCAGACGGGCATCCTGGCGCCGGTGCTCGCCGACGCCCCACGCTCCACGGGCTACGGGCTGTCCGCCGACGGCGCCCTCACCGTGCTGGTGATGCTGCCGATGCAGGTCGCCGCCGTGACCGGCGGGCTGCTCTCCGGCTGGCTGCGGCAGTCCGGGCTGATGACGGCGCGGGCCGTGATGATCACCAGCACTCTGCTGTTCGCCGCCTCCCCCGCCGTGTTCGCCCTCATGACCGGGACCGCGGCCGGCCTGGCGCTGGGCACGGCGCTGACCGGACTCGGCACCGGGCTGCTCGGCGGCGCCATGGCCGAGCTGCTCACGCTCGCCTCGCCGAGCGGTTCGACGGCGGTGACGGTCGGCATCAACAGCGTGCTACGCAACCTCGGGGGCTCCTTCGGGGTGCAGGTCAGTTTCATGGTCCTGGCCGTGACGACGAGCACCCATGGATTTCCGGCCGCCTCCTCGTACACGACCGTCTTCGTGGGGGCCACCGTGCTGGCCGCCGCCGGGATCGCCGCGGCGCTGGCGTTCCCGCGTACCGCTGCCCCGCCCGCTGCCCCGCCCGCCGATCCACTCGCCGTCCCGCCCGCCGGGGAGGCGGATCCGGAGGCTCCGATCAGCTCCGGTCGGGTCACCCCCACGATCCGGCCAACTACCTGACGGCGCCCCCTCCGCGCCCACGGACGGCCTTACGGTGGCGAGACGTACGTCACGCGAGGCCCGCACCGTCCCTCCTGCCGCGACGGGTGGGCGGGTCCGGTCCGACGGGGGGAGGAGTGCTGGATGTTCGATCTTCGGCGTTCGGATGTGGCCTTGCTGCAAGCGGTTTCCGACCACGGGAGCCTGCACGCGGTGGAACGGGGCGGCCGGATGACGCAGTCGTCCGCGAGCCGCCGTCTGATCAAGCTGGAGCGGCGGCTGCGCACCCCGCTGGTGTCGCGCAG
Organism: Streptomyces sp. NPDC055749; assembly: GCF_053617235.1. Classification (NCBI taxonomy): domain Bacteria; kingdom Bacillati; phylum Actinomycetota; class Actinomycetes; order Kitasatosporales; family Streptomycetaceae; genus Streptomyces; species Streptomyces sp. NPDC055749. Next base: position 107,449 of record NZ_JBSHFH010000005.1, on the reverse strand, counting down.
TTCCACGGGGACCGAACTCACCGAGGCCGGTCACGCCCTGCTGCACGCGGGGCGGCGACTGGTGGGCGCGATCGACTTCGCGATGGCCACGGCCCACCACCGCACCGACACGGAGGAGCGGCTGCCGGTCGTGCAGTTCGCGGTGGGCACGGAGCGGGCCTACGGCATGGGCCGCGACCTGGCGGATCGTTTCCCCGAAGCGGTGTTCGACGTCGTGCCTGGCGACAGCCGTGACGTCTGGCAGCGGTTCGAGCGGTACGCGGTCGACGCCGCCTGCGGCTGGGAGACCACCCGCAGGCCGGGACTGCGGCGCAGCGAGGCGCTGGTGCGCACCGTCGTCGACGAACCGCAGTGGGTCGCCCTGCCCAGGGACCATCCGCTCGCCCGGCGGGAGACCCTCGACCTGCACGACCTTGCCGACGCGGAGTGGGTGGCCACGGTGGGCGGTGACGCGTGCGACGACCAGGGCTGGGCCTTCTCCCTGCTCTCGCCCGCTCCCCGCGTCAGCTTCACGGTCCGCTCGCAGAGCGCGGCCCTGGAGCTGGTCGGCCGGGGCTACGGCGTGGCACTGGTCTCCCCGCTCTCGCCGGAGCCGGAGCACGAACTGAGCCTGGTGCTCAAACCGTTGCGTCAGCGACTGGTCCGCCGGCTCTCCCTGGCCGTGGACCCACTGGTGGTCCCGCTGACGCTCGCGCACGAGCTGTGCACCTGGCTGCGGTACGGCTACGCGCAGCGCGCGGCGAAGCGGAATCCCGTGTACGCCGCCTCCGCCTCCTTCCCTCCGCTCACCGAGGGTCGGCGACCGATACGGACGAGGCCCGAGCCCGAGGCCCCTTCCTCCGGGGACGACGGCCCGCTTCCCGTCCTCCTCTCCGAACTCCACTGGGCCGGGCCGGACTCGGACAACCGCTTCGAGGCGGAGCACCTGCATCTGCTCCGGGTCATCGACCGGATCGGCAGCCTGAACCGGGCCGCCGCCACCCTGCTGGTCACACAGCCCGCTCTGACCCGGCGAATCCACCGGCTGGAGAAGGGCTGCGGGCTGCCGCTGGTCTACAGCACGGCACGCGGCACCTCACTGTCCGCCGCCGCCCGCCGGCTGCTGGACTGTACGGGGCCGGCCGAGAGCCGGCTCGACGAACTGGTGGGCCGTATGCGGCAGATCGCGGCGGCGCAGACGATCGGCACCCCGCCCGGCCCGGCCGCCCCCCGGGCCAGGGCCTGCGCCTGAGCATCGGGACCGGGCGGGGTCAGGAGACCGGGGACAGCGCGGCGAGCTGCCGGACCAGAGCCCCTTCGGTCTCCGCCGCGGTGCGGTGGTGGACGGTGGCCATCCCCAGGGCGGACGCGGCACGGACGTTACGTCCCAGGTCGTCCACGAACACACACTCCTCGGGCCGGCGGCCCAGCAGACGGGCGGTGTGGCGGAAGATCTCCGGTTCCGGTTTGCGCATCCCCACCTCGCCGGAGATCACCACCGCGTCGAACAGCTCGTCCCAGCCCTCACGGTCGTAGCGATGCCCCCAGGAGTTGGAGAGCAGCGCCACGGGAACCCCCGCATCCCTCACCCGCCGCAGCAGCCCGGTCATGACCGGATCCATGGTGAAGGGCGCGAACATGCGCTGCACCAGCCCCGCGGCCGGCACGGGCGTGCCGTCGGTGCGTCGTAGGAGCGCGGCGAGCGAGGACTCGAAGTCCGCCACGGACAGCTCACCCCGCTCGACCCGGTGGAACGGGTTGGGGCGGCCGTCCGCGACCGCGCCCGGCCCCAGCAGCCGCCCGAGGACCGCGTCGAACTCCCCGGCCGCCACTCCCTCACCGGCCGCCCACACGTCGATCGCCTCGCTGAAGGGCTGCGTCAGTACGCCGCCCCAGTCCACGATCAGCGCCGTCCCCGCCATGCGAATCCTCCAGCTCGGACCGAGTCCACCGGTCCACCCACCCTAGAGGCCGCGAACCCCCGTACGCCCTATGCCATTTGGGGCCTGCCCCGAACCGTCCGCGGCCGTTCCGTTGCCGGTGCGCGGGCGGCTTGCACATAGTCGAGTCACACACAGAGTTCTTGACGCCGCACGCCCGTGCGCGTACAGAAAGGTGGAGCCGATGCCCCTCAGCCAGTCGATCGCAGACCTCGCCGGCGAACTGGAGGAGCGCGGCGTCATCCAGCTCGACGACCTGGTGCCCGAACCAGCCCTCGATCTGATGCGCCGCGGCTGTTCGGATCTCATCCGGCGGACCGAGGACATGCGCTACAGCACCTTCGGATGGCAGCTGGAGTCGGACGGCGAGGGCGGCGGATGGGCCGCGCGCGCCGCGGGCAAGGAGTGCATCCCCGGCAAGGTACGGGTCGTGGGCATGGCCCATGAGCACTCGCCCGAGCTGGCCGCGATCCCGGAGATGATCAACCTCAACGAGGGTGTGGTCCGGCCGCTGCACGGTGTCGCGGGCGACTTCTACAACACCTTCCTGTGGGCGAAGCCCTCGGAGGTCGGCTCGGAGAAGCCGTGGCACCAGGACGCCCTGTTCCTCAAGGAGGAGTTCTACGAGAAGTACGAGGACGTCTACACCATCTGGATCGCGGTGGACGACGCCCGCGAGGACAACGGCTGCCTGCAGTTCCTGCCCGGTTCACACCGCGAGCGGATCGCGTACAAGCCGGACGGCATCAACCAGGACGACCTCTTCGCCTCGCCGCGCGAACCCACGCTCGACATCAACAGGCTCTGGCCGGAGCTGACCCCGGTGACCCTCCCCCGGCGCGCCGGGTCCGCGGTACTGTTCGGCGGCTTCACCGCCCACACGTCGGCCCCCAACCGCACCGAGGACGAGCGCCGGGCGGTCAGTTACGTCTACTCGCTCCCCCGGCTGGACAAGGGCGCGGCCCGATGACGACCCCTGCCCTGCTCCCCCTCGATCCGAGCGCCCACACGGACACCGTCTGGCGGCTCGCCCACGACAGGGACCTCGCAGCGCTGGGCAGGGCCGAGACGACCCGCGCCTGGATCGCGGGCCGGCTGACCGCTCCGGGCATCGACGCCCGGAGCGACGCGCGGCTGCTGCCGGGCCCGGACGGCAGGCCCGTGGGCGCGGTATGGCTCAGCAGCGCTTCGGGGGTCTCGGGGTGGACGGCGGAGCTGGTACTCGGCCCGGAGGCGACGGCCGAGGACGGGTCCCGGCTGCTGGAGTTCGCGGAGAGACGCTGCGGCGAGCTACTGGCCAGGGGCGGTCTTCCGGCCGGGGGCGAGTTGTCCTGCTTCGTCTCCGAGGGCGAGAAGGCCGCCCGGGCCGCCCTGGACCAGCGGGGCTTCGGCTCCCCGCACCCGTACTACCGCATGGCCGTCACGCTGGACGGCGAACTCCCGCAGCTCCCCGCCGCCGTGCCGGGCACGGTGGCACGCCCACTGGACGGCGAGCAGGATCTGCGTACGTTCCACGAGGTGAAGAACAGGGCGTTCGCGGCCGAGGAGGCGGGCAAGAGCGAGGACGGGTTCGACACCTGGCTGGAGTGGTGGCGGACGGACCCGGGCGTGGACCCGTCGCAGTGCGCCCTCCTGGAGGCGGACGGTACGGCGGTCGGCTTCGCCAACATCACGGACCGCATGCTCGACAGCCGTAACGCGGCGTACGTACGCCAGATCGGCATCGCGCCGGAGGCACGGCAACGGGGCCTGGGAAGCCTGCTGCTGCTTTCGGTGATGCACGCGTCACGGCGCCGGGGCCGTACGGCGATGGTGCTGACCGTCGACACGGACAACGCTCCCGCGCTCGCCCTCTACGAGCGGCTGGGCTGGCAGGTGGAGTCCCGCTTCGACGACTTCCGGCGGACGGTGAAGCAGTGAGGCGGTGAGGCGGGTGGTTCGTGGGTTACGCGTGCCCCACGAACCACCCACCCCCCTCAGCTACGCCCGATGATGCGGCGCATCCGGACCTGCGCCTCGCCCGCCGCGAACGCCTTGCGGTGCGAGTCCTTGGCCTCGGAGCGGACCCGCTCCAGCCCCTCCACGAACGGGGCGTTGACCCGCGCCCTGGTGCCCTGCACCGCCTCCGGGGTGTAGCGCGCCAGGGTGCGGGACAGCTCCAGCGCGCGGCCGAGCGTGTCCTCGACGGGCTGCACCTCATGGAGGAGCCCATCGGCGAGCGCCCGCTCGGCGGGCCACTCCTCGCAGGTGTAGAGCATCCGCTGCATGACGGTGGTGCCGACGGTGTAACGCAGCATGAAGCCACCGAAGTTGCAGGCGATGCCCACCTTCAGCTCCGGCATCACGAGCCGGGCGTTCGCACTGCCCACCCGGTAGTCGCAGCACAGGGCGATCTGGAGGCCGACCCCGATGGCATAGCCGTCGATCGCCGCGACGACGGGCTTGGAGATTCCCGCGATCGTCCCGTAGAGATCGGTGATGTCGTCGATCCAGTCGTTCACCTCGTCGCCGCCGGTGAACATGGAGACCTCGTTGAAGTCGCCGCCGACGCCGAAGGAACGCCCGGGACCGCCGTACAGCAGGACGCACCGCACCTTGTCGTCCGCGTCGATGTCGCGCATCAGCGCGGTGAGTTCCCGCATCCGGGCCCGGCTGAAGGGGTTCTGCTCGTGTGCGCCCGTGAATTCCATGAGGAGGACTCCGTCGTCGTCCTTGGAACACGCTATGGACTCACCGGGCTGCTGATTCACCATCGGACTCTTTCCCTCGGGTCGGCCCTGTGGCCTGCGGAAAAGCTCGTTGCACCTCACCGGCCAATTTCCCATTGGCCGAATTCACGCCTATGGCAAATCGCAAGGAATACTAAGGACGGTGCAGAGGCCAGTCAACGCCTGATCCGGTCAACTGTCGCCGATACAGCGGGACTTCCTCAAGAGAGCCGGAAAAGAGAAAACGAAGAGGCGGCCGAAAGACGATCTCCTGCGCGCGTGTTTGTCTCTCCGCCGACGGAAGGAGCGAGAAGGTGGCCCCACTCACCATCGTCCTGGGCACCGGCCGTTGCGGTTCGACGATGCTCTCGGATCTCGTGAACGAACACCGGGAGGTGCTCAGCCTCAGCGAGTTCTTCGCCTGCCTGGACCCCTGGGGATTCACGGGAGGCGACCTGGACGGCCCGGCGTTCTGGGACCTGCTCAGCACACCGCGGCTGAAGCCCAACACGCTGATGCGCAAGGGTGTCAGGGTCCCCGAGTACCGCTACCCGCTCGGTTCCGGCCGCTACGCCGCCGGAGAGGTGCCCGCGCTCTCCGTGATGACGCTGCCCCCGCTGACCGACGACCCGGACGCGCTGCTCGACAGCATCCGGGACGAGGTGACCGGCTGGCCGGTGGCCCCGCTCCCCCGCCAGTACCTGCGGCTCTTCGCCTGGTGGGCCGCGTTCCTCGGCCGCGACGTCGTGATCGAGCGCTCGGGCGCCGCGCAGCGGTTCCTGCCCGACCTCCTGACGTACTTCCCCGAGGCCCGCTTCGTCCATATGTACCGCCACGGCCCGGACTGCGCGGTGTCCATGAGCCGGCACCCCATCTTCCGTCTCGCGGTGAAGATCAGGGAGATGCGCAGGATTCTGGGAGTGGATCCGTACGCGGTCCATGACCCGGAACACCCACGACTCCTCCCGGAGGAGCTGCGCAGGTTCGCGCCGGACACCCTGGACGCCTCGGCGCTGGCCGACGCCGACCTCCCCCTGGAACGGTTCGGGACGATGTGGTCGTACAGCACCGCCGCCGTCAAACACCTCGAAGGACTGTCCGAGGACCGGCTGCTGCACATCTCGTACGACCGGATCGTGGCCGACCCGGTCCCGGAACTCACCCGCTTCGGCCGCTTCACGGGCATCCCGGAGCCGGCTGCCTGGGCGGCCCGGGTGGCCGGCAGGGTGGACGCGGGCCGTACGGGAGCCGCCGCCGCGCTCTCCCCCGCGCAGACCGAGGAACTGCACCGCGCGTGCGCGCCCGGGATGCGGCGCCTGGCCACGTTCGTGGGCGAGCCGCTACCGGCCCCCCGCTGACCCCGGCATCAGCCCTTCTTCGCCGCGGCCAGGATCTTGCCGACGGTATGGAAGAAGCGCGTCGTCGCGTCACGCCCGAGGACCCGCTCCTGGAACCCCTTGGCGTTCGGCGCCTTGCCGTTGATCAGGTGCCAGACCACAAACGCCTCGTACGGCTCGGTGTGGACGATCTCGATGTCCTTCTTCGGCGACATCAGTGGCAGTTCCAGCGCCGGATCGATCCGCTCGGTCGTGAACACGACGCAGCAGCGCATGTCGTCGGTGACGGTGAGGTCCTTGAAGGGGTCGAGCGCGAGGAGTGCCTCCACCTCGGGGACCGTACGCAGACAGACCGCCACCTCGTACCCGAGGGCCTCGCGCAGATGCGTACGGATGGTCGCACCCAGCGCTTCGCGGCCGTCCTCCCCCGACTCGAAGAAGACGTTCCCGGTCTGGATGTAGCTGCGGACCGAATCGAAGCCCATCTCGGTGAACAGGCCGCGCAGATACTCCATCCTGACCGAGCGGCCGGGAACGTTCAGGCCACGCAGAAACGCGATGTACAGCACACCGAACCACCTTGCCCGCCGTGGAAGACCCTTTCGGGCCGACGCTACCGCCGCACAGGGCGTGCCGCGGAATCGTTGCCCCTGACCGCTGCACGCGAGGGCCCCCGCAGATTCACCGCGGGGGCCCTTGCGTGGCCTACCGGAACGCTGTGCCCGGCCTTGGGGCTTCACTCCTTGGGAATGGTGCCCACACACTGGGAGAATGGGGTGTTCGCCACGCATTCGAACAGCGGGCTCCACTTGGTGTCTGCGCTGGCACCGGCAGACACTGTTTCGTCGCACGACTGGTCGGAGAGACCCCAGAGGGATCCATTCGGCCAACCGGCGTCATTCGTGCGGCTCTCTATCTTCTCGATACAGGGCGCGGGCGCCCCGAGCCGCTTGACCTCCTCCATGAATTCCAGGAACTGGTCGTTCTGGGGAGCGTCGTTGAGCTGGTTCACCGTCTTCTGCGCTTCGGTCCGCTCCTGCTCGGTCGCGTCCGCGTCCTGGACCGTCAGCAGCGCCTTGCTGTTCTTCTCCAGGACCTGCTGGATCTTCTCCTGATCCTTCGGATCCTCCGGCTTCGTCTTCGGATCCACGTTCGCCTTCATGCCCTCGGCGGTCTTCTTCACGCCGGTCTCGATCTTCTTCTGCTCCGCCGGGGGCGGGGCCTGCTCCTTCGGCTTCGGCTTCGTGAGTGCCACCAGCGCATCGCTGAGCAGTTCCGCGGTCGCCCTGAAGCTCGCCTTGGTCGCCGGCGACGCACCGGGTTCCCCGACGACGAACGAGGCGAATGCGATGTTGAGCGCGACGTCCCTGTAGGCGGCCCGTTCGTCCGTCGGCCTCTTCGTGTCCTGGGCCAGCTTCAACGCAGCGGCCATACCCGCCACGGTCTTCGTGTACGTGGCCTTGTCCTGCACCGACGTGTTCACGTCGTCGATCTTGTTCAGCGTTACGCCGATCTGGTTCACGATGGTCGTGTACGCGGCCTTGTCCGCGGCCGACGTTGCCGGGTTATTGATGATCTTCAGAGTCTCGGAAACCACCTTGTCCAGCTCCGCCTTGACCTGCTCCGGCGGATTCTCTACCTGTTCCTCCACCTTCTTCTGTTCCTGAGGCGTCATCTGCTTCTGGCCGTCCTGCAGCTCCTGCAGTTCCTGCGGCTCCTGCTGCTCCTCTTCCGGGGGCGGGTTCTGCTGCTCCTCCGGCGGTGGGTTCTGTTCCTCAGGCGGCGGGTTCTCCTCCTCCGGCGGTGGTGGGTTCTCCTCCTCCGGGGGCGGCGGGTTCTCCTCCTCCGGAGGCGGCGGCGGGTTCTGCTCCTCCGGCGGCGGTGGGTCCGGGGGATCGGGAGGTCCGGCCGACGTGGTCTGAGTGAGGACGTCGGACGACGCCGCCACAGCAGTGCCCATGCCTACCGGCACTGCGAGCGCTGCGACCAAGCAGGACGAGCCGACAGTGCGATAGATCTTTCGCCGGGCATTCTTGGTCATGACGGTTCCAGGTGCGCTGGTGATGTGAGGCCTGCCTATGTGGACTCGGGCGTGAAAACCCAAGTTCACCGGAGCTCCATAGCTCAACGGTGCACTGGCAATCCAAGTAGCACTGGCATTCCGAGTTCAAGTCTTCGCCCCCTCGTCAAGGACCGCAACTCGACTCTGTACGTTATGGAGTTGATTCAGAGTTCAACATGGAAATCCGCGGGCCGGCACTCATCCGGCCCGGTCGGCCGGCCGGGCCAGGGCCTGACACAGCGTGGCCGACTCCCTCAAGCCGTCCTACAGGCGGGGTCGCGGCAAGCCGGCCGTGCCGAAGGAGCGGTTCATCTCGTACGCAACGCGCGCGACCTCCGGAACCCCCGTCCTCCGAGGAAATGGCCCCGCTCCTCGCAGGCGTCCTCGAACTTCAGCCCTGGCTCGGCCAGTGGCACAACGAGTTCGATCCGCTGTACGGCAGCACTCCCGCCGCCTTCTTCGGCGGTTACCGCGCCACCCAGCAGGGCGAGCACGGTCTGACCGACGACGATCTGCGTGACTGGCGCCCCGCCCCGGCCTCCCGTCGCGGTCGGCGCCCGGCAGGCGGCTGACGGGCCTAGCGGCACGGACACGGCGTACAGGTCAGACCGGCATGACCTGTACGTCGTACTGCGGGATCCACTCGTTCCGAGTGACCAGGACCATCCCTTCGGCCTGTGCCTGAGCGATCAGCATCCGGTCGAAGGGGTCCGTGTGCAGTATCGGCAGCCGTCCGGCCCGCACCCCGTGGGCAGCGGTGATGGGCAGGCCCGCGAAGTGGAGGTCACGCACCTGTTCAGCCAGATCTCCCGGGCCTTCGAACGTGCCGAGGAACTGCTTGATGGTGATCTCCCACGGTGACACGGCGCTGACGTGGACTCCCGGCTCGGTGTCCAGCAGATCCCTGACCTTGGGGGACAGTTCCGGTGAGTCGTCCAGCCACCACATGACCACGCGGGTGTCGAGCAGTAGTCGCATCAGCGCACCCCGAAGGCTTCGGCAATGGTGGCAGGCGGGTCGTCGAAGTTGGCAGGGATGCGGATACGTCCCCGGAGCGAGCCACGACCGGCGCGCAGCACCTTCGCCGGTGGCGGCAGTAACGGCGGCACCTTCGGTACCGGCTCACCGGCCCTGCTGATCACGACCAGCCGACCGTCGATCACCAGCGTCAAAATGCCGGTGAAGCGTGGCCCTGCGCTGCGCACGTTGCGCTGACGGAACCTCTTCCACAGCCCCCTCACGACGCGGCCACCGGCCCCCCGGTCCGCACGGTCACCGGTTCCGCCGCGTGCAGGCGAAGTGCCGGGCCACCGTCGTCCAGGGCGATGACGATGGCCAGCCCACCTGACGCGTACCGCTCGCTCCTGACTGCCTCGACCATGTGCCAGGCGCCCCATGCGCGTACGCACTGACCGGGGCGGACGGTGACGGCCGCGATCTCCAGATCCGGGGGTTCAGGAGCGACACCGGGGGCCAGCAGTTCCGCCCAGACGGTCTTGCCGATCCCGGCGGGGCGCTCGTCCACGCCCCAGCGATGAGCCAGGGCGGCGACCAGCATCAACCCACGCCCGGCCGTATCCGTCTCACGGGGCTGCTGCACCTCCGGCCGCCCCGGCCCGGCGTCGCTGACTTCCAGGCGCAGGCGTGCGCCTTTCTCCCTGCACACGACGCGTACGCCCACCAGCCGGTCGCCGGGCACGGGGACCCGCAGCGCGTTGGTCACCAGCTCGGAGAGCACCAACTCGCCGTCGGCCAGGGTGTCGTGACTGGCACGCCACTCCCCGAGCTTGGCCCGCAGGACAGTCCGAGCTCTGGGGACGCTGCCATGGCAGCGAGGGAGCCTGAAGTTCGCTTCGTTCAATGTAGCCACAGCAGCTCCAAGAAGATCGATGCCCGGAATCCCTTACAGGTATGGGGAGTTCGCGCCGCCCGGCACCGCATCGCATCCCCATCACCAGCAGAATGGACGAGCCACACACCAATCTGCAACGTTGCCGATCGATGTAGCGGCTTTTTTCCCTCGTTCGGGTAACCTCGCCACGTCTGAGCGGCCACTTTGATAGAGGTGTTCACATGTACGCGAAGAGCACCACTGCGAACCCATCAACCGTTCTCGGCCGCCAACTCGGGGATGAGTTGCGGAGGTTGCGGGAGGCGGCAGGCATGACCACCGCACAGTCGGCCGAGGCTCTCGACTGCACCAAAGGGAAGATCAGCCGGATCGAGAATGGTCGCGTGGCGCTCCGGCTCCCTGATCTCGCAGCGATGCTGCTCGCGTACCAAGTCTCGGACGACGAAGTCCGAGAGCGGCTGACATCGCTCGCGCGGAAGGCCAACCGGAGGCGCAGGGAAGGGTGGTGGAACGAGTACGGCGATGTGCTCGCAGACACCTACCGGGACCAGATCGAGATGGAGGCCATCTCCGACAGCATTCGCACCTACCAGGTGCAGCTGGTTCCGGGGCTCCTTCAGACAGCCGCATACGGGCGCGCAGTGACTGTGGCTTCGCGCGCATGGCAGACCCCGGAGGAGATCGAGCAGTTCGTCGAGGTGCGGCTTGCCAGGCAGAAGCGGCTGACCGGCGAGGCACCCATGGAGCTGTGGGCGGTACTCGCCGAAGGCGTCCTCCGGCAACAGGTGGGAGGTCCTGACGTGATGCGAGCGCAGCTGGAACACATGGCGGCAGTGGCCGAGCGACCCAACATCACCGTGCAGGTGCTGCCCTTCGAACGTGGCGCCCACTCGGGTATGTTCGGCCCATACCTGCTGCTCAGCTTCCCGCAGGCGTCGTCCCTCGACCTCGTCCTGTCGGAATCACCAACCGGCAACGTCTGGACCGAACGGGAGCCTGATGTGGCGCGCTACCGAACTCTCTTCGACGACGCGCGCACAGCAGCACTGCCACCGACAGAGTCACTCGCACTGATCCATCGCATCGCCAAGGAGCATCAGCCATGACCCCTGCTGGAATAGCGCCAGACGTGGCCGGCGCGACATGGCGCACGAGCAGCTACAGCGGTGGGCAAGGTGACTGCGTCCAGGTCGCCGACAACCTCCCCCACCTCATCCCCGTCCGCGACAGCAAGCGCACCACCGGCCCCATCATCGGCTTCAGCCCCGACGCCTGGCGCACGTTCATCAGTCAGCTGGTCTGAGCCGCTCGGGCCGAGGGGAGGCAGCAGCTACGCCTGTCTGCCCTCGCCCGCACGGCCCGGAGTGTCCGAACGTTGCCCTGACACCGGCAGAAACCGCTCGGTGCGACATCATGCGTTCTGCGCCAGTGGGTGGACCTCCGTCGAGATCACAACGGCGCCGCCGCGCCGGCGAGCCTTCAAGCCGACCTCTTGAGGCCCTATCGGGCAAAGCGGAGGTGTGGCACTACACGTGGGACGCCGAGGACCGGCTCACCGCAGTGACGACGCCGGACGGAACGCGATGGCGGTACGAGTACGCCGCGTCAGGCCGACGTATAGCCAAGTTGCGCCTGTCGGCGGACGGTACGACCGTCATCGAGCGCAGCGACTTCACCTGGGACGGGCCGACACTGTGCGAGCAGACCACGGTCTCGGACGAGTCGCCTCATTCGGTCACCCTCACTTGGGACCACGACGGCCTGCGGCCGGTGGCCCAGACGGAACGCATCATGGCGGTGGTGGCGCAGGGGGCGGGGGATGGTCAGCATGGCGCTCAGGCACGCCCCTTGGCGGGCCTACACGCCATGGTGCAGGCGGCCGGTGCGGTTGAAGCGGCTGCAGCAGTCGGAGTGCCGAACGGGGTGCACGCAGCCCAGCACGAGATCGACTCTCGCTTCTTCGCCATTGTCACCGACCTCGTCGGCGCGCCCTGCGAACTCGTCGACGAGCAAGGCGGTATCGCCTGGCACAGCCGCCGCACCCTGTGGGGCACCACCACATGGGCATCCGACAGCACCGCGTACACGCCGCTGCGCTTCCCCGGCCAGTACTACGCCCCTGAGACAGGGCTGCACTACAACTACTTCCGGCATTACGATCCGGAGACGGCCCGATACCTCACCCCGGACCCGCTCGGCCTCGTCCCGGCGCCGAACCCGTCGACGTATGTCCTCAATCCGCACACCTGGACCGCCCCTCTCGGCCTGTCACCGTGCCCTCCTCATCTGTTCCGCGGAACCACCACAGGTTTCGAGGGCAGCCCCGGCGTCGCCAGCGTGTTCGCGACGCAGGCCGAGAGGTTCGGCGACGCCATCGTCGAGGTCTATCCGCGCGGCGCGCTGGACGGGGTCCCGGTCCACCAGGGGTACATCGCGCGGGAGGCCGAATGGTCGGTCGAGCAAGATCGACGACGGGGACATCGATCCGCTCCTTGAATACGATGTTCCCAAGCTCACCCCCGAGCAGATCGCGCACTTCGTCGAGGAGGCAAACCGACGTGCTGGATAACGTGCCGGAGAAGGCAGCCCTGAGCATCGAATCCGTCGAGTCCGTGACGCCGGGCGATACCGGCGCGGCGAGCGACGTGGCCGTGTGCGTGGTCCGCTGCGTTGAGGGGACGGCACGGCTGGGCAGGGTGTTCCAGCACCCGGGTTCCGCAGGCGGCCCGGACGCGCCCACGCCGGGGTTCTTGCTGACCGCCATTGAGTGGTACGGCAAGCAGGTCGAGCAACTGGACACCGTTCACTCCGGCAAGGTCACGCTCAAGGGAGCCGGAGCGGAGGCGCTGGCCAAGCGCGATGTCCTGAACTCGGAACCGCGGCACTGAACGACCCCCTCGGGATGACTTCAAGGGACTGGACGGCCTTCTTACGGTGGTGCCCGTCACGCGCCCCAAGGTGCTCCACGACCGGTAGGGCACCCGATCCCCTGGATCTCCTGCACCCCGGGATCGCTCACCACGTCGTGAACGGGATATCGCATCCTTCATATCCCTGCCGTCCACGCGCGCGGGACGGCAGGGGCAGCGGGAGAGACAGTCTCAGGCCGATGCGCGCTTCTTGGAAGCCGTCTTCTTCGCCGTAGCGCGGGTCGATGACGTCTTCTTCGCCGCCGCGGTCTTGGACGGGGTCTTCTTCGCGGCCGTCTTCCTGGGCGCCGCCGTGGACTTCTTGGTGTCGGACGCCTTGGGGGTGGACTTCTTCGCCGCGCCCTCGCCCGAGCGCGTCACCGTCTTGCCGGTCGGGGTCCGGTGCGTGGTCTTCTGCGTGGTCTTCTGCGACGTTTTCCGGGCCGTCCCGCGGGACTTGATGGGGTGGACGTCGGCGTCCTTGCCGGCTTCCTCGTCCTCGCCCCGGGACTTCTTCGCCTCGCGGACGCTGTTCTCCAGTGCCGCGATCAGGTCGATGACCTTGCCGCCGCCCGTCTCCCCGGATGCCGGGGCCACCAGCGTCTCGCCCGACGCCTTCGCGGCGATGAGTTCCTCCACCGCCTCGCGGTAGTCGTCGTGGAGCGTTTCCATGTCGACCTCGCCGAGGGTGTCCATCAGGGCGTCCGCCAGGTCGAGTTCGGCGTCGCGGACCTTGACGTCGGTCTCCGGGGCCACGCCCTCCGTCGCACGGATCTCGTCGGGCCACAGCAGGCCGTGCATCGCGATGACGTCGTCGACCACGCGCAGCATGCCGAGCCGTTCGCGGCCGCGCAGGGCGTACTTCGCGACGGCGACCTTCTGGCTGCGCTTGAGCGCCTCGCGCAGCAAGGTGTACGGCTTGGCCGCCGGAACGCCGTTGGCGGAGAGGTAGTACGCCGCGTCCATCTGGAGCGGGTCGATCTCGGAGGCGGGTACGAAGGCGACGATCTCGATCGTCTTGGCGGTGGGCAGCGGGAGGGAGGCCAGATCCTCGTCGGTGATCGGGATCATCGAGCCGTCGGCGTCCTCGTACGCCTTGCCGATGTCCGACGCCGTCACCTCCTGCTCGTCGAGTTCGCACACCTTGCGGTACCTGATCCGGCCACCGTCGGTGAGATGGATCTGCCGGAAGGAGATCGAGTGGCTCTCGGTGGCGTTGACCAGCTTGATCGGAATGCTGACCAGCCCGAAGGAGATCGCGCCGTTCCAGATGGACCTCACGGTTCACCCCATTTATGGCCATAGCGATTGATTAGGTGTTGTTTCGTGTGATTCTTATCGTATGACGCCGATCACGGAGGTGGAGGGGCGGCGGCTGGCCCTCAGCAATCTCGACAAGGTGCTGTATCCGGCCACCGGGACCACCAAGGGCGAAGTGCTGCACTACTACGCGGCCACGGCGTCGGCGCCGTTGCTCGCCCATCTCCGCGACCGGCCCGTGTCTTTCCTGCGTTATCCGGACGGGCCCGACGGGCAGCGATTTTTCACCAAGAATCCGCCGCCGGGTACGCCCGACTGGGTGCGGACGGCCGCGGTCCCGCGCCATGCGGCGCAGAGCTCGCGCCAGGTTCTCGTACAGGACCTGGCCTCGCTGGTGTGGGCGGCGAACCTCGTGGTGGAGTTCCACACCCCGCAGTGGCGGGCCGAGGCTCCCGGGATCGCCGACCGGCTGGTCCTCGACCTGGACCCCGGGGCGCCCGCGAGCATCGTGGAGTGCTGCACGGTGGGCCTCTGGCTGCGCGAACGGCTCGCGGCGGACGGGCTGACCGCCTACGGCAAGACGTCAGGGTCCAAGGGGCTCCACCTCCTCGTACCCCTGGAGCCCACCCCGTCCGACCGGGTGTCGGCCTACGCGAAGGGGCTGGCCGTCGAGGCGCAGAACGCGCTGCCGGAGCTGGTCGTGCACCGTATGACCCGGGCGCTGCGGCCGGGAAAGGTCTTCGTCGACTTCAGCCAGAACGCCGCCGCGAAGACGACCGCCACGCCCTACACCCTGCGGGCCAGGCCGGAACCGACCGTGTCGGCGCCCGTGACCTGGGACGAGATCGAGGGCTGCGGGGCCCCCGGCGAGCTTGTCTTCCTGGCGGGCGACATGGCCGCGCGGCTGGAACGGTACGGGGATCTGCTCGGGCCGCTGCTGGACGCGGACCTGGCCCGGGCGCTGCCGGGCGCGGAATGAGCCGTGTCCCCGGGTCTCCGTATCCCCGCGGTGTAACGCCCTGATTCCGTCCCTGTGACTGTGCCAGGAAAGGCCACAAGTGGAGGGTGGATTGTCGGGGGCGTGGTGCACACTCTGCCCAGGCGCTGCTTCGGAAAGCGGTGTCTGCCGTCGGGTGCAGGGGCGTTCGCGGGGAGGGGATGGCGTGTTCGCGGGGATCGACGAGGTCGAGTGGGCTTCGATGGAGCATGCCTACGGGCCGGCCGACGATGTGCCTGAGCTGCTGCGCGGCCTCGCCTCCGCCGACCCGGCGGAGCGCGAGGGAGCCCTCGACGGCATGTACGGGGCCGTCCATCACCAGGGCGATGTGTACGGGTGCACGCTCGCCTGCATCCCTTTTCTCTTCGAGCTGGTCGTGGACCCCGGGATACAGGACAGGGGCTGCATCGTCGAGCTGCTGACCAGCATCGGCGGCATCGATCTGGACGAGGACGACGAGGACGAGATCGACGAGGAGGAGATCGAGGGCGCCGCGAACTACGCGATGGCGGCAGCGGCCGTCACCGCGGGAGCCGGGGTGTTCTTCGAGCTGATCGCCGACGAGGACCCGGGCGTACGGCTCGCCGCCCCGCTGGCACTGGCCACCCTGCACAGCCATCCGGTGCGGGTGCTCGCGCTGCTGCGGGAGCGGCTGCCGGTGGAGCCCGACGACGAGGTGCGGATGGCGCTGGTCGAGGCGGCCGGACGGGTCGCGCTGCGCCACCGGCCGCTCGCCGGGCAGGCCGCCGAGTGGCTGAGCCGGCTGTCCTCGCGGGAGTACGGGCCGGGGCTGCGGCTCGCGGCCCTCGCCCAGCTCGCGCGCTGCTCGCCCGATTCGCTGCCGAGCGATGTCGTCGCGGTCGTCGCGGGGCTGATGCGGGAGCTGCGGTCCATTCCGCCGGTCCCGGAGCAGCCGGTGGACACCGGGCCCGCGCCCGGGGTCGGTGACCCGGCACCGCACACCGGCGCTCCGACGCTGGTGGGGCAGTTGCGGGCGCTGTCCGCCGAGGAGTCGGCGGGGCGCAGCGCGCCCTGGTCGGCGGACCTGCTGCGGACGCTGCACGTCGGCCTGGACGACCGGGTCGCGGAGCGTACGGCACTGCTGACGGACCAGTTGCGCAGCCCCGACCGGTGGCAGCGCGTCGATGCCGTACGGATGAGCAGTGGGCTGATCCGGGCCTGGCGCGGCTCGTACGAGGAGCTGGTCCGGCTGATCGGTACCCAGCTCGCCGATCCGGAGCCACGGCTGGCCGATGCCGCGTCGCACGTACTGAAGGAGCTGTTCGGCCTCGCCGCTCCCGCCGCCGACGCGCTCGCGGAGCGGATGGCGGCGGACCCGGGGGGCTGGGTGAAGGAGTGGGCGAGCGGTCCGCCGGGGCTCGGTTCCACCGTGAAGGCGCTGGCCCGGCTGGGCGACGCCCGGGTGCTTCCGGCGCTGGCGGCGGCCCTGGACCGGCCGGAGGTGCCGCACGACGTGGGCTTCGCCATCGGGCACCTCGGTGCGGCGGCGGCCCCGCTCGCCGGGGTGCTGCGGCGCAGGCTCGGCGAGGTGGGGCTGGACGAGGGCGCGTACGACCGGGCGAGTCCGCTGCTCGGCGGGCTGACCGCGCTGCGGGCGGGCGAGGCGGCGCCGGAGGTGCTGCGGGTGCTTCGGGGCGCGCCGGAGTACCGCGGCGAGTGGCTGCGCACGGCGGCGCTGCGGGCGCTCGCCTCGTTCGGGCCCGCGGCCCGGTGTGCCGTCCCGGACCTGCGGGCGCTGCTCCGCCGCCCGGGGACCGCGGCTGCGACGGAGGCGGCGGAGACGCTGTGGGCGGTCGACGGGGACGCCGACACCGTGCTGCCGGTCCTGCTCGAGGGGCTGTGGGCGGACCAGGTGCACGACCGGCGGGCGGCGGCGAGCGCGCTGGGCAGGCTCGGCGAGCGGGCGGCGGTGGCCGCGCCGAAGCTGCGCGCGCTGCTGCGGCACGAGGAGCTGTGGCTGCGTGTGGACGCCGCGATCGCCCTCTGGGAGGTGACGGGACGGGCCGGGGACGTGGTGCCGGTACTCCTTGCGGCATGGGAGAAGAACCGTCACGTCAGAGTCCGGGTCGCGGAATGCCTGGCGCGGATGGGTGCTGCTGGTGCAGGGTCGGAAGCAGCACATGTGCTGAGCGCCGAGCTCGTCTCCGTACGCCGTCACAACGCGATGGACGGCGGGTACAGCGGGCATGACACATATGAGGACGAACAGTTGCTGGCACTGTGCCGGCGGACGCTGCTGGGGAACACGGGGAAGGGAACCACGCCATGATCATTTTCGGTACGAAGGGGTATCTGTACCAGCTGGCCATCCTGACGATGGTCTGCGGCTGGTGCGGTAATCCCGCCGCGCACACGCTCCGCAAGAAGGTCACGAAGTTCACGCTGTTCTTCGTGCCGCTCTTCCCGTTCTCCACGAGTTTCGCGACGCAGTGCACGTTCTGCGGCGGGGAGCAGAAGATCCCGAAGGACCAGGCCGAGCAGCTGCTCGCGCAGCACGCGGCGGGCCAGGACGGCAACCCGTACGGCCAGGCGCAGCAGCAGCCGGGTTACGCGCCTCCCGGCTCCTCCGGCTCCGGCCAGAACCCGTACCAGCGCTGACCGGCCTTCTTCTGCCTGCGGCCGGGCTTCTGCTTATGGTCGGGGAGGCGGGCCCCTCCCCCGGGGTCCGTACCTAGCCCCAGGACCGGCGGAGAGAAGAGGACCGGCGTGCGCCCGTACCGTGCCCTGGCCGTGGCATCCGCCGTCGCCGCCGGGGCCGCGCTGCTGACGGGCTGCGACGAAGGCGGCGGCCTCAAGAGCGCGGGTACGGCCCCGACCGCCATCGGCCCCGCCCGGCTGTGGCCGCAGCTGCCCCCGGCCTCCGCCGCCCCGTACGACTACGGGGAGGGCGAGACCGCCCGTATCCCCGGCATCCTGGTCCCGGGCGGTGACGTGCGCCGGCTGGACCCCGTGGCGGTGGCGCAGGCCGGACTGAAGGCCCGCCCCGACCGGTCGAGCGGCACCGACGAACTTCCCGCGCAGACGGTCCGGCGCATCGAGGAGTGCCGCACCGAGCCCGGCGCCTGCCCCGTGCTGAAGCCCTACTTCCGCGATCTGACCGCCGACGGCGGGGACGAGATGGTGCTCGCCATCCGGATGCCTGGCCGCCAGCTCACCGTGCGGGTCTACACGCAGGACCGGGGCGTGCTGACCCGGATCATGTCCACGTCCGACGCGGTGATCAGCGTGGAGCTCGCGGGCCGCGATCTGATCGTGCGGGCCCCTTCGGCGATCACCGGGTACGAGTACCGCACGGCCTGGTCCTGGGACGAGCGGCAGCGCGCGATGCTGCCCACCCGGGACGAGATCCTGCGTGTGCCTCGCCCCACCGCGACAGCGCGGCCATGAAGCGGCGCAGACTCCGCGCGCCCGCCTGGACCGCGACCCTCACCTGGAAGTCCGCGGTCTTCCTCACCGTGATGTGCTGCACGCTCGCCGCGCTGCTCGGCGTCCTCGTGCACACCGCCGTCAGCCGCCAGGTCGTCGGCCAGGCCCGCGAGAAGGCCCTGTCCCGGCTGGACGAGGTGACGCGGGCGTACGAGGCGGGCGAGGCGCTGCCTCCCGGCGCGGGGGTCGACCCGCCCGGTCTCCCGGAACGGTTGCGCGCCCTCGCCACCGGCGGCGAGCAGGGCACGCTCGTCGCCGACGACGGCGGTCACCCGGCGATGTGGGCGGCGGGCCCGGCCGAGAGCGGCGCGCTCGCGACCCGGATCGACCACAGCCAGAGCGCGCGCACCCTGCGCGGCCTCGACCGGGCGATCGTCGGCTCCTCCCTGCTGGCGATCGGCGCGACGCTGCTGGTGGGCGCGTTCGCCGTCACCCGGGTCACCCGGCGCCTCCACCAGACCGCGAGGGTGGCGCGCCGGATCAGCGCGGGCGATCTCGACGCCCGGGTCGCGGACCCCCGGGCGGCCGGCCCGGCACGCACCCGGGACGAGGTGGCGATCGTCGCCGGGGCCCTGGACACCATGGCGTCGACGCTCCAGCGCAAACTGCAGACCGAGCAGCGGTTCACCGCCGATGTGGCGCACGAGCTGCGCACCCCGCTGACGGGCCTGTCGGCCGCCGCCGAGCTGCTGCCCGCCGGGCGGCCGTCCGAGATGGTGCGGGAACGGGTCACCACGATGCGGGCGCTGACGGAGGATCTGCTGGAGATCTCCCGGCTCGACGCCCGTACGGAACACGTCGACCTGGCCGTGCACGACCTGGCGCCGATCGCCGAACGGGTGGTGCGGGCGTCCGGCACGGACACCGCGATCCGGAACGTGGGCGAGGGTCCCGTGCGGGTGGAGACCGACCGGCGCCGGCTGGAGCGCGTTCTCGGGAATCTGGTCGCCAACGCGCACAGGCACGGGGAGCCGCCGGTGGTCCTGACGGTCGACGGCGCGGTGGTGACCGTACGGGATCACGGCCCCGGCTTCCCGGAGTATCTGGTGACCGGCGGGCCGCAGCGTTTCCGTACGGAGAGCGGCGGCAAGGGACACGGCCTCGGGCTCACGATCGCCGTCGGGCAGTCGGAGGCCATCGGCGCCTCGCTGGTCTTCCGCAACTCTCCGGAGGGCGGGGCGGAGGCCCGGCTCACTCTGCCGGAGTACGTGGCACTCGACGAGGGGCCGGGGGACGGCGGAGGGTCCCGGGCAGCCACAGCACCGCCGACCGGCCCAAGAGAGAGCGAACCAGGCGAAAGTGACGGATAGCGACGCGTTGCAGCCTCTAAGTGGCGAACCTAGTGTGAAGCAGGCGAGGCGAGGGCCGTGTCCCACGGCCCCCTCACCCCCACTTCTTCCCCTTGGAGGCAGCATGTCCGCTCACTCCCGCCGTCCGGGAATCCGCCGCATAGGTCTCTGCATCGCCACCGGCACCCTGGCGGCCCTCGCCGCCGCCACCCCGGCCCTCGCCGCCGGACCCGCCGCGCCGCCCGCCGCGCCGCGCACGGAGGCCGCGGCTCCCGCCGCCGCCGGGGACCACGACTCCCCCGAGGCCGCCGAGGCCGCCGCCGCCAAGGCGGTCCACGGCAAGTACCTCGGCCGCGTCACCGCCCAGTCCGGACTGCTGCTGCGCGACCGCCCCACCCGGAGCAGCCGGATCGTCGGCCAGGTCCCGTACGGCGCAGTGGTCCACATCTTCTGCAAGACCACCGGCAGCAACGTCGACGGCAACAACCGCTGGTATCTCCTCACCAACGGCACCTGGGCCTGGGGCTCGGCCCGTTACATCGCGAACATCGGTACGGCCCCGCGCTGGTGCTGACCGTCCCGCACCGTCGAGCGCGTCTGTCCCGTACCGTCCCCCGGGACAGGCGCGCTATGACATAAGGGAAATAAGTCCCACCTCTTGCTACGTTGCGTGGCATGACCGCAACGAGGGCGGACGCTCCCCCGCCCGAGCTACGCCTGCCCAAGCGGCGCGGGGTCGAGCTCTGCCTCCTCGTCGGGGCCGTCCTCATCTCCGTCTACGGCTACGCCGACGTCGGACTCGCCAGGAACGGCGCCGTACCGCCCGATGTCGCCGGCTACGGCGCGGGGCTGGGCCTGCTCGCCCTCGTCGCCCATCTCGCCGTCCGCTTCCGCGCCCCGTACGCCGATCCGCTGCTGCTCCCGATCGCCGTCCTGCTCAACGGTCTCGGTCTGGTGCTGATCTACCGGCTCGACCTGGAGACCCCCAAGGACCAGGCCGCCCCCACGCAGCTGATCTGGTCCACGCTCGGCGTCGCGCTCTTCATCGGCGTCGTCGTCTTCCTCCGCGACCACCGGGTGCTCCAGCGGTACGCGTACCTCTCGGTCGCCGCGGCGCTGGTGCTGATGATCGTGCCGATCTTCTTCCCCGCGGTGAACGGCGCCAAGATCTGGATCAGGGTCGGCGGATTCTCCTTCCAGCCCGGCGAGTTCGCCAAGATCCTGCTCGCGGTCTTCTTCGCCGCGTATCTCGCCGCCAACCGCAACGCCCTCGCCTACACCGGCCGGAAGTTCTGGAAACTCCAGCTCCCCACCGGCCGGGTCCTCGGTCCGATCGTGGCGATCTGGCTGCTCAGCGTCGGCGTCCTGGTCCTCGAACGCGACCTGGGCACCTCGCTCCTCTTCTTCGGGCTCTTCGTGATCATGCTGTACGTGGCGACCGGCCGGACCGGCTGGATCGCCGTGGGCATGGTGCTCGCCGCCGTCGGCGCGTTCGTCGTCGGCTCGTTCGAACCCCATGTGCACAGCAGGGTGGAGGACTGGCTCGACCCGTTCGCCTCCATCGACGCGGGCCAGGGACCGAGCCAGCTGGCCCAGTCGCTGTTCGCGTTCGCCGCGGGCGGGATGCTCGGCGCCGGACTCGGCCTCGGCCAGTCCATCCTCATCGGCTTCGCCGCCAAGTCGGACTTCATCCTGGCGACGGCGGGCGAGGAACTCGGCCTGGCCGGACTGACCGCCGTCTTCCTGCTCTACGCGCTGCTGGTAGCCAGGGGATACCGCGCGGGCCTCGCCCTGCGCGACCCGTTCGGACGCCTGCTCTCGATCGGTCTCGCCTCGATCCTCGCCCTCCAGGTCTTCGTGATCGCGGGCGGGGTGATGGGGCTGATCCCGCTGACGGGCATGGCCATGCCCTTCCTGGCACAGGGCGGTTCGTCCGTCGTCACCAACTGGATCATCGTGGCGCTGCTGATCCGGGTCAGCGACGTGGCCCGCACCCCGCACCCCGATCACGCGGAGACGGGAGTCATCGCGCCGGTCATGGAGGACGAACAGTGATCCGCTACATCCGGCGGGCCGCCGCCTTCTGCCTGCTGCTGCTCGTGGCCCTGCTGGTGAATGCCGCCCGGATCCAGCTCTTCGAGGCCGACGAGCTGGACGACAACCCCGCCAACCGGCGTTCCACGATCGCCCGTTACGACCAGCCGCGCGGGAACATCCTGGTCGGCGACGAGTCGGTCACCGGCTCCAAGGACACCGGCGAACAACTGGCCTACGAGCGCACCTACAAGCACGGCCCGCTGTACGCACCGGTGACCGGATACGCCTCGCAGACCTACGGCACCACCCTCCTCGAGAACGCCGAGGACGACATCCTGTCCGGCACCGACTCGCTGCTCGCTCCGCTCCCTCTGTGGAACGAAGTCACCCGCAGCCGGCAGCCCGGCGGGAACGTCGTCACCACCATCAAGGACTCGATGCAGCGCGCCGCGTACGACGGGCTCGGCGGGCGCCGGGGCGCGGTGGCCGCCGTCGAACCGTCCACCGGCAAGATCCTGGCCCTGGTCTCGGCGCCCTCGTACGACCCCGAGCGGCTCTCCGGTACGGGTTCGGCGGTCACCGACGCCTGGGCCCGGCTCACCACGTCGAAGAGTCAGCCGATGCTCAACCGGGCCATCCGCCAGACCTATCCGCCGGGCTCCACCTTCAAGATCGTGACGGCCGCCGCGGCACTGGACGCCGGCGTGGTGACCGATCCGGACGAGCCGACGGACACCCCTTCGCCCTATGTGCTGCCCGGCACCTCGACCGTCCTGCCCAACGAGGCGAGCGGCTGCGGCAAGGCCCCGCTCGCCGAGGCGATCCGGGTCTCCTGCAACACCGTGATGGCCCATCTGGGGGTGGAGGTCGGGCTCGACGGAATGCTGGACGCGGTGGCGAAGTTCGGCTTCAACGACAGCGGGCTGAAGATCCCCTCCGGTGTGGCGAAGAGCAACTTCGACACGGAGATGAGCGACGACCAGCTGGCCCTGTCCTCGATCGGGCAGTTCGACACCACGGCCACCCCGCTCCAGATGGCGATGGTCGCATCGGCGGTGGCGAACGGCGGCGACCTCAGATCTCCGCACCTCGTGGACCGGACGACCACCGACGACGGGGACACGGTCCAGCAGCAGGGCTCGCGCTCGTACCACCAGGCGATGAACCCCACGACGGCCATGCAGCTGCAACGGATGATGGTCGACGTGGTGGAGAACGGTACGGGGACGAACGCCGCGATCGACGGGGTGACCGTCGGCGGCAAGACCGGCACCGCCCAGCACGGAATCGACAACTCCGGTACGCCGTACGCCTGGTTCATCTCCTGGGCCCAGGAGGAGAACTCGGGCCGGCCCGCCGTCGCGGTCGCCGTGGTCGTCGAGGACGCCGCCGCGAACCGGGCCGACATCAGCGGCGGCGGCAGCGCGGCGCCGATCGCGCGGGCCGTGATGGAGGCGGCGCTCGACGACTAGGGCCTGTCGTTCGGATCAGGCCGGATCAGGGAGCGGGGTCTGGTGCGTGCAGCTGCAAGGCGGAGGATTGAGGCATGGCGGAGCCATGATGATTGACGACAACGCCGCAGATGCGCGTGCCAGACCCCGCGAGCCCGGCCTGATCCGAACGACAGGCCCTAGGTCGGCGAGACTGGTGCGATGGACGAAGCATCGGCGGTGGTGGCCGCACTGGCCCGGATCGACCTCCTCGACCCGCGGTTGTGCGCGTTCGTCGAGGTGTGGCACGAGGAGGCGCTCGCCCGTGTGCCCGGCGCCGCCCGGCTCCCGCTGGCCGGGCTGCCGTTCGCGGTGAAGGGGCGCTCCGGTATCCGCTCCTTCGCGGCCCGCCGGCTGATCGCGGCCGGCGCGGTCCCCGTCGGCGCCACCTCGGTACCGGGCCCCGGCACCGTCTGGCAGACCTGGGGGCAGGGCTCCCACGGACGTACGGTCAACCCGTGGCGGGCGGACCGGACCCCCGGTGGTTCCTCGGCGGGCTCGGCCGTGGCTGTCGCGGCGGGTCTGGTGGAGCTGGCGACCGGCAGCGACGGGGCAGGTTCCGTACGCATCCCGGCCGCCTGGTGCGGGGTGTTCGGGCTGAAGACGACGAACGGGCTGCTGCCGTCGCCGGACCGTTCCGGGCTCGCGGCGGCCGGGGTGCTGGCCCGCTCGGCGGCGCGGGCGGAGACGTATCTGCGCCATGTTCTGGACGGTTACGAGCCATCGGTTCCCCGGCTGCCGGTGCCCGCCGTCTACAGCGAGGATCTCGGGTACGCACAGGTGGACCCGGAGGTGGCGGCGGTGGTCCGGGGAGCGGTGGAGCGGCTGGCCGCGGCCGGGGTCGTACGGCTGGGTGCCGGCGGCTGCGGACTGCTCGACCCGGCACGGGCGTGGCAGGAGATACGCGGCGGGGCGCCGTCCCCGGCAGCCGCGGCCCTCCGCGCGGAGAACGACCGCAGGCTGGACGCCTTCTTCGCCCGTACGCCGCTCCTGCTCACCCCGGCCACCCCCAACCGGCCGCACGGGCACGAGGGCCCCGGCGAGGTCTTCTCGACCGCGACGACCTGGGCGTTCAACCTCAGCGGGCATCCGGCGGCCAGCGTGCCGGCCGGGTTCACCCCGGACGGCTGCCCGGTCGGTCTGCAACTGGTGGCCGGGCGCGGGGCGGATGTCTCGCTTCTCGGAATGGCCCGCGCGGTCGAGAACGCGTTGCCTACTGTGCCGACATGGACTCCACAGACGCACCCAATACGGAAAGATCCAGCCATGAACTGGCCCAAGTGAACATAGCCAGGCTGAAGTTCCCGCTGGACTCCCCGGAGCTCAAGGACTTCATGGACGGCCTCGACCCGGTGAACGCGGTGGCGGACGCGGCCGACGGATTCGTCTGGCGCCTCGAATCGGACTCCGGAAACGCCACGGACGTCGCCGTCTTCGGGGACGCCTGGCTGATCGTCAACATGTCCGTGTGGCGGGACGCGGACGCGCTGACCACGTTCATGTACGCGGGCCGGCACCGCGAGCTGATGGCCAGGCGCCGCGAGTGGTTCGCCCCTGTGGAGGAGGCGATGACCGTGCTGTGGTGGGTACCGGCGGGCATCCGCCCCACGGTGGCGGATGCCGAGAAGCGCCTGCTCCACCTGCGTGAACACGGCCCCACCGACGAGGCGTTCACGCTCCGGAAGCGCTTCCCGGCACCGGCCGCCGGGACCACCGTCGAACCTGCCGGAAGCTGATCAGCCGATCGGCTTGCGCGTCTCGGAGCGGACCTTGGCCGTCTCCTCGGCGACCTTGGCCAGGTCGATGGACTTGGCGTCCTTCACCACGTCCGCCGGCCTGACCACGGCGACCATGGCGGCCGTATTGTCGTCGCCCCAGGCGCACATGGGGATGTTGGTCGTCATGCCGGCCTCCTTCGACTGCACGACCTGGCACTCGATGGTGATGCCGTAACCCTTGGGCTCGAACTCCTTGGCGGGCACGACGATCTTCGAGCCCTCCGCCTCCGCCGCCCCCTCCATGATCTTGCCGCGCATGTAGCCGGGGGTGGCGAGCCGCCCGTGCATGCCGGAGAGCACGAGGGCACTGGTCGCGTCCGCGGTGTACTGCGCTACGACGGCCTTCCCGTCCCTGATGCTGGGGTCGGGGGTGTCCTCGATCTCCTTGCCCTCGGTCTCGGACAGGTCCTGGTCGAGGGTGAACTCCCCGTCCAGCACCTTCTTGGGAACCACGAGCTCGTACTCGGCCTCGGGGAACGCGGCGTTCGCCCCCCGGTCGACCAACTGGGCGACGCCGAAGGCGATGCCGCCCGCGACCACCAGCGAGCCGGCCACGATCCCGATGATCAGCCCTGTGCGCTTCCTGCGCGGCGGCGGCTGCGCCGGCCACCCGCCCATCCCCGGCTGCATCCCGGGCTGCCCGGGTATGCCCGGCTGCCCCCACGCACCCTGCTGCCCCTGGGGATGTGCCGGGTACTGGGGCTGCTGCGGGTAGCCGTAGGGCTGCTGGCCGTACGGGTTCTGCGGAGGCTGGGGCTGAGGCTGAGGCGGCCCGTACGGGCCCTGCGGCGGCTGAGGCGGCATGGTCATGCGCTCACGGTACGTCACCTCGGCGAACGCGCTTTCGACGATGCCGGTGTCAGCCGGATTCAGCCCAACGGCTCGCGGCGCCGGCGCCATTCCTCCGGCACGCCGTCGATCCCGGTGGCCGCCGCGACGACGCCACCCGTGATGGCGCAGGTCGTGTCGACGTCGCCGAAGCCCTCCGCCGTCGCCCACAGCGCCGCTTCCAGGTCGTCCCGGTGGCGGGCGGCGGTCCACAGCGCGAAGGGGACCGTGTCGTCGGCGCGGATGCGCCGCCCGCTGCCGAGGAGTTCGGCCGCCTCGCACGGTTCGGTGGCGAACGGCACGTCCGTCGCGCGGTGCAGACCCTCGCGCACCGGCCCTTCGGGCGTACGGTCCGCGGCGGCCGCCAGGGTGAACTCGCCACGCACCGAGAGCGCCGCCGCCACCGCGACCGCCACCGCGCCCGCGATCCCGTCCGGGTGCGCGTGGGTGACGGCCGCCGACAGCGCGGCCTGCTCGGCGGCGAGGCCGAGGTCCTCGTGGAAGCGCGCGCCGAGCGGCGCGACCCGCATGGCGGCGCCGTTGCCGAGGCTGCCGCCCTCGAACAACTGCGGTGCCAGGGTGCGCCAGTCGGCCGGTGAGTCCAGCAGCTGGGGCAGCAGCATGTGCATGCCGTGGCCGTACCCACGTGCCTGGTCGGCGTCGAAGGCGAGGGCGAAGAACAGGGCGAGCCGGTCCTGGTCGACACGCCCGCACTCCTCCAGGACGCGGTTCACGGCCAGGGCGAGGGCGGTGTCGTCGGTCCAGTTCCAGACGGGCTCGGGAGGCGTACGACGGGCACGGACCTCGTCATACGCCTGCCGGGGCTCACGGAAGAGGGGGAACCAGCGCTCCCCGAACGCGTCGCCGAGCGCGAGCCCTTCGAGACTGCGGCGAGCGGCGAGTTCTCCGGCGGTGGCTGCGAGCGGAATCGTCATACGCGGCATCCTCCCGCCCGGCACCCGGAGGCGTACATCGGATTTCGTCCGCGCGGCCCCCGGCGGTCAGCCCGTCCCGCCCGCCGTGATCGCGTCCGCGACCTCCGCCACCCGGGCCTGCTCCTCCGCGGCGAAGCGGTCGCGGTCCAGCTGCTCGGCGATCTCCTCGTCCTGGGCCATCAGCAGGTCCAGGCTGGAGTCACCGAGTTCGAACACGCCCATGTCGACGTACGCCTTCTGGAGGCGTTCGCCCCACAGGCCGATGTCCTTGACGCAGGGGACGATGCGGCTGAAGAGGAGCTTGCGGAAGAGCTGGAGGTACTCCGAGTGCTCGGAGAGGTCCTTGGCCTCCTGCTTGCCGATGCCGAAGTTCTCCAGCACCTCGACGCCGCTGAGCCGGTCGCGCATCAGATAGCAGCCCTCGATGACGAACTCCTCGCGCTCACGCAGTTCGGCGTCGCTCAGCTGCTTGTAGTAGTCGCGCAGCGCCATCCGCCCGAAGGCCACGTGCCGGGCCTCGTCCTGCATGACGTAGGCGAGGATCTGCTTGGGCAGCGGCTTGGTGGTCGTGTCGCGGATCATGCCGAACGCGGCCAGGGCCAGCCCCTCGATGAGGACCTGCATGCCGAGGTAGGGCATGTCCCAGCGGGAGTCGCGCAGGGTGTCGCCCAGCAGCCCCTGGAGGTTGTCGTTGATCGGGTAGAGCATCCCGACCTTCTCGTGCAG
This sequence comes from Streptomyces sp. NPDC055749, assembly GCF_053617235.1. Lineage (NCBI taxonomy): Bacteria > Bacillati > Actinomycetota > Actinomycetes > Kitasatosporales > Streptomycetaceae > Streptomyces > Streptomyces sp. NPDC055749. The sequence continues at coordinate 79,875 of NZ_JBSHFH010000005.1, read as the reverse complement.
GAACCGCCCGTAGATCTCCGCGTGCCGGGCCTCGTCCATGGTCTGGGTGGCGGAGTAGAACTTCGCGTCCAGGTCGGGGACCGATTCCACGATGCGTGCCGCGCAGACCATCGCGCCCTGCTCACCGTGCAGGAACTGACTGAACTGCCAGGAGGTGTAGTGCTTGCGCAGCTCGCCCCGGTCGCGTTCGGTCATCTTCGCCCAGTGCGGGGTGCCGTAGAGCGTGAGCGCCTCGTCGGGAGTGCCGAGCGGGTCGGCGGGGTCGACCTCCAGGCTCCAGTCGATGCGCTTGTTGCCGTCCCACTGCTTGTCCTTGCCCTTCTGGTAGAGGGCGAGCAGACGTTCCCGGCCGTCGTCGTAGTCCCAGCTGAACCGGGCGGCTCCCGAGGCGGGAACCTGCCAGGTCGGCTCGTCGGGGGCGGTGGTGTAGAGGTCATGTGTCGACACGGACGGCTCCTTCGCCTTGCACGGTCGCGTCGCCGAGTTCCTTGGCACTGGCGTCAGTTGGCAGGTTCACACGGTGGTAGACGCCGGGTCAACAAGTCGTGCGCAAGGGATTGACGGTGTTCCTGACAAGCAGTCTCATAAGAAGTGACCGCCGGTAACCCACGTATGAGGTGCCCCCAGCCATGCCGACAGCGACCGAACGCGATGTGCAGTTGCTCCGTGACGCACTCGGGCCCCTGCGGGACCGCGAGCAGATCGCCGAGCGTCTCCTCGAATCCTCCGCCAAGCACTCCTTCGACCCGGACACCGAGCTCGACTGGGACGCGGCGATCGAGGACGGCAAGTGGTTCTGGCCGCCCGAGCTGATCTCCCTCTACGACACCCCGCTCTGGCGGAGGATGTCGGAGGAACAGCGGATGGACCTGGCCAGGCACGAGGCGGCCTCGCTCGCCTCGCTCGGCATCTGGTTCGAGATCATCCTGATCCAGCTGCTCGTCCGGCACATCTACGACAAGCCGGTGACCAGCAACCACGTCCGCTACGCCCTCACCGAGATCGCGGACGAGTGCCGGCACTCGCTGATGTTCGGCCGCATGATCACCTGGGGCGGCGCCCCCAACTACCCCGTACCGCGCCGCTATCACAACCTGGCGCGGGTCCTGAAGACCGTCTCCACCACCCCCGGCTCGTTCGCCGCGACCCTGCTGGGCGAGGAGATCCTCGACTGGATGCAGCGGCTGACCTTCCCGGACGAGCGCGTCCAGACCCTGGTGCGCGGCGTGACCCGCATCCATGTGGTGGAGGAGGCACGGCACGTCCGTTACGCACGTGAGGAGCTGCGCCGCCAGATGGTCACCGCACCGCGCTGGGAGCGCGAGCTCACCCGCGTGAGCTGCGGGGAGGCGGCCCGCGTCTTCTCCGTCTGCTTCGTCAACCCGCAGGTGTACGAGCGCGTCGGCCTGGACCGCAGGGAAGCCGTCGCCCAGGTGCGGGCGAGCGGACACCGCGCCGAGGTCATGCAGTCGGGCGCCAGGCGGCTGACGGACTTCTTCGACGACATCGGTGTGCTGAACGGAGTCGGACGCAGGCTGTGGAAGAGCTCGGGCCTGCTGGCCTGAGCGCGTTCCCCACGGGCGGGGAACGCGTGCCCGGAACGGCCCCCCGTAGGCTGCCCGGTATGACCTCCGCCGCTGAAGCACCGCCGACCCCCGCGTACCGAAGGCTCGGTGTCGAGGTGCGCCGCGCGCAGATCATGCGCGCGGCGCTCGGCCTCTTCGCGCACCGGGCCCCCGACGAGGTCTCGCTCGACGAGGTGGCGGCGGTCGCCGGAGTCTCCCGGCCGCTCGTCTACCGGTACTTCCCCGGTGGCCGCCAGCAGTTGTACGAGGCGGCGCTCGGCTCGGCCGCGGCCGACCTGACCTGTTGCTTCACGGAGCCCGCCGTCGGACCGCCCACCGAACGGCTCTCACGGGTCCTGGACCGGTATCTGGCCTTCGTGGACGAGCACGACGCCGGGTTCAGCGCCCTGCTCCGGGGCGGCAGCGTCGCCGAGACCTCCCGTACGACGGCGATCGTCGACGGGGTCCGCAGGGCGGCGGCCGAGCAGATCCTGCTGCACCTCGGCAGGGGCGGCGCCCAGGGTCCTGCGGCGGGACCGCGCCTGCGGATGATGGTGCGCACCTGGATCGCCGCCGTCGAGGCGGCGTCCCTCATATGGCTGGACGAGGAGAAGCAGCCCCCGGCACCCGGACTGCGCGGCTGGCTCGTGGACCACTTGATCGCGCTGCTCGCGGCGACCGCAGCGACGGACGAGGAGACGGCCGCCGTGGTGGCGGACCTGCTGCCGCTGGAGACCGCCCAGAGCCCGGCCGGACGGCTGGCGGACCTGGTGCTCCCGGCGGTGGCCGGCGCTGCCCACCTGCTGCCCGCTGCGTCAGACTGAACCGGTGAGAAGCGAGAACACCCTCTTCAGAGGCGGCCCCCTGGACGGCAGGGTCCTGCCTGTCCTCGTCGGCGCGACCGGCCATCCCCCCAAGTGGTACGAGGTCCCGGTGCCGGACGCCGACGGCGGCCCGCACACCGTGTACGCGTACGAGCGGATCGCGGCCGGACACACCAAGCGGCTGGGGCTGCCGCGCGGCTGGGTGTACGAGTACGCCCCCGGCGGCCGGGAGCGCCGAACGCTCAAGTGGCCCTGGACGAAGCCCGGCAGCGGGCACTGAGACCCGGCGGCGGCCGGGTGTCCGGGCAACCCCACAGGTGCTGGACCCTCTAAGATCGACGGTCTGGTGCCGAGGCACGGGAACAAGGGGGGTGCGCCATGGAGGCGCTGCGTCAGGACGATCCACGTCACTTCGGCCCGTACACCGTGCTGGCGCGCTTCCGCGAGACGGCGAGCGCCGTGCAGTACGTGGTCAGGGACACGGAAACCGACGGACTCGCCGTCGTCAGCGCGGCACGGCCCGCGCTCGCCGCGGTGCCCGCTTTCCGGCGCCGCTTCCAGGCGGAGGCGCGCACGGCGGAGCGGCTGGCCGGCGGATGGGTGCAGGCGCCGCTCGCCGCCCCGGAATCCGGTGAGCTGTGGACGGCGTGGCCGTACGTACCCGCGCTGACGCTCGCCGAGGCGATCGATCTCGCGGGCCCGCTCCCCGAGCGTGCCGTGCGGATACTGGGTGCGGGCGTCGCCGAGACCCTTTCCCGGGTGCACGCCACCGGGGCCGTCCTCCAGGGTCTCGCCCCGGGGACGGTGCTGCTGGCCGCCGACGGCCCCCGGCTCACCGCGTTCGGACCGCTGGGCGCCGCGGCAGCCGCCGAGGCGAAGCCGGGCGGTCAGCTCTCCGTACGGCTGGGCTACCTCACCCCGGAACAGGTCGGGGGCGAGGAGGCCGGTCCGGCGTCCGACCTCTTCGTCCTGGGGCTGCTGCTCGCATACGCGGCGACCGGCACGACCCCGCTCGCGGACGGCCCGGTGGACGAGGCCGCCGACCGGATCGCCCACGGCAACGCGGAACTCGACTCCGTACCCGACGAGTTGCGTGAGCTGATCGCCCGCTGTCTGAGCAAGGACCCGTCGGCACGCCCCTCCGCGGGCTCGGTCGCGGCCGACCTGGCGCTGGAGGGAGCGGCGGCCCTGGCCAAGGGCGACTGGCTCCCCGGACCGCTGTCGGCCGCGGTGGCCGAGCAGGAGACCTGGGCACGCGGGCTGAAGGAGCCGGCCGAAGAGGCGGCGCCCGAGGAGCCGCAGGACGCGGTCCCGCAGGCAGCCGTCGCGGTGCCGGACACCTCGCCGGGCGCTCCCGTGCCGGTCGGTGGCGGCGGGGACGCCGCCGTCGAGGACAGCAGGACCACCCGGTTCAAGGCCATCGGGGACAGGCCGCCGCACATCGACCGGCCGACCACACAACTGGCCGTCCCCCGCGAGCAGACCGCGCTCCCGCCCGCCCCCGCTCCGTACCCCTATCCGCAGCCCACCGCGCCGCAGGCCCCGCAGGCCCCGCAGGGCGCCGCGCCGTTCGCCGCCCCGCAGGCACCCCTCCCCCTGCCCGTCCAGGCCCCCGCACCGGCCCCGGCCGCCCCTTCCGCCTCGTCCGGCTCCGCGGTCGACCGCCGGGCGCTGCTCACCGTCGCCGCCGCCGGGGTCGCCGGACTCCTCGTCGGCGGGGGCGCGGTGTTCGCCCTCGGGTCCGAGGACTCCGCTCCCTCCGCCGACAACAAGCCGGCGCCCGAGCCCCGCCGCACCGTTCCGGGCCTGCCGCCCGAGCCCCGGTGGATGTACACGCACCCGGCGTCCGAGCCCGCGCCCCTGACCTCCGCGGTCTGGCAGGACAAGCTGCTGGTGCTCAGCGGCGAGAACGCGGCGACGGCCGTCAGCCTCCGTACCGGACGCAAGGTCTGGCAGCAGACGGGCGCCGCGGGCGGGCAGGAGGTGCTGGCCGCGGGCGAGGACCTCTGCTTCGTGGCGGGCCCGGCCGAGTTCCTCTGGCTCTCCCCCAAGGACGGGAAGATCGCCCACCGCGTGGCGTACGCGACCGGGTTCACCGGCGCACCGGGGCTCAAGGTCGCCGCCCTCACCGGCCAGTCGGACTCCGTCGTCTGGTTCACCGGCTCCCACACGGTCACCGTGAAGGCCAAGAAGCCGAAGAAGGGCAAGAAGCCCGGCAAGGACACTCAGGTCGTCAAGGCGTACTTCTTCGCGTACGACATCGTGCGGCGCAAGGAGCTGTGGCGCGTCGGCGTACCCGCCGGGCGCTCCCCCGGCACCCCGGACTACCGGCTCACCGCCGTACGGGCCGCCGACCTCGTCGTACGCCAGGCCGCGGTGACGCTCACCGCCGCCGAGGTCAAGGCCGCGAAGGGCAAGGGCTCGTTCCGCTGCTTCGACCGGAAGACCGGGAAGCTGCTGTGGACCCGGCAGTTCGGCGCGGTCACACCGGACGGAGCCGCGTCGGGCGACGAGAAGGGGAAGCTGTACGGGGCCGTCGGCGACGACCTCCAGGCGTTCGACTCCGCCACTGGCAAGCCGCTGTGGACGCTGAACGGCACCGAGGCGTCCGTCTTCGGCACGCCCGTGGCGGCCGGGGAACTGCTCCACGTCACTAACCGGAACCAGGAGGTCGGCGTCGTCGAGCGGGAGACCGGACGGCTGCGCTGGCGGCGCTCCACGGAGGTACCGCTCGGCGGCAACGCGCCGGCGATCACCCTCAGCGGCACCGGAAGGACGCTGCTCGCCGCGGATCCCACCCAGGTCACCGCGTTCGCGGCGGCCGACGGGCGGCGGCTGTGGAAGTTCCAGGACATCGGGGTGCAGGACCCGGCGAAGGACCCGAAGGGGGCCACGGCCCCCGCTCCGTACCGGGTCCGGACCTCGGGCGGGACGGCCGTCGTGCAGCGCGGCAGGGCGTTCTACGCCTTCCCGGTGGTCTGACAGGCCGCCACGCCGCGCGGTGCTTGCATCACCTGACACCACGTGACCGAATGGAGAGGATTCGGTCATTTGTGGGGTAATCCCACGATGGGCCCCCCACTCCGTCATCGGAGGTGATGTCGTGCCCCGCAGAGTCCTGCGCGCCCTCTGCACAGCGGTACTGGCGGCGGTCGTCTCGGCCTCGCCCGCCACCGCCGAGCCCGTCGACCCGAGCCCGGCTCCACCGGTGAGCGAGGACGACGCGACCGTCGATGCCGACGAGGCGTTCGCAGCGCCGGGCGCCGGCACCAAGAGCGTCACCCAACTGCTGAAGGACCTTCAGACGCTCTACCGCCAGGCCGAGGAAGCCGCCGAGACGTACAACGGCACCGCGGACGAGCTGAAAAAGCGGACCGCCGAGACGAAGAAGCTGGGGTCCGCTCTGGCGGCGGCACGGATCGAGCTCGACCGGGGCCGCGGCGACGCGGGCCGCCTCGCCCGCGAGCAGTACCAGGGCCGGTCCGACTTCTCCGCGTACATGCAACTGCTCCTGGCCCGCGACCCCTCCCGCGCCCTGGAACAGTCCCACGTCATCCAGCGCGTGGCGGCGGGCCGGGCGGCGACGGTGGAGCGGCTCGCCGGGGCGGAGAAGAGCGCGGATCTGCTGGCGGCCCGCTCCCGCACGGCACTCGACAAGCAGCAGACGCTCGCGGCCCGGCAGAAGAAGGAACGCGACCTCGTACGCTCCCGGCTCAAGGACATCGAGGCACTGCTCGCCTCGCTCTCCGCCGAACAGCTCGCCGAGCTGTCCCGGCTGGAGCAGGAGGGCACGGACGCGGCCCAGCAGAAGCTGGTCGCCTCCGGCGCCCTCAGCTCGACGCGGCCACCGTCCGAGCAGGGCGGAGACGCCGTGCGGTACGCGGTCCGCCAGATCGGCAAACCGTATGTGTGGGGCGCCGAGGGACCGGCGTCGTTCGACTGCTCCGGACTCACCTCGACGGCCTGGTCGACGGCGGGCCGGACCATTCCGCGGACCTCGCAGGAGCAGTGGCGGCAGCTGCCCAAGGTGCCGATCGGTTCGCTGCGCCCCGGGGACCTGGTGATCTACTTCCCGAAGGCGACCCATGTGGCGCTCTACATCGGCAACGGCATGGTGGTGCAGGCACCGCGGCCCGGAGCCTCGGTGAAGGTCTCACCGATCGCCTCGAACCCGCTGCTGGGCGCGGTACGCCCGGATCCGGGCGCCGAGCCGCTGAGCACGTACACACCACCGGTACTGCCGCAGGACGCCACGGAGGGCGACGACACGGGGTACGGGGCCGAGACCGCCCCCGCCCGGTAGCATCCCCGCACCGGACCACCGGGCTGTCGCGTCGACCTGAACGACGTGACAGCCCGGTCGCGGGTCAGCCGGCCACGGAACGCGAGACCTCGGCGAGGTACGCGTTCGTCCGGTCGGGCTCGAAGAAGAAGTTGTCGAAGTCCGCCGGGTCGTTGAAGCCGTTGGCGAAGCGGTCGGCGACCGGCTGGAGCTGACCGGCGGCACCGATCAGGTTCAGCACGTGCTCCGGCGGGACGCCCAGCATCGCGTTCGTCCACTTCACGACGTGCTGCGCGGTGTCCCAGTAGCGGTCGAACGTGGACTGCATCCAGTCCGCGTCGAACTCCCGGTCGCCGTGCTCGATGATCGACTCCAGGTAGGCGTTCGCGCACTTGGACGCCGAGTTGGAGCCCTGGCCCGTGATCGGGTCGTTGGCGACGACGACGTCCGCGACACCGAGGACCAGGCCGCCGCCGGGAAGCCGGCCGATCGGCTTGCGGACGGTGGGGGCGTAACGGCCCGCCAGCGTGCCGTTGGCGTCGGTCAGTTCGACCTTGGTGGCCCGGGCGTACTCCCACGGAGTGAACTTCTCCATGAGCTCCAGCGTCTTGGCGAGGTGCTCGGAGGGGTCCTTGATGCCCTGGAAGGCGTCGAGGGGACCGCCCGGGACGCCCTCCCAGAACAGGATGTCCGCGCGGCCGGACGTGGTCAGGGTCGGCATGACGAAGAGCTCGCCGACGCCCGGGACCAGGTTGCAGCGGACCGCGTCGAACTCGGGGTGCTCGGGACGCGGTCCCATGCCGTGCACATAGGCCACGGCCAGGGCGCGCTGCGGGGCGTCGAACGGAGAACGCGAGGCGTCCCGGCCGAACATGGAGACCAGCTCGCCCTTGCCCGCCGAGACCATCACCAGGTCGTAGGTGCGGGAGAAGTAGTCCAGGTCGGATACGGCGGCGCCGTGGATGACGAGCTGACCGCCGCGCTGCGCGAAGGTCTCCATCCAGCCGGCCATCTTCACGCGCTGGTCGACGGACTGGGCGTAGCCGTCCAGCTTGCCGACCCAGTCGATGGCACGCGAGGAGTCGGGCGCGGCGACCGAGACACCGAGGCCCTCGATGCGCGGGGCCTGCGTCTCCCAGAAGTTGACCTGGAGGTCGCGCTCGTGCTGGAGCGCGGTGTCGAACATGCACTGCGTCGACATGACACGGCCGGTCCGGATCTCGTCGGCCGTGCGGTTGGACATGAGGGTGACTTCGTACCCGCTCGACTGCAGTCCGAGGGCGAGCTGGAGCCCGGACTGGCCGGCTCCGACTATGAGTATCTTCCGCATCGCGGTTCTCCGTTACGTGTTTCGTACGCGTGGCAGCTGTTACGCCGGGCTGGCGTCGAGAGCGTGGCCCACGAGGGCCAGCAGTGACTCGACGACAGTGATCCTGTTACGCGCGTCCATGATCACAACAGGCACGTGCGGGGGGACGGTCAGGGCCTCCCTGACGTCGTCCGCCTCGTAACCGGGCGTTCCCTCGAAGTGGTTGACCGCGACGATGTAGGGCAGTCCGCAGCTCTCGAAGTAGTCGAGTGCGGGGAAGCAGTCGGCGAGGCGGCGGGTGTCGGCGAGCACGACCGCACCGATCGCGCCGCGCACCAGGTCGTCCCACATGAACCAGAAGCGCTGCTGGCCGGGTGTGCCGAACACGTACAGGACGAGGTCGTCGTCGAGGGTGAGCCGGCCGAAGTCCATCGCCACGGTCGTGGTGACCTTGTCGGGCGTGGCGGTGAGGTCGTCGGTCTCCTCGCTGGCCTGGGTCATCAGCGCTTCGGTCTTCAGCGGGGTGATCTCGGAGACCGAGCCCACGAAGGTCGTCTTGCCCACGCCGAAGCCGCCTGCGACGACGATCTTCGTGGCGATGGGGGCCCGGGTGTGGTCCAGCTGCCAGGCCTGCAAGGACTCCTCGGCCTGTTCCCTGGGTCCCGGCTGGCGTGGGGCGAACAGCGTCGGCTCAGAGACGGCGGAGTCCATTGAGCACCCTTTCGAGCAGTGCGCGGTCGGGCTGGCCGGTGCCGTGACCGGTTCCGTACACGCGGATCTTTCCCTGGTCGGCCAAGTCGCTGAGCAGCACGCGGACCACACCGAGCGGCATCTTCAGGAGGGCGGAGATCTCCGCGACCGTACGCATACGGCGGCAGAGTTCGACGATGGCCTGGAGCTCGGGCATGACCCGGGACGCGAGGTTGCCGTTGGTGAGCTCGCGGCGCTCGTCGGGGGCCTCCAGCGCGGCGACGAACGTCTCGACGAGGAGGACGTGGCCGAAGCGGGTGCGACCGCCGGTGAGGGAGTACGGGCGGACCCGGGCGGGCCGTTTGTCGGCCCCTCGGACCGGGAGCCTTCGGGCGGATTCAGCGGCGGGCGTCACTGGGCGCTCTCCATCGATTTGCGCAGTTCACTGCGGAGTTCGGGGGTGAGTACGTGTCCGGCACGGCCGACGAAGAGCGCCATGTGGTAGGCGATGACGCTCATGTCGCAGTCCGAGGTGGCATGCACGCCGAGCAGCGATCCGTCACTGATCGACATGACGAAGACGCTGCCTTCGTCCATGGCGACCATCGTCTGCTTCACGCCGCCGCCGTCCATCAGCTTGGCGGCTCCCACGGTGAGGGCGCCGATGCCGGAGACGATCGTGGCCAGGTCGGCGCTGGAGCCCTTGGGCCCGTCCTGCCGGCCGGACGCCGGGGCGATCAGGTGGCCGGGGTCCGAGGAGAGCAGCATGAGGCCGTCGGAGGAGACGACGGTGACCGAGTGGACCCCGGGCACCTCCTCCACCAGATTGCTCAGCAACCAGTGAAGATTCCGGGCCTCGGTGCTCAGCCCGAATGTGCTGGGCGCAGTCAACTGCGTGCCTCCTCGACTGTGTCCCCCGTCTGATCGGTTCGACCGTCGGTACGGTCGGCCGGTTCGGTGTGGCCGGTGTCCGTGCTCCGGTCTGCGGCCACGGCGACTCCTGCCCCGAACGTGTCGTCGGCAATCTCGGCCTCGACGTCACGGCGCCCGTCCTTGGCGCCCTGGTGGAAGCCGCCGAGCCGGCGGCGCAGGGCGTCCTTGTCCACGCCGCCCTTGCGCTCGACCACGGGTGTGCTCGCGGGCTTGACGACCTTGGGGGTGCGCTTGGGCAGCCCCTTGTCGGTGACGACACCCTCGCCCTCGCCCAGCGGCTGCCGGGGGCCGGGAAGGGCGTCGGCGGCGGGGGTGACGGTGGGGGCGGCTGCGGGCGTCGGGGCGGGTGCCGCGAAGGGTTCGGGGGCCACGAAGGGTTCCGGGGTGGGCGCGAAGTCATTGTCGGCGGCGCGCTCGTGGCGGTCGGGGCCGATGGCGTACGGGTCGGGTGTCTCCGGCGACGCCGGGAGTCTGACCTGCATCGTGGTCTCGGCCTCGGATTCCACGGCGACCGGCCGGGGCCCGGGCATCGCCGGTCCGGCGGCGGGTTCCGGCGCCGTCTCCGGCTCCGGCTCAGGTTCCATGACGGGGGTCGCGGCCGGTGCGGCCTCGGCTTCCCGGATCGTCTGCTCGGCCGCCGCGATCAGCGGATCGCTCGGCAGCTCGCCCGACAACTCGTCCGGCAGCTCGCGCGAAGGGTCGCCCGGCAGCTCGCCGGACCGCTGCGGAAGGGCGTTGGAGTTGGCCTCGGCCACCGATCCCGGGAGGTTCAGCGTGGGCGCGTCCCCCGGCTTGTGCACGGGCGGCGGCGAGGCCGCGGGCGGCGCCTTCGGCAGCAGGGCCTGCGGCAGGACGACGACCGCCGCCACCCCGCTGCCCTTCTGCTCGCGCAGCTGCACCCGTACGCCGTGGCGCGCGGCCAGCAGCGAGGTCACCTGGAGGCCGAGCCCCGCCCCGTCGGCGCTCTGCTCGCCGGCCTCGAACGAAGCCGGGTCCGCCAGCCTGGCGTTGAGCTCACCCATCCGTACGGCCGACATGCCGATGCCCTCGTCCTGCACGGAGAGCATCACCTCGCCCGTCTCCAGCAGCCAGCCGGAGAGCTCGACATGGGAGTCGGGCGGCGAGAAGGAGGTCGCGTTCTCCAGGAGTTCGGCGACCAGGTGGCTGAGGTCGTCGGCGGCGAAACCGGCGATCTGGGCGTGCGGCGGCAGGGACTGGATCGTCACCCGCTCGTACCGCTCGATCTCGCTGACGGCGGCGCGCAGGACATCGACCAGCGGGATCGGTCCCGCGTGGCCGTGGCCGTGCTCGGCGCCAGCGAGGACCAGCATGTTCTCGCTGTGGCGGCGCATGACGGTGGCCATGTGGTCGAGCTTGAAGAGCGTGCCGAGGCGCTCCGGGTCCTGCTCGCGCTCCTCCAGGCTCTCGATGACGCCGAGCTGGCGCTCGACGAGGCCGAGGGTACGGAGGGAGAGGTTGACGAAGGTGTGGTGGACCGTGTTCTTCAGCCGCTCCAGCTGGGCGCTGAGATCGGCCGCGTGGACCTGGAGCTCGGCCCGCTGGACGGTGAGCGCCTCGCGGCCCGCGATCAGCTCGCCGCGCTCGCTCCGCAGGGTCTCCAGCTGCCCGTCGAACGTGTGGTGCAGCCCGTACAGCTTGCCGTGCAGGGAGTTGATGGATCGGACGACCTGGGCGAACTCGTCGTTGCGGCCGGTGTAGCGGATGGCTTCCGCGGTCTCGGGCTCTCCCGCGAGCCTGGCGGCGCCGATCCGCAGGACGGCGAGCGGCTGGGTGAGGGTGCGGGCGACAGCCGTGGAGACGCCCACGACGATCAGGAAGCAGCCGCCGAGCAGCGCGAGCCTCAGTTCGAGTGCGGTGACGTCGTCGTCGCGGAGCTGCTCCAGGCGCTGGACCTGGGCGGTGCCGAGGGCCGATTCGACGCCGCGCATCCGGTCGACGCGGGCGGAAAGTGCCGCCGCGACCTTCTTGCGGTCGGCCTTCTGGTCGGTGCCGGAAAGCTCGGGCCTGTCGGTGAGCCTGGTGAGGTACTTCTCCGCGCTGTTGACATCGGGCCCGGTGACGGTGGAGGCGAGCTTGTCGCGGGCGACGGGGTTCGCGGCCTGGTCGAAGTCGGCGAGCGAGGCGAGTTCGCGGACGCGGGCCTGCTGGGCGGCGGCGCTCAGCTCGTCGCGGCTGCGGTCGTCCTCGGCGGCGCCCTCGTCCTGGGTCTGCACCGGCAGCCCCGTGAACGGGTCGGTCTGCGTGACGGGCTCGCTGCGCGGTACGGCGAGGGCGGCGAGGAGCAGCCCCCGGGTGGCCGAAGCCTGCTCGACGGCGCCGCCGAGTGCGAGGGGGGCGCGGGTGGAGTCGGCGGCGCGCGGCGGGGTCTTGCCCGCGAGTTCCTCGGCGAGGCCGTGGAGCTTGGAGATGACCTCGGAGTACGCCTTGTGGGCCTCCAGGGCCGTGCCCTTGCCGGAGAGGGCTTCGCGGCGCAGCGAGGGGATCGTGGAAAGGTCCCGGCGCAGCGCCGCGGGGGCGGCTGCGCGGATCTCGTCCACCTGCTGGTCGACCCGGGCGGAGGGGCCGGCCGGTCCCTCGTCCGCGCCTTCGTCCTTCGACTCGTCGCGGCCCGCCGCGATATAGGCGGTGACCTCGTCGCGTTCATCGGCGAGGGAGTGCGCGAGCGTGATGGCCTGCTGGTTCAGCTCGGCGAGGGTGACCAGCTGCTGGGACTCGTTGAGGTCGGACGAGGCACCGAGCGCCGCGGGGGCACCCGCCGCGAGGACCGTAATGCCGACGACGGCAACACCCGCGACCAGCCGACTGCGTACCTTCACGGTCCGCTTGTCGGCACCCGGAGCCGGAGGGATCGCCCCGGAACCGTCGCGCGTGCTGCCCTTGCTCCGAGGCCGCTTCTTCTGCACCGGTGCTCGCAATCTTGACTCGTCCACCCATGAAGCAGAGGTGACATACGGTCACATGAAAAGGCGCCCACCCCTGGTACGGCTTCTGACCATTCCAGTGGTTTTGAGAGGGGGGCGCGCATCAACCGCTCCGCCACTCGAACGAGTGAACATCACTCCGGAGTTGGCGAACAAGTCTCCCCTGGGGCGCCGTCGGGCATGCACGGGCCACCGGGTGGAAGTTCCGCCCAGGCTTTGGCAGGATGCCCGCCCGCAACCGGCACGGAGCGTTTCCTTCCGCCCGCAGGGCCTGGCTGACCTGCTGGTACGAGCCAACGTCGCGCTCGTGCAGGGCTCGTGAAGGCGTCGTGCAGACTGGCAGGATGCGCATGGAACTCGCCACCGAACCCGGCAGCAGGGAACGCCCCAACGAGGACTGGGCGTCGGCCACCCTCCCCGCGTCCGGCCAGGGTGGATCACTGGTCCTGCTCGACGGAGTGACGCCACCGCAGGGTGACGACGGTTGTGTGCACTCCGTCCCCTGGTTCACCGCCCGGCTGGGCGGAGCACTGGCCGAACTGTCCTGTTCGCGGAGAGATCTGACGTTGACGGAGGTCCTCGCCGAGTCCATCCGGCGCACCGCCGACACGCACCGTTTCCACTGTGACCTTTCTCACGCGAGAACGCCTCAGGCAACTGTGGTGCTCGCCCGTTGGGGCGAACACGAGATCGAATACCTGGTGCTCTGCGACTCCGTACTCCTCCTGGAGTCGCCCGACGGGGCGGTCCGCGCGGTCCTCGACGACCGGCTCGACCGCCTGCCGCCCGGCTCTCTCGCCTCCGAGGCGGTCACCGACGCCCGGGTCCGGAACAAGGAGGGCGGCTTCTTCACGGCCGCCGCCGACCCCGGAGTGGCGTCCCGCGCGGTGACCGGCCGGGTGCCGCGTTCGGAGGTCCGCTCGCTCGCCGCACTGACGGACGGGGCGAGCCGCTGGACGGAGAAGTTCCGGGAGGGCGACTGGACGGCCGCCCTGGAGCTGCTGCGCAAGACGGGGCCCCAGGGGCTGATCGACCGGGTGCGGGAACTGGAGCGGGCGGACACGGAACGCACGTATCTGCGCCGGGGCAAGACGCATGACGACGCGACTGCGGTCTTCGTCCAGTTCTAAGGACTGCGTCCAGGAGCAGCCGGCACGGCTGTCAGTCCTCGGCCCGTTCGTTCAAGTGGTGCAGCAGCCGGGCCAGCTCGGCCACTTCGGCGCGGTCCCAGTCGGCGAGCTTGCGTACGTAACGCTCGCGGCGGGCGTCGCGGACGCTGCTGAAGCGGGCGAGGCCCTCGCCTGTGAGGTGGACGAGCCAGGCGCGCCCGTCCTCCGGATCGGGCTCGCGGGCCACCAGGCCGAGCGTCTCCAGGGCGCGCAGCTGCCGGCTCATGGTCGCCTTGCCGACGCCGATGTACGAGGCGAGATCGGTGGCCCGCTGCGGGCCCGCCGACTCCAGCCGTACGAGGAGGCCGTAGGCGGCGGATTCCAGGTCGGGGTGCACCTCACGGGCCATCTCCCCGGAGTTGGCCCGCGCCCGGCGCAGAAAGACGGCCAACTCCCGCTCCAGAGCCAGGAACTCGTGGAACTCCTGGTCCACACCACTCGCGCCGACTGCGCCGGGTTCACTCCCGCTTTCACTCCCGTGCACGTCAGCACCCCTCATACGCTTTCCTGCCGATGAAAGTTTCTTTCGCCGCCGGTCATCGCCGCAGCTCGGTCAGTATTTCGCAGGCGTAGACCAACGGCAGCTCCCAGACCCTCTTCCGCCGTACAGGTCTACGTGCGTAGCTTCGTAGTTGCCATCGGTGGCATGTCCACACCATGGCAGCTCTCCAGGGGTGTCCCGCACACGTCCCTGAGCCGGCAGTTCCCCCCACCGAGGCCCCGGAGGCACCCACATGCCCGTGCACAGATCCGGTACGTCACGCCGCTCGCGCTTCGCCGCGGTAGGAACACTCCTCGCAGCGCTCTCCCTCCTTCTCGCCCTGCCCGGCGCGGCCACCGCCAAGGAGACCCCCGTTCGCGGTACGGCCACGATGGGCCAGGGCGTGATCGCCCACGACGGCCAGGGCGGACTCCCCCGCGACACCCGCGCCGTGCAGACCGAGGGCGTGGACGTCAGCAGCCATCAGGGCAACGTCGCCTGGTCCACCCTCTGGAACAGCGGCGTGAAGTGGGCCTACGCCAAGGCCACCGAGGGGACGTACTACAAGAACCCCTACTTCGCGCAGCAGTACAACGGCTCCTACAACGTCGGCATGATCCGCGGGGCGTACCACTTCGCCACCCCGGACACGACCAGCGGGGCGACCCAGGCCAACTACTTCGTGGACAACGGGGGCGGCTGGTCGGCGGACGGCAGGACGCTGCCGGGCGTGCTCGACATCGAGTGGAATCCGTACGGCGCGCAGTGCTACGGCAAGACCCAGGCCGGGATGGTCTCCTGGATCCGCGACTTCGTGAACACGTACAAGGCGCGCACCGGACGTGACGCGGTGATCTACACCGCGACCAGCTGGTGGCAGACCTGCACGGGCAACAACTCGAGCTTCGGCGCCACCAACCCGCTCTGGGTGGCCCGCTACAACACCACCGTCGGCGAACTCCCGGCCGGCTGGGGCTACTACACGATGTGGCAGTACACGTCGTCCGGCCCGACGGTAGGCGACCACAACCGCTTCAACGGCGCCCTCGACCGCGTACAGGCGCTCGCGTACGGCTGATCCACCCCCACTGCCTCACAGGGCCCCGGCGACGAGCAAGCGTCGCCGGGGCTTCGTCATGCCCGCCCCGACGCCCTCTATACACAGCGTGTATACGCTCTATGTATAGTCCTCGACGTGCCACACAGCCCGTGTGCGGCCTGCCTCGAGGAGTGTCCTGCTGTGCCCAGAAAGACGACATCGTCCGGTGCCGGGTTGGCTGCCGCTCTTGTGACCGCGCTCACACTCGTACTCAGCGGCTGTTCGATGGAGACCACCGCACCCGGTTCGGCACGTCAGGACGCCGCGGCCGACGCCAAGGGATCGTTCGGGCAGGTGGACTGCCGGAAGGCGAAGTGCATAGCGCTGACGTTCGACGCGGGTCCGGCCGAGGACACTCCGCGGCTCCTGGACATCCTCAAGGAGAAGAAGGTGCCCGCCACCTTCTTCCTGCTCGGCGAGAAGCACGTGCTCAAGTACCCGGAGACCGTGCGCCGCATCGGCGCCGAGGGGCACGAGGTGGCCAACCACACCTGGTCGCACGAGACCCTGACCGACCGGAAGCCCGCCGAGATACGGGCCGAGCTGGAGAAGACGCAGGACGCGATATCGGTGATCACCGGCAAGAGACCGCGGCTGATGAGACCTCCGCAGGGCCGCACCGACGACACGGTCTCGGGGATCTGCAAGGAGCTCGGGCTGTCGCAGATCCTGTGGAGCGCGACGGCGAAGGACTACTCCACGAACGACTCCGCACTGATCAGGAAGCGGATACTCGACCAGGCGGGCAAGGACGGCGTCATCCTGCTGCACGACATCTACAAGGGCACCGTGCCGGCGGTTCCGGGCATCATCGACACGCTGAAGAAGCGCGGCTACACCTTCGTGACGGTCCCCCAGCTGATGGCCCCGGCCGAGCCGGTGCCGGGCACGGTCTACCGCCCGTAGACACCGGACACGCGGAACGGCCCGCCCTCCCCACCGGGGAGAACGGGCCGTCCGTTCCGGCCGTGCACGTCATGCCACGCCCGTCACTGCATGGCACTCACGCCGCGGCCGGGATCCTCCGCTCCCGTAGCCCGGCCGTGGCCGGGGCGAGGGCGATCTCCAGCACCTGGCGGACATCGGTCACCGGGTGGACCTCCAGCTTGTCGAGGACCTCGGCCGGGACGTCGTCCAGGTCGGCCTCGTTCCGCTTGGGGATCACCACGGTGGTGATCCCGGCCCGGTGCGCGGCCAGCAGCTTCTGCTTCAGGCCGCCGATCGGCAGCACCCGTCCGGTCAGCGACACCTCACCGGTCATCGCCACATCCGTACGGACCAGCCGCCCGGACAGCAGCGAGGCCAGCGCCGTCGTCATGGTGATGCCGGCACTCGGACCGTCCTTGGGCACGGCGCCCGCCGGGAAGTGGATGTGCGCGCCGCGGTCCTTCAGATCCGCGACCGGCAGCTCCAGCTCGGCGCCGTGCGACCGCAGGAAGCTCAGCGCGATCTGCGCCGACTCCTTCATGACGTCGCCGAGCTGACCGGTCAGGGTCAGTCCGGACGCCCCGGTCTCCGGGTCGGCCAGCGACGCCTCCACGAACAGCACGTCACCACCGGCGCCGGTCACCGCGAGTCCGGTGGCCACGCCCGGCACCGCTGTGCGGCGCTCGGCCGGGTCCTGCGCGGACTCCGGAACGTGGTGCGGGCGTCCGATCAGAGCCCGCAGATCCTCGTCGGTGACGGTGAACGGCAGCTCACGGTCGCCCAGTTCGTGCTGGGCCGCGACCTTGCGGAGCAGCCGGGCGACGGCCCGCTCCAGATTGCGTACGCCGGCCTCGCGGGTGTACTCGCCGGCCAGCTTGCGCAGCGCGGACTCGTCGAGCGTGACCTCTTCCTTCTCCAGACCGGCCCGCTCCAGCTGGCGCGGGAGCAGGTGGTCGCGGGCGATGACGACCTTCTCGTCCTCGGTGTAGCCGTCCAGCCTGACCAGCTCCATGCGGTCGAGCAGGGCCTCCGGGATGGCGTCGAGCACATTGGCCGTCGCCAGGAAGACGACGTCGCTGAGGTCGAGTTCGACCTCCAGGTAGTGGTCGCGGAAGGTGTGGTTCTGCGCCGGGTCGAGGACCTCCAGGAGGGCGGCGGCCGGGTCGCCCCGGAAGTCCGAACCGACCTTGTCGATCTCGTCGAGCAGGACGACCGGGTTCATGGAACCGGCCTCCTTGATGGCGCGGACGATACGTCCCGGCAGGGCGCCCACGTACGTACGCCGGTGGCCCCGGATCTCCGCCTCGTCCCGGACCCCGCCGAGCGCGACGCGGACGAACTTACGGCCCATGGCGTGCGCGACGGATTCGCCGAGCGAGGTCTTTCCGACGCCCGGCGGCCCCACCAGCGCCAGCACGGCGCCGCCGCGCCGCCCGCCGACGACACCCAGCCCCCGGTCGGCGCGCCGCTTGCGCACCGCCAGGTACTCGGTGATCCGCTCCTTCACGTCTTCGAGGCCCGCGTGCTCGGCGTCGAGAATGCGCTGGGCGCCGGGAATGTCGTACGCGTCCTCGGTCCGCTCGGTCCACGGCAGTTCGAGGACGGTGTCGAGCCAGGTCCTGATCCAGGATCCCTCCGGGCTCTGGTCGGAGGAACGCTCCAGCTTGTCGACCTCCTTGAGCGCGGCCTCGCGGACGTGCTCGGGAAGATCGGCGGCTTCGACACGGGTCCGGTAGTCGTCGGACTCGTCCTCCGGATCGCCGTTGAGCTCGGAGAGCTCCTTGCGTACGGCGTCGAGCTGGCGCCGCAGCAGGAACTCGCGCTGCTGCTTGTCGACGCCCTCCTGGACGTCCTTGGCGATGGACTCGGCCACGTCCTGCTCGGCGAGGTGTTCGCCGAGCCACTGGATGGCGAGCTTCAGCCGGACGACCGCGTCGGCGGTCTCCAGGAGCTGCACCTTCTGGGCGGTGGTCAGGAACGGCGAGTACCCGGAGTTGTCGGCGAGCGCGGAGATGTCCTCGATCTGCTGCACCCGGTCCACGACCTGCCAGGCGCCGCGCTTCTTCAGCCAGCTGGTCGCGAGTGCCTTGTACTCCTTGACCAGTTCCACGGCGGAGCCGGGCAGCGGATCCGGGACGAGCACGTCGACCCTGGTCCCCTCCACCCACAGCGCTCCCCCGGGCCCACTGGTCCCGGCACCGATCCGCACCCGGTCACGGGCCCGGATGAGCGCACCCGGGTCGCCGTCCGAGAGCCGCCCGACCTGCTCGACGGTGCCGAGGACACCGGTCCCCGTGTAGGTCCCGTCGATACGCGGCACGAGCAGCACCTCGGGCTTGCCGCCACCGGCGCGCGCGGCGGCCTGGGCGGCCTCCACGGCGGCGCGCACCTCCGTGTCCGACAGATCCAGCGGCACCACCATTCCGGGCAGCACCACCTCGTCGTCGAGCGGCAGCACAGGCAGATCCATCGGTGTGAACGCCTTGGACTCCGTAGCCATGATCTCCCCTTCGGCAGTCAAGTTGAGCTATGTCGACTCAATGCTCCTGAGCGGCCGAATGTTCCCCGGAGCGCGTTCGCTCTCAGCGATCACCTGTCTGGGGCTCTCCTACGGTTCAACATGATGGCGCCATGACCCATACCGCGTTTCCCGAAAAATCCCTGCCGGCCGCCCTGATAGACGCCCTGATCGTCGTGGACGTCCAGTCGGCCTCCGTCTCCGGCGACGGGGCGGTGCCGGGCGCGGCCCGGCTCCTGGACCGGACGACGGACCTGATCGCCCGGGCCCGGGAGGCGGGGTCGCTCGTCGTGCACATTCAGAACGACGGGCAGCCCGGAGCGGACGACGAGCCGCACACCCCCGGCTGGGAGCTCCACCTCCCCGTCGAGACAGGACCCACGGAGTTCGTGATCCGCAAGCCCAGGGACGACGGCTTCGAGGGGACCCCGCTCGGCAGCCTGCTGACCGATTCCGGCGTACGGGGACTCGTCATCTGCGGCCTGATGTCCGAGATGTGCGTCCAGGCGACGGCCCGGGGCGCCCTGGAGCGCGGGTACCGGGTCGTCCTGCCCCACGACGCCCACGCGACGCACAACATCCCGGCGGTACCCGGAATCAGCGAGGAGATCCCGGCCGCCACGGCTTCACGGGTCGCCGCCTGGGCCATCAGCAACGAGGCCGAGGTCACCACTCCGGCCTCGGACGTCAGGTTCGCCGCACTGCCGTCACCCTCCCGGTGAACCGGATGCGGTCCCGCCGTCGATAGAGGGATTGTGAGGCTGCTACGCCCTGCGGGGGACCACAGGAACGACGAGGACGAGGACGCCGCGCTGCTGCGCGCCGTCGCTCAAGGGGACGCGAGCGCCCTCGGCGCGCTGTACGACCGGCACGCGGGCTGGCTCCATGCCCGGCTGACCCGGCGGTGCGGGGACGCGGAGACCGTACGGGAGGTATTGCAGGACACCTTCGTGACGGCCTGGCAGTCCGCCGGGTCGCACCGGGGCACGCGGGTCGGCGGCTGGCTGTGGGTGATCGCGGCCCGCCGCCTGGTGGACGCGCAACGGGCCGGGGCCAGAGCGGCACGGCCTGGTTCCGCTTCCGGGTCCCGGGACATCGCGTGGGACGCCGTGCCCTCCGCCGAGGAACGGGTGCTGGCCGGGCTGGAGTACGGCGACGTGGGCACCGCGCTCGACCGGATCTCCCCCGAACTGCGGGAGGTGCTGCGGGCGACGGTCATCGACGGCCTGACGACCCGGGAGACCGCCCGGCTGCTCGGCATACCGGAGGGCACCGTCAAGACACGGGCCATGCGCGCCAGACGTGAACTGCGCGCGGCCCTCGATCTGTTGGCCACGGACCACGATCCGCTGGGAGGTACGGCATGAGGCGTACGGACACGTGGCACGTGGACGAGGAACTCGCCATCGGGTACGCGGCAGGCACGGCGGCGGAGACGGACGCCTGGTCACTGGAGAAACACGTCGAGGCGTGCGGAAGCTGCGCGGCACGGGTGTCGTCTGCGGTCACCGCCCGGGACGGCATGGGGGCGGCCCTGGCGGACATCCGAGCGACGGTACTTGCGGCTGCGGCGCCCCAGCGGGCGACGGCCCGGGCCCCACACCCGTGGGACGCGCTCCGGCCCGGGGCGGGGCCTGCGGCCGCCCGGGGGGGCGGGGCGGGGGCGGGGTCCGCGGTCACCCGCGCACTCCGGTCCGGGGCGGGGCCTGCGGCCACCCGGGGGCACCGGGGCGGGGCGGAGCCTGTGGCCGCCCGGGGGCGCCGGGCCGCCGCCCGGTTCGCCCGCGCCCTCCGGGCGGGGGCCGGCCACCCGGACACCCGCGCGCGGCGGGGCACGATCGGCTCCCCGGACACCCTTGCGCGGCGCACGAAGGCCGGCAGCAGGGCCCTCCGCGCGCTCCGCGCCCGCCCCGGCTCCGCCGTCGCCCGCGTTCTCTGGGCCGCGGGGCCTGCCCTGCGCGGGCCCTGGCTGCTGGCTCTCGTCCTCGTGGCCCTGGGCGCCCTCGCCCTGGCGTACGGGGCGGGGCTCGGCGGGGAGGTCCGGCCTTTGCTCCTCGTCGTCGCGCCCGCGCTGCCGCTCGCGGGGGTGTTCGTCTCGTACGGGCGGCACGCCGATCCCATGCACGAGATCACCGCCGCGACCCCGTCCGGCGGGCTGCGGCTGCTGCTGACCAGGACCGCCGCGGTGCTCGGAGCGAGCATCCCGGCGCTGACGCTCGCCGGGGCCGCGCTGCCCGCGGCCGTGGGCGGGCCCGGCGCCGTGGCGTGGCTGCTGCCCGGACTGGCGCTGACACTCGCGGCCCTGGCCCTCGGTTCGTACGTCGGCTGCCGGACCGGCGCCGCGGCCGTCGCCGCGGGCTGGGCCTTCGCCGTCGCCCTTCCCACCGTCGGCACCTCGCCCCGAGGTCCGTTCGCCCTGGCGGCCGAGGCCGCCACGTACTTCGCGGGGCCCGGCGTCCAGACCGGCTGGGCGGCCGGTGCGCTGGTGTGCGCGGCGCTTCTCGCCGTACGCCGTAAATCCTTCGACCATCTGGAGACGTCGTGAGTGCAAGGGTCACCGGACTGACCGTCCGGCACCGCAGGAAGACCGCGCTCGACGCCGTCGACCTCGACTTCGCGGCGGGTGTGCACGGCCTCCTCGGGCCGAACGGCGCGGGCAAGACCTCGCTGATCCGCGTACTGGCGACCGTGGCTCCACCCGCCGGGGGGCGGGTGGAACTGCTGGGCCAGGACGTCGGTGACGCGTCCGGGCACCGCGCCCGCTCGGCGGTGCGGCGCAGGCTGGGCTATCTGCCGCAGGAGTTCGGGTACTACCCGGGCTTCACGGTCCGCGAGTTCGTCGGGTACGTCGCCTGGCTCAAGGAGATGGACGGCGCGGCCACCCCCGCCGCCGTGGAACGCGCCGTGGAACGCGTCGGCCTGGCCGACCGGATCGACGCCAAGGTGAAGACCCTGTCCGGCGGCATGATCCGCCGGGTCGGCATCGCGCAGGCGATCGTCAACGAACCGGACCTGTTGCTGCTCGACGAGCCGACCGCCGGTCTCGACCCGGAGCAGCGGGTCGAATTCCGTTCTCTGCTAAGGGAGTTGGGGCGCACGGCCACCGTGATCGTCTCCACCCATCTGGTCGAGGACGTCGCCGCCGCGTGCACCGACGTGACGCTGATCGAGGACGGCCGGGTCGCCTACCGGGGCACGACGGCCGAACTCGTCGGGCTGGGCGGCGACTCAGGTGGGGCGGACGGCCTGGACGGCAACCCCATCGAGCGCGGCTACACGGCGGCGCTGCGCACGCACCGTACGGCGGTGGGCGCCCGATGACGGACGTACTGACCCCGCCGGACGCCACCAGGCACCGGCCCGCCGGCCACCCGGCGCGCACCGCTCTCACCACTCTCACCGCTCTCACCGCCGAGTTCAGGCGGGGCTTCGCCCCCTGGACGGGGCCCGCCGTCGCCCTGACCCTCCTCGTGACGATGGCCGCCAAGGCGGGCCAGTGGCAGGGGAGCTGGGGCGAGACGCAGAGCCTGCTGCACTCCGCCGCCACGCTGCTCACCGGCCCGCTCACGGCCGCCGCCGGCTGCTGGCAGGGCGGTCGCGAGCACCGCCGCAGGACCGACGGCCTGTGGCTGTCCGTCCCCCGCAGCCCGCTGGCCCGGCTGGTGACGGCCGCCGCGCCCGTCGCCGTATGGGCCGTCGCCGGCTACCTCGTAGCGCTGGCCGGGCTGTCGGCGGCGACCTTGCCGTACACCGGCGCCGGCGGCCCTTCGCTCACGCTCGTCCTCGCGGATGTCTGCTTCCTGGTGTGCGCGGCGTTCCTGGGCTTCGTGGCCGGGCGGGTGTGCCGGTGGCGGCTGACCGCGCCGGTCGTCGCCGCGGTCACGTACGTCGGCCTGGGCGCCCCTACGTACATCAACTCCGACGTCCGGCGTCTGAGCCCGGCCGACGGGGTCTACGGCGTCCCCGTCTGGTGGTTCGGTCCCGTCATGGCCGCGTGGGTCGGCGGACTGACGCTCACCGTGGTGCTCGGATACGCGGCCCGGCGCCGGTTCCTCGCCGTCGTACCGCTCGTGGTGGCCGCGTCGGTGGCGCCGCTGATCGTGCACACCGGGCCCGATCTGTTCCGGGACGACCCGGTGGCAGCACGGCTGGTGTGCGGGGACACCACCCCGCAGGTCTGTGTGAGCGGGCTCGACGGGCCGCTGCTGCCGCAGGCTTCCGAGGCCCTGGCCGGACTGTTCTCCCGCCTTGAGGGGGTGCCGGGCGCTCCGGTCCGGTACGTGGATTCCGTTGACCCCCCGCGCGAGGGCGAGTCCGCGCTGCCGCCGCTGACCCGCGGATGGACCGTCGTACGCGACGAACTCCTCCGGCCCGAGGACTACGTCACCCAGACCATGTACAACCTGGTGGCCCGCGACTGTCCCGGCTCGATGCACGAGGACGAGTCGGCCGGCGCCGTCCGGATGTGGGACACCGACCAGGCCGTCCAGAGCTGGCTGGCTCCCGGTTCCGTCTACAGCCATCCACCGGAGGACGCGCCACACCGCACCTACCTGGCCCGCCTCACCGCGATGCCCGAAGCCGACCGCAGGAGCTGGCTCGGCCGCTATCTGGCCTCGCGCGACAGCTGCGACCCGAAGGAGGTCCCCGTCCTGTGACCGCTCCCGCGACGCTTCGGACGGGCCCCGCCCTCCACCTCCGCTCCCGCGCCCTCCCGCTCACCGCCGCCGCCCTGACCGCCATCGTCCTGGTGGCCGCCTGGGCCGCCGACTGGCTGGAGGACCGGCCGTACTTCGACCACACCGCGCGCGTCCCGGTCCTGGTGCTCGCCCCGCTGCTGGCCTCCGCCGCCATCGGCACCGGCCTGTACTCGTACTCCGACGAGCTGGACCGGACCGCCGTGCGCCCCTGGTGGCCGCACCGGCTTCGGTACCTGCTGGGCCTGACCGCCCTCACGGCGGGCGCGCTCGCGCTGGCCGTGCCCGGGCACCCGGAGGCGTTCGGCGCGCCCGGGATGGTCCGCAACGTCCTGGGTGCGACCGGGGTCGCCGCCGCGGGAGCCGCGCTGCTCGGGGCCCGGCTGAGCTGGCTGCCGATGACCGTCTACGGCGGCGCGGTCTATCTGGCGGCGCCCCGCACCCCGGGCGGCGCGGCGGCGTACTGGGCGTGGCCGATGCAGCCGGGACCGCAGCCCGCCGCGTGGGCCGTGGCTCTGACGGTGTACGCGGCGGGGGCGGCGCTCCTCGTGGTGCGCGGCGCGCGGCCGGAGTCCGGCTGAGCGCGTCCGCGCTCCGATGCCCCTGCCGCCGGCTCCCGAATTCGCTGGTCCGGGGCCGCGCGGCGCGACAGGATGGTTCGTCGGAACCGACCGCCACCACCGGAGACCGGAGAGTCACGTCATGTCCGCGAGTACCGCCCCCGTCACGCTCGACCGCCGTGAGGGACCGTTCGGCGAGGTCGTCCTGCGTGAGCGCGGGGACGACTTCGAGATCATCGCCAACGGGTGTTTCCTCATGGACACCTCCGACGGACGGTCCGAGCGGCTGCTGATCGACGCCGCACTCGCGGCGCTGCCCGCCGACCGCACCGCTCCGGCCGTGCTCATCGGCGGCCTCGGGGTCGGCTTCTCGCTGGTCCGGGCGGCCGAGGAGGCGCGGTGGGGGCGGATCGTGGTCGTCGAGCGGGAACAGGCGATCGTCGACTGGCACCGGGAAGGGCCGCTGGACCGGATCTCCGGCCCCGCACTCGCCGATCCGCGGACCGAGATCGCGCACACGGACCTGGTCGCCCACCTCCGTACGACCACGGAGCGTTACGACGCGTTGTGCCTGGACATCGACAACGGCCCCGACTGGACCGTCACGGAAGACAACGGAAGCCTCTATTCCGCCGCCGGTCTCGCGGCCTGCAAGGAGCGTCTCACGCCGGGCGGGGTGCTCGCCGTCTGGTCCGCGCAGCCCTCCTCCGCTTTCGAACAGGCATTGCGGAATGCCGGATTCAGCGCGGTACGCACTGAAGAAGTAGCCGTTGCCCGAGGTGTTCCGGACGTGGTCCATCTCGCACTGCGGACCGACTGACCCCCCACCCGGTATGCGCGGCCCCCGTATGCCGGGGGCCAAGCCCCACAAGGCCGACGATCCGCCCTTCCCGGCGGGCGGAACCGGTCACGCGCGACAACACCCTGCGTAGCCGTGGACCGTCCTGTGCCTTTACGCTGCTGAGCGGCACATGGGATTACCCACGAAATCCACAAGCGAAGACCGTGCCTCCGGGGGAATGGCTCCCGCGAGAACGGGCAGGGGCGGGGCGATGGAACAGACACACACCACCCACAACGGCGTCGCGGCCACCCCGGGCGCGCAGCGCCGGGTCCTGGTGGTCGAGGACGACTCCACGATCGTGGACGCCATTGCCGCGAGACTCCGGGCCGAGGGCTTCCTCGTGCAGACCGCGCTCGACGGCCCCGCGGCCGTGGACGCGGCCGAGGCGTGGCAGCCCGACCTGATGGTCCTCGACATCATGCTTCCCGGCTTCGACGGCCTGGAGGTCTGCCGGCGCGTGCAGGCCCAGCGCCCTGTGCCGGTCCTGATGCTGACGGCACGCGACGACGAGACCGACATGCTGGTCGGACTCGGCGTCGGCGCCGACGACTACATGACCAAGCCCTTCTCCATGCGCGAGCTGGCGGCCCGGGTGCACGTCCTGCTGCGCCGGGTGGAGCGTGCCGCGCTCGCCGCGGTCACCCCGCGCAGCGGCATCCTGCGCCTCGGCGAGCTGGAGATCGACCACGCGCAGCGCCGGGTGCGGGTGCGGGCGGACGACGTCCACCTCACACCGACCGAGTTCGACCTGCTGGTCTGCCTGGCCAACACACCGCGTGCGGTGCTCTCCCGGGAGCAGTTGCTGGCCGAGGTCTGGGACTGGGCGGACGCCTCGGGCACCCGTACCGTCGACAGCCACATCAAGGCGCTGCGCCGGAAGATCGGCGCCGAGCGGATCCGTACCGTCCACGGCGTCGGCTACGCCCTGGAGACCCCCGCGCCATGAACGGGCCCGGCTGCCGGCTGAGGCCGTTCTCCATCAAGGCCAAGCTGGGCACGCTGGTCGTGATCTCGGTGTTCATCACCACGGGGCTGCTGATCGTGGCCCTGCGGACCCGCACCGAGTTCCGGTTCATCACGGTGTTCTCGGTGATCGCGACCTTGCTGATCACCCAGTTCGTGGCGCACAGCATGACCGCGCCGCTGGACGAGATGAGAGCCGTGGCCAGGTCCATCTCGCACGGCGACTACACGACGCGGGTGAGCGGGGCGGGCCGCCGTGACGAGCTGGGCGACCTGGCGCAGACGATCAACCGCATGGCGGACGATCTGGAGGCCGAGGACCGGCACCGCAAGGAGCTGGTGGCCAATGTCTCCCATGAACTGCGCACACCCATCGCGGCGCTGAGAGCCGTGCTGGAGAACGTCGTCGACGGGGTGTCGGCCGCCGACCCCGAGACGATGCGTACGGCGCTGAAGCAGACGGAGCGCCTCGGCAGGCTGGTGGAGACGCTGCTCGATCTCTCCCGGCTCGACAACGGGGTGGTGGCGCTGAAGTCCCGCCGCTTCGAGGTCTGGCCGTATCTGTCGGGGGTACTGAAGGAGGCGAACCTCGCGGCTTCGCAGCGCGGCCTGTCCTCCGGATCGGGCAACCACTCCCGTCTCGACGTCCATCTCCATCTCGATGTGTCGCCGCCCGAGCTGACGGCGCACGCGGACGCGGAACGCCTGCACCAGGTGGTCGCCAACCTCATCGACAACGCGGTCAAGCACAGCCCGCCGCACGGCCGGGTCACGGTGCTGGCCCGGCGCGGGCAGAACCCGGAGTCGCTGGAGCTGGAAGTCGTCGACGAGGGCCCCGGCATCCCGGAGGCCGAGCGCCACCGCGTCTTCGAGCGGTTCAACCGAGGTCAGGCCCCGTCCCCGCACGGACCCGGCAGCGACGGCGGTACGGGTCTGGGTCTGGCGATCGCCCGCTGGGCGGTGGAGCTGCACGGTGGCCGCATCGGCGTGGCCGAATCCTCACGCGGCTGCCGGATACAGGTCACTCTTCCGGGAGTCCGCCAGTCGCGCGGTTGACATAGAGTTCGAACCGGAAGGGCACGTTCTGCGTGTACTTCCCCGAGTGGGTGCGGCCAAGTGGCCGTAACCGCTCTGTCGCGTACCCGAAGTGCAGCGGAACCCCGCTTGTTTCCCGCCATTTCCTGCACCGAAACCCGGCTTCCGATGTGACTTGCGCGACGAAGACCGGCCCGGCCTGCGCGTAACGGCTGGGGAGGCGTAGCCTTGATTTCCGCTGTCCATCACCTTGTGAAGCGGAAGAGGGCGGTTGCCGCCGTGTCGTCTCAGTCCCCCAGTAACTCGAGCATCTCGACCGACCAATCGGAGCAGGGTAAGAACCCTGCCGCCGCATTCGGCCCCAATGAGTGGCTCGTCGACGAGATCTACCAGCAGTACCTCCAGGACCCCAGTTCGGTCGATCGCGCCTGGTGGGACTTCTTCGCCGACTACAAGCCGGGCACGCCCGGCACGGCGGAAAAGCCCGACGCCGCAGCCGCGGGGGCTGCGGTGACGCCGGCCCCGGCCGGACCCGCACCGACCCAGATCACCACCGCTGCCCCGGCAGCGCCCGCGAAGGCTCCGGCCCCGGCACCCGCCGCGCCCGCAGCCGCCGCTCCGGCGCCCGCTGCCCCGGCGGCTCCGGCGAAGCCCGCGGCCACTCCGGCCGCGCCCGCCGCTCCCGCTCCGGCGAAGGCCGCCCCCGCGGCCGAGGCCACGGGCGGACCCGAGTACGTGACGCTGCGCGGCCCCTCGGCCGCCGTGGCGAAGAACATGAACGCCTCGCTGGAACTGCCGACGGCCACGTCCGTCCGCGCCGTCCCGGTGAAGCTGCTCTTCGACAACCGCATCGTCATCAACAACCACCTGAAGCGCGCCCGGGGCGGGAAGATCTCCTTCACCCACCTCATCGGGTACGCGATGGTGCAGGCCCTCAAGGCCATGCCGACGATGAACTACTCCTTCGCGGTCAAGGACGGCAAGCCGACCCTGGTCAAGCCGGAGCACGTGAACCTCGGCCTGGCCATCGACCTGGTGAAGCCGAACGGCGACCGCCAGCTGGTCGTCGCGGCCATCAAGAAGGCCGAGACGCTCAACTTCTTCGAGTTCTGGCAGGCGTACGAGGACATCGTCCGCCGTGCCCGCGTCGGCAAGCTCGGCATGGACGACTTCACCGGAGTCACCGCCTCGCTGACCAACCCCGGCGGCATCGGCACCGTTCACTCGGTGCCCCGCCTGATGCCCGGACAGGGCCTCATCATGGGCGTCGGCGCGATGGACTACCCGGCGGAGTTCCAGGGCACGTCGCAGGACACCCTGAACAAGCTGGGCATCTCGAAGGTCATGACGCTGACCTCGACGTACGACCACCGGGTCATCCAGGGCGCCGCCTCCGGCGAGTTCCTGCGGGTCCTGAGCCAGCTCCTGCTCGGCGAGAACGGGTTCTACGACGACATCTTCAAGGCGCTGCGCATCCCCTACGAGCCGGTCCGCTGGCTCCGGGACATCGACGCCTCGCACGACGACGATGTCACCAAGGCCGCGCGGGTCTTCGAGCTGATCCACTCCTACCGGGTCCGCGGCCACGTCATGGCCGACACCGACCCGCTGGAGTACCGCCAGCGCAAGCACCCCGACCTCGACATCACCGAGCACGGCCTCACCCTGTGGGACCTGGAGCGGGACTTCGCGGTCGGCGGTTTCGCCGGCAAGACGATGATGAAGCTCCGCGACATCCTCGGTGTCCTGCGCGAGTCGTACTGCCGCACCACCGGCATCGAGTTCATGCACATCCAGGAGCCCAAGGAACGCAAGTGGCTCCAGGACCGGGTGGAGCGTCCGCGCCCCGCTCCGGAGCGCGAGGAGCAGCTGCGGATCCTGCGCCGCCTCAACGCCGCCGAGGCGTTCGAGACGTTCCTGCAGACCAAGTACGTCGGCCAGAAGCGCTTCTCGCTGGAGGGCGGCGAGTCCGTCATCCCGCTGCTCGACGCGGTCATCGACTCCGCCGCCGAGGCCCGCCTCGACGAGGTCGTCATCGGCATGGCCCACCGCGGCCGGCTGAACGTCCTGGCGAACATCGTCGGCAAGTCGTACGCGCAGATCTTCCGGGAGTTCGAGGGCAACCTCGACCCGCGGTCAATGCACGGCTCCGGCGACGTGAAGTACCACCTGGGCGCCGAGGGCACCTTCACCGGTCTCGACGGCGAGCAGATCAAGGTCTCGCTGGCCGCCAACCCCTCGCACCTGGAGGCGGTCGACCCCGTCCTGGAGGGCATCGCCCGCGCCAAGCAGGACATCATCAACAAGGGCGGTACGGACTTCACGGTCCTGCCCGTCGCGCTCCACGGCGAC
The DNA here is from genome assembly GCF_053617235.1 of Streptomyces sp. NPDC055749. Lineage (NCBI taxonomy): Bacteria > Bacillati > Actinomycetota > Actinomycetes > Kitasatosporales > Streptomycetaceae > Streptomyces > Streptomyces sp. NPDC055749. The sequence goes on along the minus strand of NZ_JBSHFH010000005.1, from coordinate 50,685 downwards.
GCGGCCTTCGCGGGCCAGGGCGTCGTCGCCGAGACGCTCAACATGTCGCAGCTGCGCGGCTACCGCACCGGCGGCACCGTGCACGTGGTGATCAACAACCAGGTCGGCTTCACCGCCGCCCCGGAGTCCTCGCGCTCCTCGATGTACGCCACCGACGTGGCGCGCATGATCGAGGCGCCGATCATCCACGTCAACGGTGACGACCCGGAGGCCGTGGTCCGCGTCGCGCGGCTCGCCTTCGAGTACCGGCAGACGTTCAACAAGGACGTCGTGATCGACCTCATCTGCTACCGCCGCCGCGGTCACAACGAGGGCGACAACCCGGAGTTCACCAACCCGCAGATGTACACCCTGATCGACAAGAAGCGCTCGGTGCGCAAGCTCTACACCGAGTCCCTCATCGGTCGCGGCGACATCACGCTGGAAGAGGCCGAGCAGGCGCTCCAGGACTTCCAGGGCCAGCTGGAGAAGGTCTTCGCGGAGGTCCGCGAGGCCACATCCGCGCCGTCCCAGCCGCACATCCCGGACGTCCAGGCCGAGTTCCCCGTGGCGGTGAACACCGCGGTCTCCTCGGAGGTCGTCAAGGCGATCGCCGAGTCGCAGGTGAACATCCCGGACGAGATCACCGTCCACCCGCGTCTGATGCCGCAGATGCAGCGTCGCGCCGCCTCCGTGGAGAACGGCACGATCGACTGGGGCATGGGCGAGACGCTGGCCATCGGCTCGCTGCTGATGGAGGGCACCCCTGTCCGGCTCGCCGGCCAGGACACCCGCCGCGGCACGTTCGGCCAGCGGCACGCGGTGCTCGTCGACCAGAAGACCGGCGAGGACTACACCCCGCTGCTCTACCTCGCCGAGGACCAGGCCCGTTACAACGTCTACGACTCGCTGCTCAGCGAGTACGCGGCGATGGGCTTCGAGTACGGCTACTCGCTGGCCCGCCCGGAGTCGCTGGTCATCTGGGAGGCCCAGTTCGGTGACTTCGTCAACGGCGCGCAGACCGTCGTCGACGAGTTCATCTCCTCGGCCGAGCAGAAGTGGGGCCAGACCTCCGGCGTCACGCTGCTGCTGCCGCACGGCTACGAGGGCCAGGGCCCGGACCACTCGTCCGCCCGCCCGGAGCGCTTCCTCCAGATGTGCGCGCAGGACAACATGACGGTGGCCATGCCCACGCTGCCGTCGAACTACTTCCACCTTCTGCGGTGGCAGGTGCACAACCCGCACCACAAGCCGCTGATCGTCTTCACCCCGAAGTCGATGCTCCGCCTCAAGGCGGCGGCGTCGAAGGTGGAGGAGTTCACGACCGGCGGATTCCGCCCGGTCATCGGCGACGACTCGGTGAGCGCCGAGGCCGTCCGCAAGGTCGTCTTCTGCACCGGCAAGGTCTACTACGACCTGGACGCCGAGCGCGAGAAGCGTGGCATCACGGACACGGCGATCATCCGCCTGGAGCGTCTGTACCCGCTGCCGGGTGCCGAGATCCAGGCCGAGATCGCCAAGTACCCGAACGCCGAGAAGTACCTCTGGACCCAGGAGGAGCCGGCCAACCAGGGTGCGTGGCCGTTCATCGCGCTCAACCTGATCGACCACCTGGACCTGGCCGTCGGCGCCGACGTCCCGCACGGTGAGCGCCTGCGCCGTATCTCCCGGCCGCACGGCTCGTCCCCGGCGGTCGGCTCGGCCAAGCGCCACCAGGCCGAGCAGGCTCAGCTGCTCGCCGAGGTGTTCGAGGCCTGATCAGCCGCTGTACGAACCGAAGGCCCGGTTCCGTGAGTCGTCTCACGGAACCGGGCCTTCGGCCTGTCGCTGGTGCGTCCGGTCAGATCGTCTGCGGCTCGAAGTCCCAGAACGGCCGGTTGCGCGAGCGGGCCGACACGGTGTGGACGTGCTGCGCCCCGAGGGTCGCCCCCAGGTCGCCCAGGGCCTCGGTCTCGACCTTCTCCGCCCGCACCCGGTCCCGCAGGCCGCGCAGGTCCGCCGCGTGCGCGACCCTGGCGGACAGGGTCAGCGGGTGGGTCCTGCCGAGGGCTTCGGTGGCCCGGGTGACGGTGAGCTCGGTGAGCGCGGCGGCGGACTCCGGGTCGCCCACCAGGTTGCGCAGCGCCGAGGCGTTGATCGCGCAGCCCAGGGTCCAGGGGTGGTTCTCGCCCACGGACCTCGTCATATCGGCGAGGGCCTGTTCGATGAGGTGGAGTGCCTGGTCCCGCTCGCCGACGTTGCGCAGGATCAGGGCGTGGTTGGAGCGGGTTCCCGCGAGGTACGGGTGGCCCTCGCCGAGCATCATCAGATACCCGTTGATGACGTAATCGCTTATGGTCCTGGCCTGGTCGATGTCGGCGTGCTCGCGGGCGAAGCAGCTCTGTCCGGCCGCGAACATCAGGGTCAGCGGGCTCTGTTCGCCCAGGACCCGCTCGCCTCGTTCGAGGACCCGGGTGAACGCCTCGGCCGCCTTGCCGCGGTCGCCGGAGCGGTAGCGGCAGAGCGCCAGGTTGAATTCCGCGAGCAGGGTCTGCGGGTTGTCCTCGCCCAGTGCGATCCGGTGCACCCGGGCGCTCTGTACGAGGAGCGACTCGGCCTCGTTGTAGCGGCCGAGGAGCCGCAGGTCGGTGGCGTAGCCGATCTCGGACTTGAGGATCCACCCGTGCCGCGCCTTCAGCAGCTGGCGGCGGGCCTCCAGGGTGCGCCGGTTGAGCTCCAGGGACTCCTCGTACCGTCCGAGCAGGCGCAGTGAGACGGCGAGGTTGTTCTGGGCGTTGACGGTACGGGCGTCCTGATCGCCGAGGACTTCGCGGTAGGAGCCGAGAAGCCACGTGGAGAGCTCCAGGGCCTCGTCGTAGCGGCCGAGGCCGCGGAGGTCGGCGGCGAGACCGTTGGCGGCCCGCAGGTGCTCCAGGTCCTGCACCCCGCGTTCGGCGCGCAGATGGTCGACGACGGCCCGCTCCATGGCCTCCGTCCCGGCGTAGTCGCCCACGGCCCGCAGCAGGTTGGCGTAGTTGTAGCTGAGGTCCCACACCCGGGGGTGGGTCTCGCCGAGCAGCTCCCGCCAGGCGGTCATGGCGCGTTCGCCGAGCTTGATGCCGGCGCGGTACTCCCCGGAGAAGTACATGTAGCGCAGGCAGTTGAGGACCAGGCTCTGTACGGCGGGGTCCTTGCTCTCAAGGACCTCGGCCCACTTCAGGTGCGGGGCGATCTCGGCGTACGCGGGCCAGTACACGGCGTCGATGGGGCGCCCGGGGTCGGCGGCGGCCAGGGCCTTGCGTACGACGTCGATGAACTCCTGGCGGTCCCGGGCGGGCATGTCGGAGCCGACGATCTTGTGGACCATGCGGTGCAGATAGATCGACTCACCGGAGGACGCGGCCTCCTCGACGGAGGACTCGTGGGACTCCAGCCGGACGACCGAGTACTGCCGCAGCTGGCCGATCGCACGGTTCCACAGCAGTGGATCGTTCATCAGACCGGAGAGCTGCTCGGGCAGATCGCCGGGCGGCATCTCCTTCAGGAGCCGTACGGGGATGGATCCCGGGGCGAAGAAGCTGCACAGCCGCAGCAGGTCGACGGACTCGGGGACGGTCTCCCTGAGCTTGTTCAGCAGTATCGACCAGGCGGTCTGGAAGGCCAGCGGGAAGTCGGCCGACACCTTGACGACGTCCTGGTCGATGCCGCCTTCGAGGAGTTCGATGTACTCCGCGACGGACATGTCGGAGTCGTTGAGCCAGCCGGCCGTCTGGTCGAGGAGCAGCGGAAGGTCTTCCAGGGCGTTCGCCAGCTGATCGGCCTCGGTGTGCGTCAGCCGCGGGGCGCGGCGGCGGATGAACGAGACCGATTCGTCGCGGTCGTAGACCGGAACCTCCACCAGGTGGCTGTTGTGCTCGCGCCACTCCGGGTTGCGTGAGGTGATCAGGACATGTCCCGGGCCGGTCGGTACGAGGTCCCAGATCTGGTCGGGTTCGTCGGCGCCGTCCAGGATCAGCAGCCAGTGGGAGTGCGGCTGACCGCGCCGCAGCGAGTCACGGACGGCGCGCAGTCGCTCGCCGTACTCGGCGCCGGTGGACAGGCCCAGTTCCGGGGCGAGTTCGGCGAGGCGCTGGCGGTAGAGGGCGCGGCGGTCGGCGGGCACCCACCAGACCACGTCGTAGTCGGAGCCGAAGCGGTAGACGTACTCCGCGGCCAGCTGCGTCTTGCCCACGCCCGACATGCCGTGCAGCGTGACGACACCCGCACCGGGGCCCGCGCCCTGGAGCGCGTGGTACGCCTCGCTGAGCAGGGCCTCGCGGCCGGTGAACCGGGTGTTGCGGCGCGGCACCCTGCTGCTCCACACCTCGGGGGTGTCGGCCGGGAACCGGGGTCCGGGCCGCCCGCCCTCCGTGCGGGGCAGCGGCTCCGTGGGCAGGCCGAGGTGGGCGAGCATGCGGCGCTCCGCCTCGTCCTCGCCGACGTTCGTCAGATCGGCGGCCCCGAAGACCGACGTGGCGCCGGGCAGCGCGGATGTGGTCACGGAGACGGCGGCGAAGCGCCCGGCGTCCGGGGCAACGACCGTGCGCAGCGCGCGGTTCCACTCGTCGTGGCTGCGGGGTCCGAGCTGGAAGTACCAGTCGCTGAGTACGACAAGGATGCGGCCGGGGGCGAGCATCACGTTCCGCAGTTCGTCCTCGAGCGTGGCACCCGCCTGGGGGTCCCAGCGCTGATAGACGACCCGTACACCACGCCGTTCGAGACGGTCGCCGATCCAGGCCGTCCAGGCCCGGTTGAACCCGGCGAAACTAATGGTGACGGATTGCGTCCCCGTTGCTCCAACTTGCTTACGCGCTACGGGCATTCAACCGTCTCCCTGCATCGTTATAAGCCTAATCAACATACACCGACGACCGGACGGGCCCACATGTTCCCGCAAGCCCGGCAGCGCCTGTTCACAGCCGTTTCGAGTCTTTCCTCTGCTGCCATATCACCCGGGCCGTACGGACATACGCCCTCGCCCGTGCCTGATGCCCCGTTGGGGCCGGAGATTCCGCCAGACGGTGGTAGAGCGTGATCAACTCGTTGACGATCACCCGCCCCTCGGATGTCAGGGCCCCGGAACCGGCCAGGACGGGCAGTACGGCACCCACCTGTTCGCGTTTGCGGGAGTGTTCGGACCAGGCCAGGTCACGCTGGTCGGCACGTTCCGCGCCGAGTGCGCACTGCTGCCAGTAGTCGGCGAGGGCGGCGTGCGACACCGCGCCCTGGAGGAGCCCGTCGAACGGGCGCGGGTCGGGGCGCCAGGGCGCGAAGTACCGGGCGTCGGGGCCCTCGTGGTGCAGGGGCGTCATCGCGCTCAGTGCGGCGATCTTGGTGTGCTGGAGCTCGTGCACGAGGGTGGACGCGAAGTGGGCGGGGGTGGCGGGCCTGCTGCTGAGTACGGCGCCGAACGCCTCGCGCCGGGTGCCGCTGCAGTGCGCGGAACTTCCACCGGTCCTGCCGGAGCCGGGCGGCGGGGCGAGGGGCACCACACAGCGCAGCAGGACGGCGGCCTCGGTCAGCCGCTGGTGGCCGCCGGTCCGCAGCTGGGCCGCCACACCCGCCCAGGACTCCGCCCAGCCCAGGCGCGCCGGCCCGTCGAGGCGGACGGCGGCGCTCAGCCCGTGCGGTTCGGGGCTGTCGCCTGCCGTCCGGTACGGGTCGAGGTCGTCCATCGGGACGGGGGCGCCGCCGGCCAGCAGGGGCGGCAGGACGCGTGTAGGCCGCCAGCGCGGGTCCCAGGGGCGGGCGATCCCGGATTCGAGGTGTACGAGGACATCCCCCGCAACCTCCTGACGGAAGGTCAACTGCCCCTCGCCGACGCTGATGTCCACCTGCCCCGGCCCGACCTCAAGGGCTCCGACGGTGGGCAGCACCAGCACGGGCCCCCGTGCGGTGAGCCGTGCGGTGAAGGCCAGCCGGGCACGGATCGCGGCAGCCACCGCCAGCGCCCCCAAGTGGGCCAGATCGGTACGGAGTTCGGGTCCCGGCGCCGATCCTGTGAGGCCGTGCAGACAGCGCAGGGCCCAGGGGCCCACGAGCGGGTAGAGCAGCACGGAGCGGACGGCTGCCCTGTCCGCGCGTTCGGCGGCCTCCAGGAGCGCCCAGTCGGCCGCGACCCGGTCGCGCAGCTCCGGTGGGCAGACCGTGTCCGGCGCCTGGGCCGCCGCGTCGAGCAGGGCGCGCAGGAGCACGAACCGGCGGGTGTCCTGGTCGCGTACGAGCAGGCCGAGGGTGTCCGCGTCGCCCGCCGTGCGGCCGAGTGCGCGGAGCGCGCCTTCGGACAGGGCCGGACTCATGGGCGGTCTCCCGCGGTCGTGGCGGCCAGCCGTCCCGCGATATGGCGGATCAGCCGGTCGAGGTCGGCGCAGTAGACCGAGGGGTTGGTGAAGCCGTGTCCCGCGCGGTAGCGGTGGGCGTAGTGGCCGCCGCCGCAGACCGTGAGCAGCGGGCAGCCGCGGCAGACCGGCGCGAGCGCGCCGGCGCCGGCCTGGCGGGCGGCGACGCCGGGGTGGCGCAGTGCCTCGTCGAAGGTGTGGCGGAAGATGTCGAGTCCGGTGGCCGCCGCCGTGTCGTAGGCGGATTTGAGGGAGTCGACCTGCTCGATCGCTCCGTCGGTCTCCACCACGACGGCGTTGACCGGGTCGAGGCCGAGGGCCTCCGTGGCGGCGGGCAGCCCCAGCAGCAGGGCCAGGCACTCCTCGAAGAGCCGGACCCGGGTCTCGCGGCGTCCGGCGCGCCACCAGCGGTCGAAGACGGCGCACAGCCAGTCGCCGTACGGGGTGGGCCTGCCGGAACCCACGGGCCGCGCCGGGGGCCGTGCGTCGGCGGGCAGTCCGGGGGGTGGCGCGGTCCAGTTGCCGTGCGGCAGCAGCAGGTCAAGGGCCGGAGGGCGCAGGGCGAGCAGCGACTCGTACATCTCGACCGGGTCGGTGCGCGGGTCGACCACGGTGAGGATGCCCGCGTACGCCTCCGGGTGCCGCTCGGCGAGCAGCCGGGCGCCGCGCGAGGCGGCGGGCCAGGAGGGGCGCCCCGCGTGGTCCAGGCGCTGGGTGTTGTGGGCCGCCAGACCGCCGTCGAGGCTGATCCCGACGCGTATGCCGTGCCGGGCGAGGGTGGCGACGCGCGCGTCGGTGAGCAGGGTGGCGTTGGTCTGCACGGTGGTGCGGACGGTGCAGGAGCCGGGGACGCGTGCGCGTACCCGCGCGGCGAACGCGGCGAGCCGGTCCGCGCCTGCGAGCAGTGGTTCGCCGCCGTGCAGGACGAGGGCGACCTTCCGGAGCCCGTGGGTCGCGGCGTGTTCGCCGATGCGGGTGGCCGCCCCGTCCAGGACGGCGGGCGAAGCGGCGGTGGGACGGTCGCGCCAGGTGCTGTCCGGGCCCTCGTACAGGTAGCAGTACCGGCAGGCCAGATTGCAGCGTCCGTGCACTTTGACGATGAACTGTCCGAAAGGGACGGGGTCGGGGGCCGGGGTCACGGGGCCGCCGCACGGCGCCGCGCCAGAGGTAGCCTTCCGGGACACTCCGGCACCCCCATGCTGTCCGGGTCCGCGTACGGCCCTTGGTACGGCCCCCGCCGCCGGTCCGAAGCGAGTATCCCTGGCCTGATGCCGACGCAAACCCGGCTGCGCTAGCGCGTCCTGTTCCCGGGGACTCTCCGGCCGAAACCGACCGGGTAGCCCCTCGAACGGCAAGTGCCGGCGCCCCGTTCAGAAGGCGCTGTCGAAACCCCACAGCGTGTCCCGAGGCTGCTCGGCCCGGTCCCGCAGGTCCGCGACCACCGCGGAGAGCACGGGGTGGTCGAGGGTCCGCAGGGCCGCAAGATCGAGCCCGAGCAAGTCCGGCAGGGCGTCAGGCGCTCTGTCCGTCCCGGCGTGCGACGTCACGTCCGGCGCGGTTTTCTCAACGATCGACTGGTCCATCACGACTCCCCGTTGCTGTCCTGCTCGGTTCGCGGCCGTGCGCCCGCGCACGGGCGCACACCCCTGACGTACTCACCGTCGAACACAGCTCAAAGCGCTCGCCGTTGAACGCTCATTGCCCCAGGGCAAGCAGCCGCCCCTCGGTCGACTCGCCCGACGCACCGCCTCCGTCGGGCAGCTTGCGCCACTCCTGGCGGGCGGCCCTGTACGCATCGCGCGCGGCTCTGGGCCGGCCCGCCTCCTCATAGGTCATACCCCGCCAGTGGTTGGCTGTAGCACCCAACTCCACTGCCTGTTCGCGTTCTTGCTGACCGTCCGGTTCCGCTTCCGCGGTCCTGGCGGACTCGGCCGCGTCACGGAACGCCTCCGCCGCCTCGTCGAGCCGGGCCGGACGCTGAAGGACACGCGAGGCGTCGAGATGGGACCGTCCCAGCGCCAGCCAGCACCGCGCCGCCATCAGCGGATCGCGCGCCTCCTGCGCGGCCAGGCCGAACAGGTGCTCCGCCTCCCGCAGATCCACCCGGTCCTCGGTGGCCCGGTGGCGCAGCATCACCGCACGGCCGAGCGACAGCAGCCGGCCCGCCAATCGCGGGCTGCCCGCCGCCGTCTCCGTACGGCAGTCGCGCAGCACCCGTACGGCCGCGCCGATGTACCGCTTCCCGTCGGGCAGTTCGGCCCGGCGCAGCAGGGCGCTCCCCCATTCCGCGAGGAGGTCGGCGTGATCCTGCGAGTCACGGGGAACACCGCGGGCCGCCCGGGTGAACCACTCGGCGGCCTCGACCAGTTCGGCCGGGTCGCCGCTCTGCTCGTACCGTGCGACATGGACGCGGCCCGCCCTGGTCTGGAGCTGGGCGCGCATCCGCTGTTCCCGTACGGTCTCCAGGGCCTGTTCGATCAGTGTCGCGGCCTCGTCCGGTTCGTCGCCGCAGCTCAGCAGCGCGTCCACCAGGTCCAGCAGGATCCGTACCTGGGTGCCGGTCGTGTGCGGGGCGCCGCCGGGGGAGAACGCCTTGCGCAGCGAGCGGGCGGCCTGGCGGGCGTACACCCGGGACTGTTCGGTGTCGTTGGTCGCCCCGGTCAGCCGCAGCAGGACACGGCCGTGGGTCAGGACCAGACTCGTGGGGCGGTTCTCCTGGTCGGGCCAGACATCGGCGAACGCCTCCAGCATGCCGACGGCCGCCTGGAGCAGGGCGGTGTCACCGCCGAGCCGCCACTGCGCCTCCAGGGCACGCACCCGTTCCAGCGTGAGCCGCAGGGCCTCCGCCGGGTCCAGCCCTGGCGCGGCACAGGCCACGGTGTACTCGCGGTCCGCGCGGCGCAGCAGGTCCAGGGCGCCGCGCCGGTCCCCGCGCCGCCGCCGGTCGTCGGCGGCCGCGTGCAGCACCTTGGCGAGGACGGCCCGTTCGCGTACGGCCCCGGGGTGGGCGGCGGCGCGCTCGGCGGCCTCCTCCGACTCCCGCAGCAGCTCGTTGCCGCCCTGCACCTCCCAGAGCCGCAGCAGACAGCGCGCGTACTCGGCCCACAGTTCGGGGTCGGAGACCGACACCTGGTCGCGGTAGGTGGCGCCGCGCAGCAGCTGCACGGCGTCGATCAGGTACTGCACCATGCTGTCCGACTCGAACTGCCGCATCAGCGCCCGGGCCCGGGCCACCGCCGTGGCGGTCGTCGGGTCGGGGGCGTGGCGCCCGGGCCGCTCGCCGTAGTAGGCGAACTGCTCGGGCAGCGGCATGAACCGCTCCAGGACGCGCGCCGCGACCTCCGCGAAGGGGTGCGGGGCACGGGAGCCGCCGTTCTCCCCGTCGGCGTCCGCTTCGGTGTCCGTTTCGGTGTCGCCGTCCCGCTCGACGCCTCGGCCCGGACGGCCGGTGCGGTACGTGGAGCCCGTTCTCTCGTCGCCGAGTTGCGCGAGGGCGAGCGCCGGGAAGTTCGGGCCCGCCTTTCCGAAGCGCTGCTCGATGTACTCCGAGCAGTGTTTGAGTACGAGCAGGGCCTCGTCCCGGCCGAGCGGGGCGAGCAGCGCCTCCTGGACGCCGGGCGTGAACTCGTACCACTGCCCGTCCTCCGCGCCGTCGTTCCTGCTGCGCGTGAGCAGACCGCTGAGCAGCACCTCGGCCAGCTCGGACGGGCCGGAGTCCGGCAGCATGGTGCGCTGCACCAGCTGCATGACCGGGAGATACAGCGGGGCGGCGGCGAGGTAGACGGCCAGCTGTCCTGCGGCCGGGGAGGCGGCCGAGCGGAACCGGCTGACCAGCTGGAGCGAGGACGGCCGGCTGCCGGTGCGCTGCGGGGCGGCCGCGGGCTGGTCCGCGCGCACCCAGCCGACGGCTCCGGAGATCCGCCCGCCTCCGGTGCCGGCGAGCAGCCCCGCCCAGGCGGCCAGGGCGCCGGCCACGGGTGGCAGTACGGGGACGGCGAGGGCGCCCTCGTGCGCCTTCGGGAGCGCTCCGGGGTTCTCGGCGACCCTGACGACGGCTCCGGCGCTGCCCTCGCCGCGTGACAGGACGCCGTAGGTGACGGGCAGTCCTGTGCGGTTCCACATGCGCTGCGGCAGGGGCTGGAGGACGGCGGTGGGGGCCTGGCGGGCGAGGTGGTGCAGCAGCCGGTGGGCCTGGCCGCTGTGCCAGATCGGGCCGGCGCAGTCGCTGACGAGGACGGTGACCCGGCGGCCCGTGGGGTCGCTGAGCCGCTCCGCGGAGTTCAGGGGGGCGGCGCCCGGGTCGGGGCTGCGGCTCACGGCGGGCGCGCCGTCGGGGCCCTGGTGCAGATAGCGCACCTGAACGTCCCTGAATGCCCCCAACTGGCTGAATATCTGCTGGAATTCGGTGAACATCCGGTCCCAGACCCGCATGGACGAAGAGGCGTCCATGACGAACTGGAGCAGTGCGTCCGCGCGGGCCACGCCCCGGAACACAGGAATGATCAGTCCTCCGGCACGTGCGCTGAGTTCCGCGGTCGCCACCTCGTCCAGGGTCGTGCGCAGGGGCGGTGCGGCGGGCCGGTAACGCTGCAACGGGCGCAGGGCACGCTGGAGTTCGAGCAGGGCGGGCAGGGCGGGAGCCGCCGGAACGCCCAGCGGGAGCGCCGAGGCACCGGCTCCGCGACCGACGCGGGGCGCGTTGCCGCCGGACCGGCCGGGGTCGCCGGAGCCCGGCCCGTGCGGGACCGGGTACAGGGCGATCCGGCGGTCGGGACCCGTGGGTTCCGGCTGCTGCGGAGCCTCCTCCGGCGGCGCGTCCTGCGTACCGTCGCCTTCGGCCCTGCGTTCGGCGGGTGCGGTGGCGGTCGCCCCGCCCGGCGGGGTGACGCGCGCGGCCGGATCCTCGGCGCCGTCGGGTAACGCTCCGGCGACACGGGTCCACCGGGCGAGCCAGAGAGCGTCGCAGAGCTGCTCGGCGTCGGGGTCGAGCCCGCCCTCGCGCAGGCGGGCGACGAGCGCGGTCAGCAGGTGCCCGTCGTAGTGCTCCGGACCCCCGTCCGGTCCGTGCCGCGCCGTGACGTCGGGCATCAGTGCATCACCTCGGCCGGTCGAGTCGCTGGATGAGCAGATCGGCGAGGCGGTCACGGCCGGCCGGGGCGGCGGCGTCGGTGAGATAGATCGCGTTCAACAGCTGGTCGGTCGCGAGCAGTTCACCGCGCGAACGCTCCAGGAAGTGCGTGATCAGGTCGTCACCGGAGCGGGCCGCCTCGTCGCCGAGGTGCGCGCGTACGAACGTGGCGAGACGCTGGTGGTCGGGGCGGCCGAGCTCCAGGTGGATGCAGCGCCTCATGAGGGGGGCGGGGAAGTCGCGCTCGCCGTTGCTCGTGAGGACGATGAAGGGGAATGCCGAGCACTGCACCCGTCCGCCCCTGATCGCGACCTTGTTGCCGTCGTCGTCGAGGACCACGGCCTCGCCGTCGGGCAGCCGGTCGGCGATCCGCTCCAGCTCCGGAATGGCGAACTCGCCCTCCTCCAGCACGTTGAGGAGGTCGTTCGGCAGGTCGATGTCGCTCTTGTCCAGCTCGTCGATGAGCAGCACCCGCGGCCGGTCGGAAGGCAGCAGCGCCGTGCCGAGCGGCCCGAGCCGGATATAGCTGCCGATGCTGTCGGCCGGATCGGTCCCGGCCGCCGCGACGGCCCCGCCGTGCGCGGCGATCTGGACGTCCTGGAGCCGGGCGATGGCGTCGTAGTGGTACAGCCCGTCGAGGAGCGTGGAGCGGCTGACGATGGGCCAGCGCAGCACACGGCCCAGGCCCAGTTCATGGGCGACCGAGTGGGCGAGGGTGCTCTTTCCCGCGCCGGGGCTCCCGGTGACCAGGAGGGGCCTGCGGAGATAGAGCGCGGCGTTGATCATTTCGAGTTCCTCGGCGCCCGGCCGGTGCAGCTCGGCCATGTGCCGGTGGCTGCCGAGCCGCCGGTCGGCGGAACCGTCCGCCTCGCCGTCCGCGGGTGTCCCGCGCCCGGCGAAGTCCCGCCAGGGCGGCGGCTCGGGCAGCCGCCCTATCCCCTCGTGCGGTTCGCCGGCCCCTCGGTAGATGAGCCACTCACTGGGTTCACTCATAGCGTTCCTCGTCGTCGCTCGTCCACCGGGGCGGCCGTTGCCAAGCGTGCTTCACGGTAGCGATCCGATGCACGCACCGTAAGGGGCGGGCCGGTCATGGCGCCTCCAGGAGCTGCTCGGATCCGGGCAGGGGGTGGTGCGGGTCGTCGTAGTACAGCGTCACACCGTCCGACCAGTACGTCTCAATACGGCCCGCATGGACACCTTTCCTCAACTCATGCAGTTTGTAAGGCAATTGCTCAGTGGCGCGAGTTTCGCCAACGGTGTCGGCGGCACGCCGGTGGAACTCCGTACACACCGCTCCGCCCTCTCCGCCGCGCCGTCGCCACAGCGCCACGCCGAAGCCGCCGGCCAGCAGCCGGTCGAGCCCCGCCGCGGCATCGGGCCGGGTGTCCGTGCCGTAGTGGCACAGCAGAGGGACCGTGCCGTACGCCAGAGTGCGCAGTTCGTCCGGCTCCGCAACGCGGACCTTGATGCCGCCCTCGCAGTCGAGCGTCTCGGCGCGCATCACGGCCGCCCCCGTCCGGTTCCAGCGCGCCTTGCGCTCCTTCAGCCACTCCTCGCTCCTGGGCAGCTGGTCGGAGCAGCGGACGACGACGGGGCGTACGGCTCCGAGCGGCGGATCGCCCGGCGACAACCGCCAGTTGTCGACGTCCAGACCGAGCAGCGACCGGCCTACGGCGACCTGGAGCACGGCGAGCCCGTCCGGCTCGTCGCAGCGCCGGAACGCCTCGGCCAGCGGCGCGGCGAGCCGGCCCGGCAGGTCGGCCAGGGCGGTGCCCCGGACGTCCTCCTCCACGGGCAGGAAGTCCCCGATGGTGTCGCCGACGCTGATCCGCCAGTCGTAGCGGCCCTGCTCCCAGCCGCGCAGCTCCAGCGCCAGCAGCACGAAGAGCCGCTCCCTGCGCCTGGCCGGTTCGGACGGCGCCACGGCGGGCCTGCGGTGCTCCATGTCCGGGCGGTGGCGCGCGGCGCTCCACAGCACGGCCAGCTCTTTGCGGAAGCTTCTGGAGAGATGGTCCTCGGCCATCCTGCGGACCCACTCCCACAGGTTGCGCTCGGCGGCCGCGGCGGACGGGAAGCCGTAGGGCCGCTCGGCGGCGACGACCGCCATGCAGTAGCGCAGGATCAGTTCGAGCGCGCCGTCCCCGTCGCGCGCCTCGTACAGCGCGCCGAGCCCGTCGCGCCAGCCGCGCGGGGCGGGGCGGTGGTCGCGCGAGTGGACGTCCGGGAGGCCGTCCAGGAGGTCGAGCAGGTCGCGGGTGCTGACGGGCGGCGGGAATTCGGCGAGCCGGCCGAGCAGGTCGATGCGCTGTTTCGGGCTGAGCGCGCGTCCCGGCCTGACGGGGAGTTCGCTCTGGGTGTCGGCCCAGGTCCGTTCGGTACTGGCGGGGCTGTTGTGCCGGTCCGCGTGATAGCGGTCGTGGGCGTGGAAGACGGCTTGATAGGTATCGGCGGGCGGGCCGTCGGCGGTGGCGGCGCGTATGGGTGCCGCGCCGGGTACGGACGTGGCGCCGGGTACGGGCATGGTGCGCAGCCGCTCGATGCCGATGGCGGTCCCGCCCTGCTCGCCCTCGAGGCGTGACTTGAGGACGCCGACGACCTCGCCCCGGGCCAGGTCGACGACGGGGCCACCGGACATCCCGGGCTCCAGCCAGTCCCCGCCCAGCCGGATCTGCTGCTCGGCGTCGGCCGGCCCGCCGAACATGCCCTTGACCGTGCAGTCGCCCGTCACCGCCGCGAGCTGCCCGTCGCGCGGACCGGTCCAGCCCACGTAGTGGACGGTGCCGCCCGGCAGCATGGCGGCCGGGCGCTCCGTGACGTACACACAGGCGTGGTCGACCGGCCGCAGCAGGCGGATCAGGGCCAGGTCGGGAGCGGCCCAGCCGACGGGGGGACGGAGTCCCTGGCCGCCGGGCGCGCCGGGACCGGACTCGGGCAGCGTCGCGACGACCGTCCCCGCGACGGACGTCTCGGCGGCACTGTCGCGGTCGGCCCGGAACACCACGTCCACTTCGCGCCCCTCCCCCTGCATCGCGACGTGCGCGCATGTGAGGACCCAGCTCGGGGCGATGAAGAAGCCGCTGCCCAGGAAGCCTCTGCCGGTTCCGTCAGGGGCATACCCGGGGTCCGGCCGATGGATGCGTACGGTCGCCGCCATCACGAGGTTCATCAGGGCAAGGGTGGTGCGGTCCCATCCGCCCTCTGCGCCCCCTCCGGCCGCCCCTGTCATGATCCGCCGCAGCCGGGCGCGGGCTCCTGGCCCGGATGCGCCGATGCGCCGGTGGGCGCACCGGCGTCCGGCCCGGCGTCGGGTGCGCCCGCGGGGCGCGCGGGCGTGGGCGGGTTCGGTGGGGCCGGCGGCGCGGGCGGGGCCGCCGGGGGCGGTGGCGGTGCCTGCGCGGGCACGGGCACGGGCGGAGTGATCGGCGGGTCGACGACCGGCCCACCGCCGTTCCAGGTGAGCGTGACCTTGATGCCGCCCTTGGCCTCGCCGTCCGCCAGCAGCCCGACGACCTTGCCGGCCTTCGCCGTGAGCTCGATGCCGAACTCCACACTGACCTCGTCGGGCCGCACGGCCCGCAGCGGCTCGGCGAGCGACCGCGCGACGCTGGTCACGATCCCCGTCAGACTCTCGACCCTGGCCTGCACCTGATCGACCAGGTCCGGGTAGCCGATGTCCTTGTAGGCCAGACCGCCCCCGGGACGCTCCAGTTCCTCGGCCCCGGAGATCCGCGCCCAGACCGGCGTTCCGTCCGGCATCTCAATGCGCGTAATACGGGCCTCACTGTCACCCATGACACCCCCCGTTCCCCAACTCCCGGCAGGTTAGCGGGAGTACGCGACCGGTGCGAGACACACAGCGCAGGACGCCGGGGTGCCGGGGGACGGTTCCCGGCCATGTTCCGCCCCCGCACGCCATACCCTGGTGGGGACCATCACCGTCCTCACCCGGAGCGAGCGCAGCACATGTATTTCACCGATCGTGGCATCGAGGAGCTGGAGAAGCGGCGCGGCGAGGAGGAGGTCACCTTCGAGTGGCTGGCCGAGCAGCTGCGTACGTTCGTCGACCTCAACCCCGACTTCGAGGTCCCGGTCGAGCGCCTCGCCACCTGGCTGGCCCGGCTGGACGACGAGGACGACGAGGACGCGTAGGCGGACGATTAGGCACTAGCGGGTGCTGCCGTCCTCCGCTTCGTCCCTGATCCGGTTGTAGGCGAGCCCCAGGGCACCCTGCGCCACCAGCACCGCACCCGCCACGAGCCAGCCGCCACTGCGCCGCCCGGCGCCTGCCACCAGCAGCGGGACACCCACGACGAGCTGGGCGGCGGCGATCGCGCGGGCCCTGGGGCCGCGCACCCACGGGCCGAGGCTCCCGCGCTCGACGGCGTCGAGTTCGACGCGTACGGCATCGCGCCAGCCGGCCCATTCGATCCGTTCCGCTTCGCGCTGGGCACCGGCCACGGAGCGCAGCCGGTCGGCGGGTTCGCCGGGGCCGAGTCCGGGCGGGAGGGCCACCCCCGTACGGGCGAGGACGGCGAGCAGTCCGCGCAGCCGGGCATCGGCGTCCGCGTCGGGGTCCGGGAGGGTCAGCGCCTCCAGCGACTGGACGTCCAGGACGGGGTCGAGGCCGAGGCGGGCCGCGAAGGTACGCATGGCCTCGTCCTCGCCGACAGGGGTGCCGTCGGCGAGCCAGACGTAGCCGACGGGGCGGCGGAATCCCGAGGCGAGGGTGCAGCCGGCCCGGTCGCCGTCCCACCACAGGGCGATAACCGGCCAGGTGGAGCCGACCGCGAGTGCGGCGGCCCAGCCGCCCAGAACCCGGTCGACGGGCTCTCCTCCATCACCGCCCGGCCCCTCGCCCAGCCAGGGCTTGCCCTCCGGTACGAGCACGCTCCAGTCGTCACCGGCGGGCGTGAGCACCATCGGCTCGCGCAGGAGGTGCGCGGGTGGGCGTACGTTCCCCGGGTCGGCCCGGCACAGCAGCAGCGCTCCTACGGGTGTCGCGTTCATGCCTCACACGCTAGGGCAGTTTGCCCACATTCGGTGCACTTTATCGACCGAACCCCACGCCTCGACCGGCCTTGACTTCATCGATCCGCGATATATCGTGTTCCACAGGAGACGCGATATGTTGCGTCGATCCGCACCCGACGGAAGGTCAGATCCATGCCGGTGTCGACGTGGGCCATCGCCGCGCCTCGCAAGCTCGCCTTCGACGACCCGGTGACGGCGCTGCACGTGCGCATCGTCAACGGCGCCGTCAACGTGGTCGGCACGGAGGAGAAGCACGCCAGGCTGGAGATCTCGGACGTCGAGGGACCACCGCTCGTCGTGACCCAGCAGGACGGCATCCTCACGGTCGCCTACGAGGATCTGCCCTGGAACGGCTTCCTCAAGTGGCTCGACCCCAAGAACCGCAGGCGCAGCGCCGTCGTCTCGCTCGCCGTACCGGCCGGCTCGTCCGTGGAGGTCGGCGTCGTCGGCGCCGGAGCTGTCGTCTCCGGCATCCGGGGGCGTACGGAGGTGCGCGGCGTCAGCGGCGACACCACCCTCGTCGGCCTCTCGGGCACGGTGCGCGGCGAAACGGTCTCCGGAAGCCTGGAGGCCCAGGCCGTCACCGGCGACCTCCGCTACCAGTCCGTGTCCGGCGATCTGACGGTCGTCGACGGCGCCGGAAGTTCCGTACACGCCGAATCGGTCAGCGGCGCCATGGTGCTCGATCTCGACCCGTCCGGGAAGCCCACCGACATCCGGCTGGCCACGGTCTCCGGCGAGATCGCCATCCGGCTGCCCCATCCCGCCGACGCGAAGGTCGAGGCGAACACCGCGAGCGGCAGGGTCTCCAACGCCTTCGAGGATCTGCGGGTGAGCGGCATGTGGGGTTCGAAGAAGATCACCGGAACGCTCGGCGCCGGCACGGGAACGCTGCGCGCGACGACCCTCTCCGGCTCCATCGCCCTGCTGCGCCGCCCACCGGCCGAGGACGGTCCGTACGACACCGAGCCGACCGGAAAGGTGCTCTGACATGGCCCCCGTATTCGCCCACGGCCGCCTCCGCCTCTACCTGCTGAAGCTGCTGGACGAGGCCCCGCGCCACGGCTACGAGGTGATCCGGCTCCTGGAGGAACGCTTCCAGGGCCTGTACGCACCCTCCGCCGGAACCGTCTATCCCCGCCTCGCCAAGCTGGAGGCCGAGGGCCTGGTCACCCATGCCACGGAGGGCGGTCGCAAGGTCTACTCGATCACCGACGCCGGGCGCGCCGAACTGGCGGGCCGCAGCGGCGAGCTGGCCGATCTGGAGTTGGAGATCCGCGAGTCGGTCGCCGAACTGGCGGCCGAGATCCGCGACGACGTGCGCGGGGCCGCGGGCAGGCTGCGCAGCGACATGCGGGCGGCTGCTTCCGAGTCCCGGCACACCGCGGGCGCCAAGAGCGACCGGGAGTCAGGTCCCGGCGGCTTCGGCGACTTCGGAGACTTCGGGGACAACGAGGCGTGGCGCGCGGCGAAGGAAGAGCTGCGCAAGGCCAAGCAGGAGTGGAAGGAGCAGGCCCGCCGGGCGAAGGACGAGTCCCGGCGCGCTCGCGAGGACGCCCAGCAGGCCCGCCGCCAGGCCAAGGAGGCCCACGAGAAGGCGAGCGAGCAGATGCAGAACGCCGCACGTCAGGTGCAGGAGCACTTCGCACGGGGCGACTGGCCCACGGGCGTACGGGAGGGACTTGCGGAGATCACCGGCCAGCTGGGGAGCTTCGCCAGGACGGGCAACTGGCCGCCGTACGTCAAGCCGGAGCCCACCGACGCCGATGCCGGCGCCGAGGCCGCCGCCGACCCGGAGTGGGGCAGCGACTCCACGGGCTCGGGCGACCCGGCCCGCGACCTGGACCGCCTGCTGGACCGCTTCCGCGACGAGATCCGCGACGCTGCCCGGGACCGGGGCGTAACGGAGGACCAGCTGACGGAGGCCCGGCGGCACCTGTCGACGGCGGCGGACCGCATCGGCACGCTGCTGCGGAAGCCCGCCGACGGGGCCCCCGACAGCTGACGCCATGACAGGCAGGCGCAGCCCCGGCGGGCTTGACGCGCAATCAGCCCGCCTTGGCCTGCCCCTCTCCCCCGGCCCCGTACAACGCCCGTTCGACGGTCGCGTACGTCGCCCCGTGTTCCGCGAGTACGTCCGCGACCACGCCGGGGCGGGCCGTGAGCGCCAGCAGAAGGTGTTCCTCGCCGATGAAGCGGTCACCGCGCCCCAGGGCCACCCTCAGGGAGTTCTCCAGGATGCCCTTCGCGCCGGCTGTGAAGGCGCGGTGACCCGACCACCACCGCCGGCTCTTTCGGTCACCGGCCAGCGCGCCCTCGCCGTGCGTCCCCTCGACCCGGGCCACGATCTCCCCGACATCGATCCCGATACCGGCCAGCGCGTCCGTATCGGCCTTGGTCAGACCGCCGCGCCGACGGGCGTCGGCGAGCGCCGCCTCCACCGATGCGCGGCGGCCGGTGAGGCCGAGTGCAGCGGCGGCGAAGGAGGCGCGGCTGCCCTCCTGGTCCAGCAGGGAGAGGAGCAGATGTTCCTCGGTGACGGAGCCGGCCCCGACCCGTTCGGCATGGGTCACGGCGCCGGTCACCGTGGCGCGGGCGCCTGTCGTGAATCGCTCGAACATCAAACCCTCCCGTGCTTCTTGTGGACGGCCTGCCGGCTCACGCCCAGCTCGGCCGCGATCTCCTGCCACGACCAGCCCTGAACGCGTGCGCTTCTCACTTGTACGGCTTCGAGCTGCTCCAGCAGCCGCCGCAGCGCGGCGACGGCCCGCAGCCCGACCCGCGGGTCACGGTCACCGGCACGTGCGGCGAGATCCGTTGCTTCGGTCATGCCGTCAATTTACGTTGACACGGAGGACGTGTCAACCACCATTGACAGCACGGGGTCGGGAGGGAGTCAGGAGGACGTCAGCACGATCTTCCCGAACAGGTCACCGGAGGCGAGCCGTTCGAACCCCTCGCGCGCCCGGTCCAGCGGCAGCACCTCGTCGATCACGGGGCGCACACCGGTGGCCGCACAGAACGACAGCAGGCTCTCCAGCTCCTCCTTCGAACCCATCGTCGAACCGACGACCTTCAGCTCCAGGAAGAAGATCCGGGTCAGCTCGGCGTGCGCGGGACGGTCGCCGCTGGTGGCGCCGGAGATGACCAGGGTCCCGCCGGGCCGCAGGGACTTCACCGAGTGCGACCACGTAGCCGCGCCCACCGTCTCGATGACGGCGTCGACGCGGTGCGGGAGCCGGGCACCGGATTCGAACGCCTCGACGGCCCCGAGTTCGAGGGCCCGCTTGCGCTTGGCCTCGTCGCGGCTGGTGGCGTAGACGCGCAGCCCGGCCGCCTTGCCGAGCACGATGGCCGCGGTGGCGACGCCACCGCCCGCGCCCTGGACGAGCACGGAGTCACCGGGACGCACTCCGGCGTTGGTGAAGAGCATGCGGTACGCGGTGAGCCAGGCGGTCGGCAGGCAGGCCGCCTGCTCGAAGGTGAGCTCCTTGGGCTTCGGCAGCACGTTCCAGGACGGGACGGTGACCTGCTCGGCGAAGGTGCCCTGATACCGCTCGGTGAGGATGGAGCGCGGCTCGTCCGCGCCGACTCCGTGCCCGGTCTGGCCGATCACGGAGTGCAGGACGACCTCGTTGCCGTCCTGGTCGACTCCGGCGGCGTCGCAGCCGAGGATCATCGGCAGCTTGTCCTCGGCGAGGCCAACGCCCCGCAGGGACCAGAGGTCGTGGTGGTTGAGGGACGCGGCCCTGACATTGACGGTGGTCCAGCCGGGACGCGCCGCTGGCGCGGGGCGTTCACCCAGCTCGAGTCCGTTGAGGGGCTGGTCGCGGTCGATACGTGCGGCGTAGGCGGCGAACATGGCCCCGACGATAGGACGGGGCGGGCGGCTGCGTAACCGGCTACGGGTGTGACGCGCGCCGCGCATGCCGGGGGGTCCGGGGGCGGAGCCCCGGACCCCCCGCCGGCGTCAGCGGCGAGCCACGCCCTCGGCGCGGGCGGCGGCGGCGACCGCCGCGGTGACCGCGGGCGCGACGCGCTCGTCGAACGGCGACGGAATCACGTAGTCGGCCGCGAGCTCGTCACCCACGACGTCCGCCAGCGCGTTCGCCGCGGCGATCTTCATGCCCTCCGTGATCCGGGAGGCCCGGACCTGGAGCGCGCCCGCGAAGATGCCGGGGAAGGCCAGCACGTTGTTGATCTGGTTGGGGTAGTCCGAACGCCCGGTCGCCACGACGGCCGCGTACTTGTGCGCGATGTCGGGGTGGACTTCGGGGGTCGGGTTCGCCATCGCGAAGACGTACGCACCGGGGGCCATCGAGGCGACGGCCGGCTCGGGGACCGTACCGCCGGAGACGCCGATGAAGACGTCGGCGCCGGCCAGTGCCGTCTCCAGCGTGCCGGAGATGCCCGCCTTGTTGGTGATCTCGGCGAGTTCGCGCTTCACGTCCGTCAGGTCCTCGCGGTCCCGGCTGACGATGCCCTTGCGGTCGGCGACGGCGACGTCGCCGATGCCCGCCTCCAGCAGGAACTTGGCGATGGCCACCCCGGCGGCGCCGGCGCCGGAGATGACGCCGCGCAGGTCGCCGAGGGTCCGGCCGGAGAGCTTCGCGGCGTTGCGCAGGGCCGCGAGCGTCACGACGGCGGTGCCGTGCTGGTCGTCGTGGAAGACCGGGATGTCCAGGCGCTCCTGGAGCTTGCGCTCGATCTCGAAGCAGCGGGGCGCGGAGATGTCCTCCAGGTTGACCCCGCCGAAGGACGGCGCGAGCCGCACGACGGTCTCGACGATCTCGTCCGTGTCGGTGGTGGCGAGCGCGATCGGGACCGCGTCGACTCCGCCGAACTGCTTGAACAGGATCGCCTTGCCCTCCATCACGGGGAGGGACGCCTCGGGGCCGATGTCCCCGAGGCCGAGAACCGCGGTTCCGTCCGTCACGACGGCCACGACCTGCGACTTCCAGGTGTAGTCGTGGACGAGCTCGGGATTCTCGGCGATCGCGCTGCACACCTTGGCCACACCGGGGGTGTAGGCGAGGGACAGGTCGTCCTTGTCGCGGATCGGGACGGTGGCCTGGATGGCCATCTTGCCGCCGCGGTGGAGGGCGAACGCCGGATCGAAGGGCTCGTCCGGAGCGCCGGCGACACTCGCCGTACCGCTGATGTCGTTGTCCGCACTGGCCGCACCGTGCGTCTTGCTGTCGCTGCGAGGATTGACGATCTCCGCTGCCATGGTATTGACCCCTTAAGTCTTCATCGTTTGAGGGTGGCCACTCCTGGTTGAGGAGGGGTGGGCGGGGACCGCGTACGCGCCTGGCATCGAACGGGTGGCCCGCTCCGCCAGGGGAGGTACATACGCGCGGGCGCGCCGCACACGCGCCCTGAGCCCCGGATGAGGGGTGTAAACGTCTTTCTTACCGGATGAACCGCACCTCGGACGAGTCGGTATCGACGCGGTGACATGACTCATAGTCGAATATCGGGACAAGTCCACTCAGCGGCCTAAAGGTCGTCCAGCAGTCGAGACACGCCGGAGATTCTCCGGCCGGAAGACAGAATTCCAGCAGAAGGTCCGGCCTTGATGTACCGGCCCGCTGGGGTACGGGGGTGGCCCGTTATCCGATTTTGACATGCCCGGCACCCTGAATGGGCTAGTCCGAATGGCAAGATGCCTGAATCACACAGGGTGGCGACGCCCGACAGGAAGTTCGCCCCCCACCTGGCAGTCCACCCTCACCACGCCGGAGGATCACCACCATGACCGCAAGCACCACTCGTCGTACGACCGCAAAGTCCCGGATTGCAGCGGTCGGCGCCATCGCGGTCGCCGGCACCATGCTGCTGACCGCGTGCGGCGACCAGACCGACAGCGGCTCCGAGACGTCCACCAGCTCGAGCGCCCCGCTCGCCGATCTCCTCCCGAAGGACATCAAGGACAAGGGCGAGATCAAGGTCGGTTCGGACATCGCGTACCCGCCGGTCGAATTCAAGGACAAGTCCGGCAAGACCGTCGGTATCGACCCCGACCTGGGTGCCGCGCTCGGCAAGCAGCTCGGTGTGAAGTTCACATTCGAGAACGGCACATTCGACACGCTGATCACGGGTCTGCGCTCGAAGCGCTATGACATTGCGATGTCGGCGATGACCGACAGCAAGGACCGCCAGAACGGCGTCGACCCGGAGACCGGCAAGAAGGTCGGCGAGGGCGTCGACTTCGTCGACTACTTCACCGCCGGTGTCTCGATCTACACCAAGAAGGGCGACACCAAGGGCATCGCCACGTGGGCCGACCTCTGCGGCAAGAAGATCGCGGTCCAGCGCAACACCGTCTCGAACGACCTGGCCAAGGCCGAGAACAAGAAGTGCCCGGCCGGCAAGAAGATCGCCATCGAGGCGTTCGACACCGA
The DNA here is from genome assembly GCF_053617235.1 of Streptomyces sp. NPDC055749. Lineage (NCBI taxonomy): Bacteria > Bacillati > Actinomycetota > Actinomycetes > Kitasatosporales > Streptomycetaceae > Streptomyces > Streptomyces sp. NPDC055749. The sequence continues at coordinate 27,787 of NZ_JBSHFH010000005.1, read as the reverse complement.
CCTGGAGGCCCAGACCCGCCTGCGCAGCGGTGGCGCCGACGCCGGTTCCTCCGACTTCCCGGTCGCCGCGTACGCGGTGAAGACCTCGGGCGGCGGCAAGGACTTCGAGATCGTCGGCGAGCAGGTCGAGGCCGCCCCGTACGGCATCGCCGTCGCCAAGGGCAACGACGAGCTCACCAAGGCCATCCAGGCGGCCCTGGACGCGATCATCAAGAACGGCGAGTACGAGAAGATCATCGCCAAGTGGGGCGTCGAGGCCGGCGCGGTCACCGAGGCCAAGATCAACGGCGGATCCTGACGGATTCCGGCGCTGAAGGGCATCGCTTGTGACTGACATCAAGAAGACGGGGCCGGCCGACGAGCCGCCCAAGGCACCCACCCCGGCGGCCGGGCCGGAGGCCATCAAGGCCATTCCGGTCCGCCACTACGGGCGCTACGCCTCCGCCGCGATCGCGATCATCGCATTCGCCGCGGTCGTCTACGCGTTCTCCCAGGGCCAGATCAACTGGGATGCCATCCCGGACTACTTCTTCGACGACCGCATCATCAAGGGCGTCGGGCAGACTCTGCTGCTGACCGCCCTGTCGATGGTGATCGGCGTGGTCGGCGGCATCCTGCTGGCCGTCATGCGCCTGTCGAAGAATCCGGTGACCTCCTCGATCGCCTGGTTCTACATCTGGTTCTTCCGCGGCACCCCGGTCCTGGTCCAGCTCTTCGTCTGGTTCAACCTGGGTCTGGTCTTCGAGTACATCAACCTCGGGCCCGTCTACAAGGACGAGTGGTCGTCCTTCATGACGCCGCTCCTGACCGCGCTGCTGGGCCTGGGTCTCAACGAGGCCGCCTACATGGCCGAGATCTGCCGTGCGGGTCTGCTCTCGGTCGACGAGGGCCAGACGGAGGCCTCGCAGGCGCTGGGCATGAGCCACAGCAAGACGCTGCGACGCATCGTGGTCCCGCAGGCGATGCGCGTGATCGTGCCGCCGACGGGCAACGAAGTCATCAACATGCTCAAGACCACCTCGCTGGTGGCGGCCGTGCAGTTCACGGAACTCTTCCGTTACGCCCAGGACATCGGGCAGGCGTCCGGCGCCCCGGTCGAGATGTACTTCCTGGCCGCGGCCTGGTACCTGATCATGACCTCGGTGCTGAGCGTCGGCCAGTACTACCTGGAGCGGCACTACGCGCGAGGTTCGAGCCGGACCCTGCCGCCGACTCCGTTGCAGAAGATCCGGGCCAACGTGCTGTCGCTTGGCCGCCCGAAGGGAGCCAAGGCATGACCGCCATGGTGAAGGCCGAGGGCGTACACAAGTCCTTCGGCGCCGCGCACATCCTCAAGGGCATCGACCTGGAGGTGGCGCAGGGCGAGGTGTTCTGCCTCATCGGCCCCTCGGGCTCCGGCAAGTCGACCTTCCTGAGGTGCATCAACCACCTGGAGAAGGTCAGCGCCGGCCGGCTGTACGTCGACGGCGAGCTCGTCGGCTACCGCCAGAAGGGCGACAAGCTCTACGAGCTCAAGGACAGCGAAGTCGCCGTGAAGCGCCGGGACATCGGCATGGTCTTCCAGCGCTTCAACCTGTTCCCGCACATGACGGCCATAGAGAACGTCATGGAGGCGCCGGTCCAGGTCCGGGGCGAGTCGAAGTCCGTCGCCCGGGAGCGGGCCGTGCGCCTGCTGGACCGGGTCGGCCTCTCCGACAAGGCGAAGAACTACCCGTCGCAGCTCTCCGGCGGACAGCAGCAGCGGGTGGCCATCGCCCGTGCGCTGGCCATGGAGCCGAAGCTGATGCTCTTCGACGAGCCGACGTCCGCGCTCGACCCCGAGCTGGTCGGTGACGTCCTGGACGTCATGCGCGGTCTGGCCGAGGAGGGGATGACGATGATCGTCGTCACCCACGAGATGGGCTTCGCCCGTGAGGTCGGCGACGCGCTGGTCTTCATGGACGACGGCGTGGTGGTCGAGTCCGGCCACCCGCGCGACGTACTGACGAACCCGCAGCACGACCGGACGAAGTCGTTCCTGTCCAAGGTGCTGTAGCAGGTACGGAAAGGGGCGGTACGGGCGTCGAGCCCGTACCGCCCCTTTCGTGCACCCGCCCCTACTTCTCCGGCAGCAGCTCCGGGCTCAGCATCAGCGTGCGCAGCTGGTCACGGGTGAGCGGCGGGGTCTTGAGCAGGGGCCCCAGCGCGTGCTCGCTCTCGAAACCGGTGCTGTCCCTGACGGTCAGCAGCCCGCCGTCCTGCAGGGTGAGTTCGCCGATGATCTCGGCGCCCCACTGCGGAGTGCCGCCGTCTCCATTGTCGAACTGCCTGCTCCAGGTCGTGAGTACCCGCCCGTCCGGCAGGACCTCGCGCTCGCAGTCGGTACGGCGGGGCCTCTGGCTGTCCTGCTCCGCGCACAGGTCCTTCGGCATGTGCGTTTCGCCGAGCTTCCTGGCGATCCCCTCACGAGTCATGTTGGAGAGGGCCAGGTAGCCGACGCCGCCGTCCGTACGGACCGCGTACTGGCCGTCCAGCGGACCGATGTACTTCTCCTTGGCCTCCTGGCGTGTCGCCTGCTTGAGCAGGACGGCGAACGAAACCTGCCCGATGTCCCCCACATCGGCGGGCAGCAACGCGGACAGCCGCGCGGCCTTGCCGCTCTTGCCTGCCGGCTCCCCGGACGCCGCCACCGAGGACCGCTCCGGCTTCGCCTCCGCCCCCAGCTGCGGCACCGCGACCGCTCCCGCCGCGACGACGGCGAGCGCGGCGGCCGACACGGTGGCACGCCGCCGCCACCGCACCCTGGCGGCCTTCGCGTACACCGCCTCGGTGGTCACCGTGGACCGTCCCGCCTCGTCCGCGACCCGCCCCAGCAGCTCCTGTACGTCGTTCATGCAGGCTCCTCCACCATCTCGGCGCGCAGCGCCGCCAACCCCCGAGCCGTGTGGCTCTTGACCGTGTTCTCCCGCATCCCGAGCAGCGCGGCCGTGGCCTCGACGCTCAGGTCCTCCCAGTAGCGCAGCACCAGCACCGCGCGCTGCCTGGCCGTGAGCCGGGCGAGCGCCGCCCTGACCATCAGCCCGGTGTCCGTGTCGGCCGCGGTGTGCGCCGTCTCGGGCAGTTCGCCGTACGCCCGTTCGCGCCGCCAGAAGCGGCGCCTGGAGGCGATGAAGGTGTTGACCAGGGTCTTGCGTGCGTACGCCTCGATGTTGTCGAGCCGCCCGTGGCGCCGGCCACCGAGCACGACCTTGACCAGCGTCGTCTGCACCAGGTCCTCGGCCTCGTGCCGGTCGCCGCAGAGCAGATAGGCGCTGCGGAACAGCGCCGTGCGTCTGCCCTCGACGAAGGCGTGCAGCGCGGCATCGTCGTCGATCCGCATTCCCCGCCCCTTTCCGGGTCCGCGGGTGCGGACCGTCCCACCCTTCCAGTGCGCCGGGGTGCTCGGCGGGTTGCAGTGCCAGGAGTACGAAAGCGGGGCGGCACGGACCGAGGTCCGCACCGCCCCACGCCTGCCGCTGTACTACTTGACCGCGAGCACCAGGCTGTCCGAGGGCGAGGCCCAGACGGCGCGGGCCTCCGCGAAGCCCGACTCGCGCAGGGTGCGGGCGTGCCACTGCACGGACGGCATGTCGCCGTCGGCGTGCTCGCCGTAGATCTCGAACCGTTCGGCGGTCGGTCCTGCGAGGACCGGGTCCTTGGCGGCGAGGGCCCACCAGTCGGCCCAGTCGAGGACGCCCGCCGCCTTGGCGCGGTCCATCCCGGCGTGCCGGTGGGCGCGTTCGGCCGCGTTGATACGCGGGGTGTCGGCGTCGATCATGCGGTCGGCGTTCATGAACAGACCGCCGTCCCTGACGAGTTGCCCGATGCGGCCGTACAGCGCGGCCAGCGGCTCGCTGTGCAGCCAGTGCAGCGCGGTGGCGGTCAGCACGGCATCGTACGAGTCGAAGGGGAGCCGCTCCGCCCAGGAGGGGTCCTTGAGGTCGGCGGTGACGAAGGTGACGCGTTCGTCGCCGTCGAAGGTGCCGCGGGCGATGGCGAGCAGCGCGGGGTCGAGGTCGACACCCGTACTGGTGGCCTTCGGGAACCGCTTGAGGAGCCGGTCCGTAATACTTCCCGTACCGCACGCCAGGTCGAGTACGCGCGGTTCGGGCCCCACCACCGCCTCGACCATGTCCAGCATCACCCGGAACCGCTCCTCGCGGTCCGGCATGTACCACTCCTGCTGCCGGTCCCAGCTCGCCTGCCATGCCGGCCAGTCGGCACCCGTCACTGTTTCCGTCACCCGAACCTCCACGTAATACCCAATTACCGCGACCACCCATTACACTGGTCGACGCATCGACCTTAGACCGACGCCGTAAGGACTACAAGTGGAACTGGCCTATTACTCGGACTATGCCCTGCGCCTGGTCAACACCGAGGAGCCGGCCCGCAGCAAGGACGTCCTCACGACGGTCGACGCGGTCCGCGACCTCTTCGGCGCCAACGCGCAGGCCGCACGCCGCGCGACCGACGCGGACGTGACCCGCTTCCGGTCCGTACGGGCGCGGCTGCGCGCGGTCTTCGAGGCGGCCGACGGCGGCGACGAGACGCTCGCGGTCGATCTGCTCAACTCACTGCTGCTGGAATTCCCGGTGAGCCCGCAGATCTCCGGCCACGACACCCGTGACGAGGACGGCAAGCCGGACTGGCACATGCACCTGGCCGACCACCCGTCGAACGCGACGGCCGGTTACGCCGCGATCGCGGTGATGGGCCTCGCCTTCCACCTGACCTCGCACGGCGTGGACCGGCTCGGCCTGTGCGAGGCCGCACCGTGCCGCAACGCGTACCTGGACACCTCGACCAACCGCTCGCGGCGCTACTGCTCGGACCGCTGCGCGACCCGGGCCAACGTGGCCGCCTACCGGGCCCGCAAGCGCCTGGAGACCGAACGGTCGGCGGAGACGGGCCTCAGCGCGGACACCGCCCAGCCCAGCACACCGAACACCGACCTCTGATCCCGCTTCAGCGGCCGGTAGCGGGCCCGCACCCGGGCGAGCACCAGCTCCTCGGGCACCGTCCCGTAGTCCGTGCTGTCGCCGCCCGCGAACGTGTTGTCACCCAGCACCCACCAGCCGGCCCCGCGGCGCTCGGCGGCACGCTTCACGACCAGCAGATCCTGCTGGAAGGGATGCCGCAGGATCACCACGTCCCCCGGGCGCACCGGCGCCCCGAACTGCACGAGCAGCCAGTCGCCGTGATAGAGCGTGGGCACCATAGAAGGCCCCGTCACCTCGACCACCTGAAACCGCACCCGCGCCGTCCGTCCTCGCCCCGGCCCCTGTGTCAGCCCCGGCATCTCCCTGGCTCCTCCCGGTCCGTCCTCCAGTACACCGCCGTACGCAGCACTCCGTACATTCGGCCACTGGTCCCATCCTCACCCTGGACTTTTGGCCTAAGCCCATGGGGGCACCCGCAAAAACCCGGGTCTCACGGAGTAATGTCCCACCTGAGAAGACGATCACGAGGAAGGACAGCTCAATGCTTTCCCGCCTGTTTGCCCCCAAGGTGAAGGTCAGCGCACACTGCGACCTGCCCTGCGGTGTGTACGACCCGGCCCAGGCCCGCATCGAGGCGGAGTCCGTCAAGGCCGTCCAGGAGAAGTACCAGGCCAACGAGGACGCGGACTTCCGCACGCGCGCCGTTCTGATCAAGGAACAGCGTGCCGAGCTCGCGAAGCACCACGTCTCGGTGCTCTGGAGCGACTACTTCAAGCCCCCGCACTTCGAGAAGTACCCGGAGCTGCACCAGCTGGTCAACGACACCCTGAAGGCGCTCTCCGCGGCCAAGGGTTCGAACGACCCGGCGACGGGCCAGAAGGCTCTGGACCTGATTGCCCAGATCGACGCCATCTTCTGGGAGACCAAGAAGGCTTGATCTTCGGTCAGGCCGTCCGACCTGCGGTTTCGCCGGTCGGGCGGCCTTTCTGTTTGCACCGCGGGAGCCTTGCGTCAGCCGCCCGTGAGCAAGTGGCGGTAGCTGGCCGGGTTCTCGTCCAGATACGTGGCGAAGCTCTTGGCCGGATGGCCGCTGAGCACCGGCACGGCGTCCGAGACCGTGTCCATCTCGCCGGCCGCGATCGCCTCGTACGAGGTCACCCAGCCCGCGACTTCCCAGTCCTCGGCGCCGTACGAGGAGCGGGAGGCGTACGCCTCCTCCCTGGTCTCGGGGACGTAGCGGACCGGGCGGCCGGTGCGGCGGGCCAGTTCCTCCGCCGCCTCGGCGAGCGTGAACGCCTCGGGTCCCGTGAGGTCGTAGGTGGCACCGTCGTGGGTGGTGCCCTCGTCGAGCAGTACGGCCGCGGCCGCGTCGGCGATGTCCTCGTGCGCGACCGCCGAGACCCGGCCGTCGCCGCCCGGCCCCCGCAGGACACCGTCCGCGCTCGTCATCGCCGGGAGTGCGGCGAGATACCAGCTGTCGCGCAGGAAGGTGTGGCGCACCTCGGCCACCCGGATGTGCGCCTCGGTGTGCCAGTGGTCGCGGGCGAACGTGAACGTCGCGTCCGGTGAGGCGTTGAGGAACGAGACGTACACGATCCGTTCGACCCCCACCGCCACGGCCGCGTCCACTGCCGTCGTGTGCTCACGCACCCGGTCCGGGCTCTCGTGCGCGGAGACGAGGAAGAGCGTGTGCGCGCCGTCGAGGGCGCGGCGCATCGCCTCGCCGTCGCCGTAGGGCGCGGCCGGGGCCACGGTCGCGCCGGGCAGTTCGGGCAGCTTGGACGGGTCGCGGCCCAGGAGCCTTACGGGGACGCCGGTCCGGGCGAGCCGCCGTGCGACCCGTCCGCCGACCGCGCCGCTCGCGCCGGTCACCGCGATGAGGGGGGCGATCACTGGAGTTCGTGGTCCTTTCGTTGCCAGGGGAGCACATCCACGACCGCGTCCACCGGGAGCGGCCCGTAGATGTGCGGGAACTCCTCGCCGCCGGGCGCCATCGCTTCGTACCGCACGGGCACGGTGAGCCGGCCGGGGTCGATGACCAGCACCACCAGGCCCTCGTCGTCGTCCCCGTACAGCATCTCGGCCACGCCGGGCAGCTGGTGCGCCAGCGAGCAGTGGATGAAGCCCTCCTCGTGGACGGTCCGGCCGCGGGTGGACATCTCGTACGTCCCGATCGCACGGGCGGCCTCCCACAGGGGGGCTTCGGTGAGGTGGAGCACGTGCCGCGTCGGTTCGGTCATCGGCCCACGCTAACGGGGCGGGTCCTGGGTGGAGCGGCGGCGTGCCCCGCGCGCCGCGACCAGTACCCGGCCGGATGCGGACGGCTCAGCCGGCCAGCAGCTTCGCCTCGAGCTCCGGGTCGAGTCCCACCTTGGGGCGGTCCGGCCGCTGCGGTGCGGTGCCGCCTTCCCCGAGCAGCCACGTCCAGGTGTCGGCGACCGTCTCCGCCACCGGCCGGCAGTGCAGCCCCGCCTCGTGCGCCTTGCCGACGTCACCCATGTAGAGCGTGTCGTAGAGCTCCCCCGCGGGAAGCCAGACCGGCAGGTCGCTCCAGGGTTCGACGCCTGCGGCGAGCAGCGTCCCGGGGTCGGTCCAGCGCAGGTCGGCATCGGAGCCCGTGGCCCGCACACAGGCGTCGAGCAGCTCGCCCATGGTGGTGTGTCCGGGGTGGCTGACGAGGTTGTACGGGCCGTGGAGGCCGTTCACCGCGGCGTCCAGGATCCACGTGGCGAGGTCGCGGGCGTCGATGTACTGGATGTCGGCGTCCCGCGGGCCCGGTGCGATCACCGGTCCGCCGCGGGCTATCCGCCCCAGCCACCACGGCAGGCGGCCGATGTTCTCCCCCGGGCCGATGATGAGTCCGGCCCGGGCCAGCAGGGCGCGGTCGCCGAAGGCGTCGAGCGCGGCCAGTTCCCCACCGCGCTTGGCCAGGGCGTACGAGACGTCCCCGCCGGCGTCGGGCGAGGCACCGGACACCAGCGGGCCGTCCTCCGCCAGTCCGGCCGGGGCGGGGTATTCGTACACGGAACGGCTGGACACGTACGTGTAGTGCCCCACCCGCCCCGACAGCAGCCGGGCGGCGTCCCGGACGGCCGAGGGTGCGCCGCTCCAGGTGTCGACGACCAGGTCCCAGCTTCCGTCGGCCAGGGCCGCGAGGCCGTCCTCGGTGGTGCGGTCGCCGGTCAGGGCGGTGACTCCCGGCGGTGGCGCGTGGTGCCCGCGGTGGAACACGGTGACCTGCCAGCCGCGCGCCAGCGCCGCCTCGGTGACGGCACGTCCGACGAATTCCGTACCACCCAGCATCAAGAGCTTCATACGGCGACTCTGCACGGCGGGCGGCCGGTTGGGAACGCCGCCTCGCTACGGGCAGAATCCGCGTGTCGTACGGCGCGGTGCGCGGGAATCACAGTGTGTGCGGGACTCACGGTGTGCCGTACTCACGGTGTGCCGTACTCACAACGTGCGGGCGAGCGGGCTGCGGTGGCGCAGCAGCCACTGGTGGTAGGGGGCCGCCCGCAGCGCCGCCTCGCGGTACGCCGCCTCCAGCTCCCCGTACACCACCGTCATATCGGTCCCCGGCCGGGAGACCAGCAGGAGGCGTACGGCGAGGGGGTCGCCCCGCAGCGGGCGGATCGCCATGTCCTCGCGCGGTCCTGAGGTGGGCTGGCAGGGGGCGACCACCTCGCCGAGTACGACGAGGGAGGCCGCGGTGAGGTAGTCGCCGTGCAGGACGGGCGGGTCGAGTCCGGCGGCGCCGAGGACTCTGCGTACGCCGTCCCACTCGCCGTCCACCGTGGGGTCGACCATCCACCGGTCGGTGGCCAGATCCCCGAGGTCCACCACAGGGCGGGCGGCTGCCGGGTGGTCGCGGGCCATCGAGATGAACTGCGGCTCACGGTCCAGCAGTACGCGCTGACGCAGACCGTCGGGAACGGCGAGCGGGCAGCCTTCGACCTCGTGCACGAAGGCCACGTCGAGGCGCCCCGCCTCGACGCTGCGGAGCAGGGCATGGGCCGAGACGTCGACGCGCAGCGAGATGTCTGTGCCGGGCAGCACGACCCGCAGTCTGCGCAGCCAGCCGCCGATGACGCGGCTCGCGGTGCAGCCGATGCGAAGGAGCGGGCCGCTCCCACGGGCCGCTCCCGCCTCCGCCAGGGACTCGCTGACGAGGGCGCTCATGCCGTCGACGAGGGGGCGGGCGCGGCTGATGACCGATCGGCCGAGCAGCGTCGGCCGGCAGCCGGTGCGTTCGCGGCGGAACAGTTCGGCGCCGAGGGCGTTCTCGATCCGTCGCAGCTGGGTCGTCAGTGAGGGCTGGCTGACGCCGAGCTGCCGGGCCGCGCGGTGCAGGCTTCCCGTGTCGGCGATGGCGCAGAGCGCCCTGAGGTGCCTCACCTCAAGCTCCATGCTGTGAGGGTAGGGCGGCGCGACCGGCTCGCACCAGACGCCACAACCGCACCAAAGGACAGCAATTCAGCGGCTGTTGGGGCGCTCGACCAGTGATGGTCGTGTGCGGTGGATGTGTGGGCGATAGGGCGGTGCTATCGCCGGTTGGCATCATCCGCAACGGCCCCGCGCGCCCCCACACTCTCTGCGTACCGCACCCGTCCCGAGTCCGCACACCGGACAGGTTCGCCCTCCTGGCCGGCCTGTCGGTGCGTCGGACGCCAGTCGGCGGACGGGTTCATCGGACCGCTAGGAGAACCCCCCATGAGACACCTCCGGACCATCATCGCCTCGGCTGTCGCCGGTCTCGGCCTCGTCGCCGCCCTGGGCGCGACGCCCGCGGCCGCCGCCGATCCGGCATCCGCCGCACCCACCAGCACCTCGTCGGCAGCGACGGCGGCGGCGGGCTATGCCGCGTACGCCGGGTCGAGCGAGAACGCCGCCGCGAACCGGGCGTTCCACAAGGCCGTCATGAAGTCCGTCGCCGAGAAGCGGGCCGCCAACCCGGGCGCCGCCTCGGTCACGGTCGTCTACAGCGCCGCCAACGCGCCGAGCTTCCGCAGCCAGATAGCCAGCAGCACCCAGATCTGGAACGGCTCGGTCACCAACGTCAGGCTCCAGGAAGGCTCGAACGCGGACTTCGCGTACTACGAGGGAAATGACTCCCGCGGTTCGTACGCGAGCACCGACGGGCACGGCAACGGCTACATCTTCCTGGACTACCGGCAGAACCAGCAGTACAACTCGACCCGCGTCACATCCCATGAGACCGGGCACGTGCTCGGCCTCCCGGACCACTACACAGGGCCGTGCAGCGAACTGATGTCGGGCGGCGGCCCCGGCACGTCCTGCACCAACGCCTACCCGAACGCGGCCGAGCGCTCACGGGTGAACTCCCTCTGGCAGAACGGCTTCGCGGCCTCCCTGGCCGGCGCCACTTCCTGACCGGGCCCCACCCCGGTCCCGCCACGAGGAGCCGCTCCCGATCCGGGGCGGCTCCTTGTGCGTGGGCGCTCACGCGTCCGGATCAGGCGTGCTCCAGCGGGAACGCGCCCCGGTGCCCGGTGCCCGCCCCTTCCGCGGGACGCGCCTCGAACTCCCGGCAGCTCCAGATCTCCTGTACGAACCCGGAGCGCCGGTCCCACAGCTGGGCGACGTCCCCGGCGTCCGCGGCGCCGCGGTACTCGTCCTTGGCGCCACGGAAGCAGGCGAGACCACCGGAGAGCCCGCGGGCCGGATCCGGGAAGTAGTCGGAGAAGGCGCAGGCGATGCAGGTCTGGAGGCGAATTCCCTCCGGGAGCACGCGCTGGATGGTCGCCAGGGCCGCCGCGAAGTCACCCGCGGCACGCGCCGATTCGTACACCGCACCGTCCAGATGCAGGGCGAGCGCCAGATCCGGATCTGCGCGGCGCAGCGACAGCAGGCAGCTGAGGGTGGCCTGGCGGAGCGTGCCGGACACGAGGACCGGGAGCGGGAGGTCCCACTCCAGTACGCAGTCGTCGAGCACGCCGTCCACCAAGGCGAACTCCGCGCCCTCCGGCGGGACCCCGGCCACGGGACCGAGGGCGCCGAAGCTCTCGCCCTCGAAGTCGACACCTCTGATCCGGATGCGGAGTTGCTGTCCGTCCGTGGTGAGAATGACGGCGACGGAACCATGACGGTCCCGGTACCAGCCTGCCCACGACTCATCTGTCATGAGCAGGGACTGTAGCCCGTACGCGTCGCCGCCTCGGTGGCACCCTCCGCTTCCCTCCGGGCGGCGCCGGCCCGCGGTACGGCCCGTCCGGCCCGACTGCCCTCAGGCGGACCGGGGTTCACGCCACATGGGCCACATCGAGGGCCCGTCGGGCAGATCGACCGTTCGACCCATGAAGGTGAACCCCAGCCGCTCGTAGAGTCCGCGGCTCCGCTCACTGCTCGCCTCCAGATAGGCCGGGATCCCCTCGCGGTCGCACCGCGCCAGGACGTCGTCGATCAGAGCGGCCCCGAGGCCCTCCCCCTGGTGCTCGGGAGACACCCCGATCATGAGCAGATACTCGTGGGCGCGGTCGTGCGGATGGACGGCGCCCGTCAGCCTCCCTATCAGTTCGGCCCGTTCGTTGTCCGGGTCGGCGGTCTCCCTCATCAGCGCGGGGGTGGGGTCCTCCTCATCGGGCGCCCCCGCGGGCACCGGAAGCCACAGGGCCGCGGCGGTGCCGTCCTCCAGCAGATCGATGCGGCCCTCGCCGAGGGTGACGTCGACGAAGACGCCGAGGAACGTGCCGTGCACCGCACGGCGGTGCTCCTCGTCCGGGAAGACCCAGCTGCTCACCGGGTCGTCGTGGAACGCCTCGTCCAGGATCCTCACGACCTGGTCCCGGTCCCGCTCGTCCGCCTGCCGTATCCGTGCACCCATGTCCGACTCCCGCCAGTTCCCGTACGACCTCAACCGTCCTGCGGAATCCTAGAGTTGGGCCGACGGGCCGGCGGCGGGAGGTCAGTGCGTCCGGCGGGTGACGAATTCCGCGAGCGCCAGCAGGTCACCGGCCGATGCCAGATCGGGCACCGCCCGGGAGAGATGGTGGACCGCACGCGCCATCCGGTCCCCCGCGCAGATCTGCGCCCAGTCCCGCCCCCCGGCCCGGTCCACCGCGTCGGCGGCCCGGCTCACCTCGCCCGGGGTCGCCATGGGACCCCGGTAGAGCGCGGCCAGTTCGGCGGCGGCCGGTGTGCCGGAGGTGAGCGCGGCCACCACAGGCAGGGACTTCTTGTGGGCGGCCAGGTCCGCACCGACCGGCTTTCCGGTACGGGCCGTGTCGCCCCAGATGCCGATCAGGTCGTCGATGAGCTGGAACGCGAGTCCCGCCTCGCGGCCGAAGCCGTCCATGGCGCCGACCGCCCGCTCGTCCGCCCCCGCGTAGAGGGCGCCGAGAGCGCAGGCGCAGCCGAGCAGCGCCCCCGTCTTGGCCGTCGCCATGGTGAGGCACTCGTCCAGCGAGACGTCGTCCGGTCCGCGCTCCTCGAAGGCGCAGTCGGCCTGCTGGCCGGCGCACAGCTCGATGACGCAGGTGGAGAGTCTCGCCGAGGCCCGCGCGGCGGCCGGGTGCGGGTCGTCGGCGAGCATCCGCTGGGCGAGGGCGAGCATGGCGTCGCCGGTGATCACGGCGTCCGGGACTCCGAAGACCGCCCAGGCGGTGGGCCGGTGCCGGCGGGTGGCGTCCTCGTCGATCACGTCGTCGTGGAGCAGGGTGAAGTTGTGCGCGAGTTCCACGGCGACGGCGGCTCTCACCGCACGGTCCGGGTCCCCGCCCGTCGCGCGGGCGGCGGCCAGGACGAGTGCCGGTCTGATGGCCTTGCCCGCCTGCCCCGATGCGGCGCTGCCGTCCGCGTTCTCCCAGCCGAAGTGGTACATCGCGACCCGTCGTATGCCTCCGGGCAAGGACTCCACGGCTGAGCGCAGATGCGGGTCGACGGCGCTTCTGGTGCGCTCCAGGAGGACTGCGGCCTCATGGCCTTCCGTCGCGGCGTCCGTACTCGTCATGGTCACGGTCTCTCCTCTTGAGTCGCCCTTCGGGCTCCATCGGGATGCCCGGCCGCCGCCGCGGCCGGGCATCCCGATGGATGTGTGCACAGTGGCGGGGAGGAGGACCCGGACACCCCTGTCCGGGTCCTCCGGAAGGTCACCGCCAGCGGCTCACCTCGACGTTCTCCAGGACACCGAGGGCGTCCGGCACGAGGATGGCCGCGGAGTAGTAGGCCGTCACCAGGTACGAGATGATCGCCTGCTCGTCGATGCCCATGAAGCGCACCGACAGGCTCGGCTCGATCTCGTCCGGGATGCCGCTCTGCTGGAGTCCGACGACGCCCTGGTCCGCCTCGCCTGTCCTCATGCAGATGATGGACGTGGTGCGGGCGTCGGTGACGGGGATCTTGTTGGACGGGAAGATCGGCACCCCTCGCCAGGCGGGCACATGGTGTCCGCCGACCTCCACGCTCTCCGGCACCAGACCGCGCTTGTTGCACTCGCGGCCGAAGGCGGCGATGGCCCGCGGGTGGGCGAGGAAGAGCTTCGAACCGCGCCGGCGGGACAGCAGCTCGTCCATGTCGTCGGGGCTGGGAGCGCCGTCGTGCGGCTGGATGCGCTGGCCGTAGTCGCAGTTGTTGAGCAGTCCGAACTCGCGGTTGTTGATCAGCTCGTGCTCCTGGCGCTCGCGCAGCGCCTCGACCGTGAGCCGCAACTGCTGCTCGGTCTGGTTCATCGGCTGGTTGTAGAGGTCGGCGACCCGGCTGTGCACCTTCAGCACGGTCTGGGCCACGCTCAGCTCGTACTCACGCGGGGCCGACTCGTAGTCGACGAACGTGTGCGGGACGACGGTCTCCCCGACATGGCCGGCGGAGAGATCGATCGCCGCCTCGCCGTAGTTGTTGGTGCGCTGGTGCGGGATGGACAGCAGTCCTGCGAGATGGTCGCGGAGCGAGTCGGCGCGGGCCGCGAGGTTGAGCACGTCCGAACGCCGCAGCGTGAGCAGGGTGCAGGCGGTGACGGCGCGGGCGGTGTACTCCCAGCTGGCGTCGCCGTCGACCAGGGCGTGGTCACCGAAGTAGGCACCGTCCGCGAGGACTCCGAGCTCCGTCTCGTCCCCGTAGAGCCCGGAGCCGATCTTCTCGACCTTGCCGTGTGCGAGCAGGAAGACCCGGTCCGCCGCGTCCCCTGCCGCGGCCAGGACCTCCCCTGGTTCCACATCGCGCTGTTCGCAACGCCGTGCCAGCTCCGCCAGCACCTCCTCGTCGCCGAACTCGCGCAGCGCGGGCAGTTCACCGAGCTCGGCGGGGATCACACTGACCCGGTCGCCGGTCTGCACGAAGGTCACACGGCCGTCACCGACTGAGTAGCTCAGCCGACGGTTCACCCTGTAAGTGCCGCCTTGTACCTGCACCCACGGCAGCATGCGCAGCAGCCACCGTGAGGTGATCTCCTGCATCTGCGGCGCGGACTTGGTGGTCGTCGCGAGGTTCCGCGCGGCTGCCGTGCCAAGACTCTGCTGCGGCGGTACCTGCGTGTCGCGAACCTCTTCACCAACGGACATCTGACGGGTCCTCTCGATCATGGGCTGACCTGTGCGAAGAAGCCTTTCAGCAGGAGCGCCGGCCGCGCCATTACACAAAAGAGTGTGACTAATCCACCTTCGGCGGGGCACGTTGCATACCGTCGCCACGCGTTCCCTTTAATTTGCATCTGAGATGCAAATTACCTAGCGTGAGGTTCATGCGGCTGACGAGATTCACCGATGTGGCACTGCGCGTCCTCATGCACCTGGCCGTCGCGGAGGGCGGGGAACCGCCGACCACCAGGGAGGTGGCGGCGACCATGCGGGTCCCGTACACCCACGCCACCAAGGTCGTGGCCAGGCTCCAGCACCTCGGCCTTGTCGACGCCCGGCGCGGCAGGGGCGGCGGCCTCGCCCTCTCCGAGGCCGGCCGCTCCGCGTCGATCGGCGCGCTCGTGCGGGAGCTGGAGGGCGCTGACGACGTCGTCGAGTGCGAGGGCAGCACGCCGTGCCCGCTGCGCGCCGCCTGTGTGCTGCGCGGCGCGCTCCGCCGGGCACAGGAGGCGTTCTACGCCTCGCTCGACCCCCTCACCGTGACGGAGCTCGTCGCCTCCCCCACCGGCCCGCTGCTGATCGGCATCACCAGCGGCCCCGCCCCGGACTGAGACGCGACTGAGACGCGCCGCCCGTCTCCCACCCGCCAACACAGCCCCACCCACAGCCCCATCCACACCCAGGAGTTCCCCGATGCTCTCCGAGACGTCGACCGTCACTGTCCGTGCCACGCTGCCCGCCGTCGGGGCGGCCGTCGGCGACATCGCGGACCTCTTCTACCGGAAGCTGTTCGACGCCCACCCCGAGCTGCTGCGCGACCTCTTCAACCGGGGCAACCAGGCGTCCGGGGCGCAGCGTCAGGCACTCGCCGGTTCGATAGCCGCGTTCGCCACACACCTGGTCGCACACCCGGACACCCGCCCGGACGTGATGCTGAACCGCATCGCACACAAGCACGCCTCGCTCGGTGTGACGGCGGCCCAGTACAAGGTCGTGCACACCCATCTCTTCGCCGCAATCGCCGAGGTGCTCGGCGACGCGGTCACCCCGGAGGTCGCCGGCGCCTGGGACGAGGTGTACTGGCTGATGGCCAACGCCCTGGTCGCCGTCGAGGAGCGGCTGTACGCCCAGCAGGGCGTCGTGGCCGGTGACGTCTGGCGCGAGTGGGAGGTCATCGGCAGGACCGAGGAGACCGAGGACGTCGCCACCTTCCGGATCGGTCCCGCCGACGGCGCGCCCGCTCCGGTCTTCCGGCCGGGCCAGTACGTCTCCGTACAGGTGGAACTCCCCGACGGAGCACGCCAGATACGCCAGTACAGCCTGTCGAGCGCCCCGGGTTCGCCGGTGCGCTCGATCACCGTCAAGAGGGTGCGTGGCGGCGACACCCCCGACGGAGAGGTCTCACGGCACCTGCACGACCGCACGCGCCCCGGTGACCGGCTGCGCGTCTCCGTCCCCTACGGGGACCTGGTGCTGGACTCCGTGGACGCCCCGCTGTTCCTCGCATCGGCCGGCATCGGCTGCACCCCGATGCTCGCGATGCTGGACCACCTGGCGTCCACCGGCCACCGTTCACCCGTGACGGTCGTGCACGGGGACCGGTCCCCCGCCGACCACGCCCTGCGCGCGGACCACACCCTCCTCACCGGCCGGCTCCCCGACGCCTCGGCGCACTTCTGGTACGAGAACCCCGGGCCCGGCCACCCCGCCGACCGCACGGGTCTTGTCGACGTGACGGGCCTCGTGGTCCCCTCCGGCACGCAGGCCTACCTCTGCGGACCGCTGCCGTTCATGCGCACGGTCAGGACCCAGTTGCTGGCCAAGGGCCTTCCGGCGGCGGACATCCACTACGAGGTGTTCGGCCCCGACCTGTGGCTCGCCCAGGGCTGAGCGCAAAGGCCGGGAACGGAGGGTCCACCGGGCCCTGTTCGGGTACAAGCGCTGTACGGCACTCCCCCACGCGCAACAAGGAGCCGGCCATGTCCTCACCCATGTCCGCGAGCAGCTTCCTCGACGCCCTGAAGGACGAAGGGCTCACCGTCGTCCAGGTCGGCGACTGGCGTACCCACAACCGCAATCACAAGGGCCCCTGGGGACCGGTGCACGGCGTGATGATCCATCACACCGTGACCAGGGGCACCGCCCGGACCGTCGAGCTCTGCCGTGACGGATATCCGGGCCTCCCGGGCCCGCTCTGCCACGGAGTGATCGCCAAGGACGGCCGGGCCCATCTGGTCGGCTACGGCCGCACCAACCACGCGGGGCTGGGCGACGACGAGGTCCTGCGGGCCGTCGTCGCGGAGAAGCGTCTTCCCCCGGACAACGAGGCCAACACCGACGGAAACCGGTACTTCTACGGATTCGAGTGCGAGAACCTCGGCGACGGCAAGGACCCCTGGCCCGCCGTCCAGCTCGAAGCCATCGAGCGGGCGGCGTCGGCGATCTGCCGCTATCACCACTGGGGCGCCCCCTCGGTGATCGGCCACCGGGAGTGGCAGCCCGGCAAGGTCGACCCGCGCGGATTCCCGATGAGCGCCCTGCGCGCCCGTATCCACGAACGCCTCAAGTGACCCCCTGCGGGACAATGCACGAGTGCACCAAGAAACACCCGGTACGCCCCGGCTGCGACCGGCCCTCCCCTCACCTCTGGAGCCGGCCGGGGACGAGCGCTTCGCGCGCCGGGGCGTACAGCTGCTGCTGAAGCGCGACGACCTGATCCACCCGGATCTGCCGGGCAACAAATGGCGGAAACTCTCCCTGAACCTGGCTTCCGCCGACGGCCGTACCGTGCTGACCTTCGGCGGCGCCTACTCCAACCACCTGCGCGCCACGGCCGCCGCCGGGCGGCTGCTCGGCTTCCGTACGGTCGGGGTCGTGCGCGGCGACGAACTGGCACACCGGCCGCTCAACCCGTCGCTCGCGCAGTGCGCGGCCGACGGCATGCGTCTGCACTTCGTGGACCGCGCCACGTACCGCGCGAAGGCCGATCCTGACGCCCTGAGCGGCCTGCTGAGCCTCTTCGGGGAGTGCGTCGTCATCCCGGAGGGTGGCAGCAACGCGCTGGCCGCACAGGGCTGTACAGAGCTCGGGCGCGAACTGCGGGGCCTGGCCGACGTGGCGGCGGTCGCCTGCGGAACGGGTGGCACCCTCGCGGGCCTCGCCGCCGGGCTCGGACCGGAGCAGCGCGCCCTGGGCGTCCCGGTCCTGCGCGGCGGGTTCCTGGCCGAGGCGGTACGGGACCTGCAACGGGAGGCGTTCGGCGGCCCGGCCGGACGGTGGTCGCTGGACGAGCGGTTCCACTTCGGCGGCTACGCCCGTACGCCCCCGGAGCTGCACGCCTTCGCCGACGACTTCGAGGACCGGCACGGGCTGCGCGTCGAACGGCTCTACGTGGCCAAGCTCCTGTACGCGCTGACCACGCTCACCGAGGAGGGCGCGTTCGCCCCGGGGACCCGCCTGGCGGCCGTCGTCACGGGTACGCCCTTCTAGGACCTGTCGTACCGCCGGGCGACTGCGCCAGGCAGCCGGCCTTCCGGGACGGCGACAGCACTAGGCGTCGTCCGACTCCCGGTAGGCCGCCGCCTCCTCCAGGTCGAGCCGCCGCAGCAGCGTGCGCATCATCTCGTCGTCGATACGCCGCTCGTCCCTGAGCCGGACGAAGACCTCCCGCTCGGCTTCGATCATCTGCCGTGCGAGCCGCCGGTAGGTGTCGTCCGCCGACTCCCCGGTGACCGGGTTGGCCGCGCCGAGCCGCTCCCACACGGAGTTGCGGCGGCGCTCCAGGACCGTACGCAGCCGGTCGGCGAGCGGCCCCGGCAGAGCGTTGCTCCGATCGGAGAGGAGCTCCTCCAGGCGCGCCTCGGCTGCCGTGGACGCCTGGCTCTGGGCCTGCGCCTCGGCCAGCGTCTCCGCGCGCAGGTCCCGCCCCGGGAGCTTCAGTACGCGCACCAGGAGCGGCAGGGTCAGACCCTGGATCACCAGGGTGCCGATGACGGTCGTGAACGTCAGGAACAGCACCAGGTTGCGGGCCGGGAAGTCCTCGCCGTCGTCCATGACCATCGGGATGGAGAAGGCGATGGCGAGCGAGACCACACCGCGCATCCCCGCCCAGCCGACGATCAAGGGCCCGGTCCAGTCCGTCGCGGGCTCCCGCTCCCGGATGCGCCTGAAGAGCCATCGCGGCAGATAGGTCGCCGGATAGACCCAGACGAAGCGGACCACGACGACCGCCAGGAACACGGCGAAGGCGTACCAGAGCGCCTCCCCGACGCCGTACGTTCCGAGGCCCTTCAGTACGAAGGACAACTGGAGGCCGATGAGCATGAAGACCACCGACTCCAGGACGAACGCGACCATCTTCCAGACCGCCGCCTCCTGGAGCCGTGTCGCGAAGTCGACCTGCCAGGAACGGTGTCCCAGATAGAGCGCCACGACCACGACCGCGAGCACTCCGGAGGCGTGCACCCGTTCCGCCGCCGCGTAGGCCACGAAGGGGATCAGCAGGGACAGGGTGTTCTGGAGCAGGGCTTCCTTGAGGTGCGTACGGAGCCAGTGCAGCGGCACCATCAGCAGCAGACCGACACCCACACCGCCGACCGCGGCCAGCAGGAATTCGCCGATCCCGGCGCCCCAGCCGACACTTTCGCCGACGGCCGCGGCGAGAGCCACCTTGAAGGCGGTGATCGCGGTGGCATCGTTCACCAGGGACTCGCCCTGGAGGATCGTGGTCACCCGGGCGGGCAGCCCCACCTTGCGCGCGATCGCCGCGGCCGTGACGGCGTCCGGCGGGGCGATCACGGCGCCGAGCACCAGCGCGGCCGTGAGCGGCAGACCGGGAACCAGCAGATAGGCCAGCCAGCCGACGGCGAGGGTCGCGAAGAGCACGTACCCGACCGAGAGCAGGGCGATCGGGCGGACGTTGGCCCGCAGATCGAGGTACGAGCTGTCCACCGCGGCCGTGTAGAGCAGCGGCGGGAGGAGGAGCGGCAGCACGATGTGCGCGTCCAGGGTGTACGTCGGCACTCCGGGCAGGTAAGAGGCCAGCAGCCCCACGACGACCAGCAGCAGCGGGGCCGGCACCGGCGTCCGGCGCGCGGCCCCGGCTACCGCGGCACTGGCCGCGACCAGCGCCACCAGGGGCAATGCGTCCATCTCACGGTCCTCACATCCGTCGTAACCTGCACATCATGAGTGAGTGCCCCCACCTTCAGGAACTGCCGCGCCCCGAGCCCGCCCCGCTCAGCGGGACGTGCACGGAGTGTCTGGCGGCCGGCGGCCATCCCGTGCAGTTGCGCCTCTGCCTCGCCTGCGGGCACGTCGGATGCTGCGATTCCTCGCCCCTGCGGCACGCGACGGGGCACTTCGAGGACACCGGTCATCCGGTCATGCGGAGCTTCGAAGCGGGCGAGAGCTGGCGTTGGTGCTTCCAGGACGGTTCGATCGTCTGACGTCTGGGTACGTCAAACCGGCGCCGGTTCTTCGCAATTGACCGCCACCGACCCCTACCCACTGTGCGTACTCATGGGCTTACCATGAGTGACGACCATCGGGCGGGGTCCTGGCGACACGGCATCATGGATCGCGATAGCGTCGCCGAACCAAGAACCGACGACGGACCGCATGGCTCCGGGCCACCCTTCCCGGAACTTCGAAAGAGTTTGTGCCACCTTGGAGGTGAGGGTGTCCCAGATCGCAGGCGAGCCCGGGAATCAGGACTTCGTAGAGGTCCGGCTGCCCGCTGCGGGTGCCTACCTGTCGGTGCTGCGAACGGCCACGGCCGGTCTGGCAGCGCGTTTGGACTTCACTCTCGACGAGATCGAGGATCTTCGCATCGCGGTCGACGAGGCCTGCGCGATCCTGCTTCAGCAGGCCGTGCCCGGCTCCGTCCTCAGCTGCGTGTTCCGGCTCGTCGACGACTCCCTCGAGGTGACGGTGTCGGCACCTACGACGGACGGCCGCGCGCCGGAGCGCGACACCTTCGCCTGGACGGTGCTTTCCGCACTGGCCGGAAAGGTCGACTCCACGGTCGCGGACGACCGTACGGTCAGCATCAGCCTCTACAAACAGCGCGGCGCGGGACCCGGGCCGGCGTGAGCAACGGGAACGGGGACGGACCTGTGCGGGACGAGACGATCCGCCCCGGGGTGGTGCGCGCGACGGGCATCCCGGAGCAACAGGCCAGGCCGCATCCGGTGGACGGGGCGGACGGGACGCAAGGCCGTACGGCCGCGGTGGAGCAGTCGCAGGCAGAGCGGACGGTCCAGATGAGCGAGCACGGGCACCACGATCCACGCGACCGCAGTGCGGCGCGGGCACTCTTCATCGAGCTGCGGGAGCTGCCCGACGGCTCGGCCGAGAAGGCGGAGCTGCGCAACCGGCTGGTGCGGATGCACCTGCCGCTCGTGGAGCACCTGGCCCGCAGATTCCGCAACCGCGGGGAGCCGCTGGACGATCTGACCCAGGTCGCCACGATCGGCCTGATCAAGTCGGTGGACCGGTTCGACCCGGACCGCGGCGTGGAGTTCTCGACGTACGCGACCCCCACGGTGGTCGGGGAGATCAAGCGCCACTTCCGTGACAAGGGCTGGGCCGTTCGGGTGCCCCGTCGCCTCCAGGAGCTCCGGCTCTCGCTGACGACGGCCACCGCGGAGCTCTCCCAGCAGCACGGCCGTTCCCCGACGGTGCACGAGCTGGCGGAGCGTCTCGGTATCTCCGAGGAAGAGGTCCTGGAGGGCCTGGAATCGGCCAATGCCTACAGCACGCTGTCGCTGGACGTCCCGGACACGGACGACGAGTCACCGGCGGTCGCGGACACCCTGGGCTCCGAGGACGAGGCGCTGGAGGGCGTCGAGTACCGCGAGTCGCTGAAGCCGCTGCTGGAGGACCTGCCGCCGCGCGAGAAGCGCATTCTGCTGCTGCGCTTCTTCGGGAACATGACCCAGTCGCAGATCGCCCAGGAGGTCGGCATCTCGCAGATGCACGTCTCCCGGCTGCTGGCACGCACGCTCGCGCAGCTGCGCGAGCGCCTTCTCGTCGAGGAGTAGCGCTCAGGCTTCGGGGGTCGTACGCGGCCCCCGGATGCCCAGCGCCTGCGTGGTCGTCGGGCTGAGCAGCAGCACCAGCGACGTCACCGCGACGACGGCGAGCACGATGCCCGCGGGAATGAGCGCGCCCTGCGACCGCAGCAGCGTCCAGGCGACCGGCAGCGCCATCAGCTGGGTGATGAGCGCGGGCCCGCGGCTCCAGCTGCGCCGCAGCAGCAGTCCGCGCGCGGCGAACAGCGGGATCAGGCCGAGCGCGACGAGGGTGAGTCCGCCCATCTCCGCCTGCTGGGGGCTGTCGGGCCGGCCGAGCAGTCCCATGACCACCATGTAGATCCCGCCTGCGACGAGCGCCGCCCCTTCGAGGGCGTTGAGTCCGGCCACTGCGGCGATCCTGCCCGGCTTCTCCGGTCCGGCCGACGGCGAGGAAGAGGGCGTGTTCTCCTGAATGCTCACGCTATGCAGGTTGGCATCCCTCCCCCGGGAAAGTGAAGCCGGGGTCAGTGGCACGCCCTCGTCGTTCACAGCCCGTCACCGAGCGTGAACCCAGGGCTGCGGGACTTCAGGCCGGTACCTCGCGGTAGGTAGTCTGGCGGGCATGCGCGCACTCCTCGTGGTCAACCCAGCTGCCACCACTACCAGTGCGCGGACGCGTGACGTGCTGATTCACGCTCTCGCGAGCGAGATGAAGATCGAAGCCGTCACCACGGAGTACCGAGGGCACGCCCGGGACCTGGGCCGACGGGCAGCGGACTCCGACGACATCGATCTCGTGGTCGCCCTCGGCGGCGACGGCACGGTCAACGAGGTCGTGAACGGGTTGCTGCACAAGGGGCCCGATGTGGACAATCTGCCGAGCCTGGCCGTGGTCCCCGGCGGTTCCACCAATGTCTTCGCGCGCGCCCTCGGGCTGCCCAACGACGCCGTGGAGGCGACCGGCGCCATCCTGGACGCCCTGGAACAGCGCAGCGAGCGCACGGTCGGCCTGGGTCTCGCGGCCGGCACGCCGGGCACGGAGGACGAGGCCGTCCCGGAGCGCTGGTTCACTTTCTGTGCCGGTCTCGGATTCGACGCCGGCGTGATCGGCCGGGTCGAACAGAAGCGCGAGCGCGGCAAGCGTTCGACTCACGCGCTGTACGTACGCCAGGTGGTCCGCCAGTTCCTGGAGGAGCCGCACCGGCGGCACGGTCTGATCACGCTCGACGTGCCCGGCCAGGACCCCGTCACGGACCTCGCGCTGTCCATAATCTGCAACACCGCCCCCTGGACCTACCTGGGGAATCGTCCGATGTACGCCTCTCCGAAGGCGTCCTTCGACACCGCCCTGGACATCCTCGGTCTGAAGCGTCTCTCGACCCCCGCGGTCGCCCGTTACGGCACCCAGCTGCTCACTTCGAGCCCCGAGAAGGGCCCGCACGGCAAGCACGCCGTTTCACTTCATGACCTCACCGACTTCACCTTGCATTCAAAGGCCCCACTGCCCTTCCAGATGGACGGCGACCACCTGGGACTGCGTACGAGCGTGACGTTCACAGGCGTACGCCGTGCACTGCGTGTGATTGTGTGAGTGGAAGGGCCCAAAGTCCTTTAACTCGAACGTTTGGACTGGCCCCCACCCCCTGGAAGTACGGCTGTGACCTAGCCGACACCGAGGAATCAAAAAAAACTTTCCAGAAGGGGTTGTATCCGTCGCCGAGGTTTGCGAATCTCTACATGGCGATCGGGACGGCCCGCAACACCGGCCTCCACTGAGAGCCAGAACCCCTCCTCACTGACAAGACCACAACCAGTTCATCTGGGAGTCGGCCCTGTGTCTGCGGGGGGATTCGTGAAAGCGTTCACATTCACAAGCAACGAGCTTGAAATACCAAGGAGAGGTAGCAGCCATGGACTGGCGTCACAACGCCGTTTGTCGTGAGGAAGACCCGGAGCTGTTCTTCCCCATCGGCAACACCGGTCCTGCGCTGCTGCAGATCGAGGAAGCCAAGGCCGTCTGCCGTCGCTGCCCCGTCATGGAGCAGTGCCTGCAGTGGGCGCTCGAGTCCGGCCAGGACTCCGGCGTCTGGGGTGGCCTCAGCGAGGACGAGCGCCGCGCGATGAAGCGCCGTGCCGCTCGCAACCGGGCGCGTAACGCCAGCGCCTGATTGACGCCCCCCGCTACGAGCCTCAGCCCGGCGGCGCGTACAGAGCGTACGCACAGCCCCGCCTTCGAGTCGCAGCGCGCAGTACCCCGTAGCGCATCGCAACGTACGTAATAAGCAGTGGGCCCGGACCGTCAGCACGGTCCGGGCCCACTGCTATGTGTGAGGCATGGAAGCGGCCCGGCTACTTCGCCGAACCCACCGGGATGTCCAGGATCACGTGGGTGCCGCGCTCGGGTCCCGGGACCATGCCGAAGGTGCCGCCGAGCTCGCCCTCCACCAGGGTCCGCACGATCTGCAGCCCCAGATTCCCGGCCCGCTTCGGGTCGAATCCCTCGGGCAGTCCGCGTCCGTCGTCCGAGACCGTGATCAGCAGCCGCGCGTCGGACGGTGCGCCGCCCCGTACCGCCGAGACCTCCACCGTGCCGCGCTCGGCCACGGTGAACGCGTGCTCCAGGGCGTTCTGGAGCACCTCGGTGAGCACCATCGAGAGCGGCGTGGCCACTTCCGCGTCGAGAATTCCGAAGCGGCCGGTGCGGCGGCAGGTGACCTTGCCCGGGGAGATCTCGGCGACCATCGCGATGACCCGGTCCGCGATCTCGTCGAACTCGACCCGCTCGTCCAGGTTCTGAGACAGCGTCTCATGCACGATCGCGATCGAACCGACCCGTCGTACCGCCTCGTTGAGCGCCTCGCGGCCCTGCTCGGAATCCATCCGGCGGGACTGGAGACGCAACAGGGCCGCCACCGTCTGGAGGTTGTTCTTCACCCGGTGGTGGATCTCCCGGATGGTGGCGTCCTTGGTGATCAACTCACGCTCGCGGCGGCGCAGTTCGGTGACGTCGCGAAGGAGAACCAGCGAGCCGATGCGGACACCCTTGGGCTTGAGCGGGATGGCCCTGAGCTGGATCACGCCGCTGGCGCACTCGACCTCGAACTCGCGGGGCGCGTAGCCGCTGGCCACCTTGACCAGGGCCTCGTCCACCGGCCCCCGGGAGGGTGCGAGCTCGGCCGTGGTGGTGCCGAGGTGATGGCCGACAAGGTCGGAGGCGAGGCCGAGACGGTGGTAGGCGGAGAGGCCGTTGGGGCTGGCGTACTGGACGATCCCGTCGGCATCGAGCCTGATCAGCCCGTCGCCGACGCGCGGCGAGGCGTCCATGTCGACCTGCTGACCGGGGAACGGGAAGGACCCGGCGGCGATCATCTGGGCCAGGTCGGACGCGGACTGGAGGTAGGTGAGCTCCAGTCTGGAGGGCGTACGTACGGTGAGGAGGTTGGTGTTGCGGGCGATCACGCCGAGGACGCGGCCCTCACGGCGTACGGGGATGGACTCGACCCGTACCGGAACCTCCTCGCGCCACTCCGGGTCGCCCTCGCGCACGATCCGGCCCTCGTCCAGGGCGGCGTCGAGCAGCGGACGCCTGCCGCGCGGCACCAGATGGCCGACCATGTCGTCCTGGTAGGAGGTGGGGCCGGTGTTGGGCCGCATCTGCGCGACGGACACATAGCGGGTCCCGTCGCGGGTCGGGACCCACAGGACGAGGTCGGCGAAGGACAGGTCGGAGAGCAGCTGCCACTCCGAGACCAGCAGGTGGAGCCATTCGAGGTCGGTATCGCTCAGGGCTGTGTGCTGGCGGACGAGGTCGTTCATGGAGGGCACGTGTGCGAGCGTACCCGTGGATACTCGGAGCTTCCGAACCGATCGGCCCGCCGCCCCGTGAAAGAGGGTGCGGCGGGAAGTCCGGCCGGAATTGCCGTGCACACGGATGGACACGAACGATTGGTCTAGTCCACAATGCACAGGAAAGACCTCCGTTCTCCCCGCACAGGAGAACGGAACGAGGCACCCGGCGCTCTCTGCCCTGACTGCGCCGGTGCCTCCTCGGCCGGAGGAACCGCACACCGCCGGCCGCGCAACTCCGGGCTGCGGTGCCGGACGGGCTGAGGGTCCCGTCCTGGCGCCGCGGCCCGCGGGTGTTTCCGGGGGGCTTACGGCCCCGGCGGTCAGTGGGTCTCGGTGACCTTGGCCAGGGCGCGGGGCGCGTCCGGGTCCTGGCCGCGGGCGATCGTCACCTCGTAGGCCAGCATCTGGAGCGGCAGGATCTCCAGGATCGGCTGCAACTCCTCCGCCACTCCCGCCACCGGCAGCGCGAAGCCCGCCGACGCGGCCTCCACCTGGGCCTTCGGGCCGACCACGAAGAGGTCGGCGCCGCGGCCCCGCAGCCGGTCCAGGACCGGCTGGAGCGCCTGGCCGCCGCGGCCGTCGGTGACGACGGCGATCACCGGGGAGATGTTGTCGACCATGGCGAGCGGGCCGTGCAGCAGGTCTGCGCCCGAGTAGGCGAGAGCGGGGATGTAGCTGGTCTCCATCAGTTTCAGAGCCGCTTCCTTGGCGGTGGGGTAGCCGTAGCCGCGCGAGGTGATGACCATGCGTTCGGCGAAGCGGTAGCGGGAGGCGAGGGACTTGACCTCGTCCTTCCGGGCCAGGATCTGCTCGGCCAGGTCCGGCAGGGCCTCGGCGGCGGCAGGGCCGTCCCCCGCGGCCAGGCCGTCCACGAAGAGATAGAGCGCCAGCAGCGAGGCGGTGTACGTCTTGGTCGCGGGCAGCGCCTTCTCGGGGCCCGCGAGGATGTCGATGCTGTATTCGGACACCGCGGCGAGCGAGGAGTCCGGGTTGTTGGTCACCGCGAGGGTGATCGCACCGGCGGAGCGGGCGGCCTTCGTGGAGGCGATCAGGTCGGGCGAGCCGCCCGACTGACTGACGGTGATCACCAGGACGTCCGTGAGGTCCGGCTCCGCGCCGTAGGCCGTCGTCGTGGACATCGAGGCGAGGCCGCAGGGCAGTCCGAGCCGGATCTCCAGCAGGTACTTGGCGTAGAGCGCCGCGTGGTCGGAGGACCCCCGGGCCGTCAGCAGGACGAACCGGGGCTTCTTCGCCGCGATCTCGGCGGCCACCTGACGGATCGCGGGGGCTCCCCGCTGGAGGATGCGGCGCAGCATGGCCGGCTGCTCGGCCATCTCGCCGGACATGATCACGCCCGGCCGCTCGCCCTGGTCCCGCTGCGCGGCCGAAGAGGTGGCGGACATATGGGTGCCTCCCGTGCGGTGAATGCGCGCGGGCAGGCGCCCGCCGGCTCGGACAAGTCGACCACGGCCCGGCGGGCAGCCGCCAGCGGGACGAACCGGCTGACCGCTCTGTGAGCAGTTCACCTCCGGGCTGCCCGGTTCTGCTAGATTGGTGACTAGATTGGTCTATACCACATGACTCCACCTTTCAGATCGGCAGGCACAGCGTGGAAGTTGTCATCGTCCCGGACGCCGCGGCAGGCGGCGAGCTCATCGCGGAGGCCATCGGAGTCCTGCTGAGCCGCAAGCCCGACGCCCTGCTCGGCGTTGCCACCGGCTCGACCCCGCTGCCCATCTACCAGGCGCTGGCCGCCAAGGTCCGCTCCGGGGCCGTGGACGCCTCGCGCGCCCGGATCTGCCAGCTCGACGAGTACGTCGGACTGCGCCCCGGCCACCCCGAGTCGTACCGCTCTGTGGTGTTGCGCGAGGTCGTGGAGCCGCTGGGTCTGTCCGAGGCGTCCTTCATGGGCCCCGACGGTTCCGCCGAGGACGTCCAGGCGGCCTGCGAGGCGTACGACAGGGCGCTCGCCGAGGCGGGCGGAGTGGACCTCCAGCTGCTCGGCATCGGCACGGACGGGCACATCGGCTTCAACGAGCCGTGCTCCTCGCTCGCTTCCCGTACGCGGATCAAGACGCTGACGGAGCAGACGCGGGTGGACAACGCGCGCTTCTTCGACAACGACATCGACCAGGTGCCGCACCACGTCATCACGCAGGGCATCGGCACGATCCTGGAGTCCCGCCACCCGATCCTGCTGGCCACCGGCGAGGGCAAGGCCGAGGCGATCGCGCAGACGGTCGAGGGTCCGGTCGCCTCGATCGTGCCCGCGTCGGCGCTGCAGCTGCATCCGCACGCGACGGTGGTGGTCGACGAGGCCGCCGCGTCGAAGCTGAAGCTGGGCGACTACTTCCGGGCCACGTACGCGGCGAAGCCGGCGTGGCAGGGCATTTAGCGGTTCGTACGCGTGAGGGCCGGGCACCCAGGTAGGGGC